>NZ_AMZS01000047.1:0-104871 GCF_000314615.1 Acinetobacter sp. WC-323
CCGCTATAAGGCGGGTATCATAAGCTGAATACATAGGCTTATGAAGCGAACGAGGGGAAGTGAAACATCTCAGTACCCTTAGGAAAAGAAATCAATTGAGATTCCCTTAGTAGCGGCGAGCGAACGGGGAGCAGCCCATTAAGTTATGTGTGTTCTAGTGGAACGCTCTGGGAAGTGCGAACGTAGAGGGTGATATTCCCGTACACGAAAGGGCACACATAATGATGACGAGTAGGGCGAGGCACGTGAAACCTTGTCTGAATATGGGGGGACCATCCTCCAAGGCTAAATACTCCTGACTGACCGATAGTGAACCAGTACCGTGAGGGAAAGGCGAAAAGAACCCCTGTGAGGGGAGTGAAATAGATCCTGAAACCGCATGCATACAAGCAGTGGGAGCACCTTCGTGGTGTGACTGCGTACCTTTTGTATAATGGGTCAGCGACTTATATTCAGTAGCAAGGTTAACCGCATAGGGGAGCCGTAGAGAAATCGAGTCTTAATAGGGCGTTTAGTTGCTGGGTATAGACCCGAAACCAGGCGATCTATCCATGAGCAGGTTGAAGGTTGGGTAACACTAACTGGAGGACCGAACCCACTGTCGTTGAAAAGCCAGGGGATGACTTGTGGATAGGGGTGAAAGGCTAATCAAGCCTGGTGATAGCTGGTTCTCCCCGAAAGCTATTTAGGTAGCGCCTCGGACGAATACCATTGGGGGTAGAGCACTGTTTCGGCTAGGGGGTCATCCCGACTTACCAAACCGATGCAAACTCCGAATACCAATGAGTACTATCCGGGAGACAGACTGCGGGTGCTAACGTCCGTAGTCAAGAGGAAAACAATCCAGACCGCCAGCTAAGGCCCCAAAATCATAGTTAAGTGGGAAACGATGTGGGAAGGCATAGACAGCTAGGAGGTTGGCTTAGAAGCAGCCACCCTTTAAAGAAAGCGTAATAGCTCACTAGTCGAGTCGGCCTGCGCGGAAGATGTAACGGGGCTAAAACTATGTGCCGAAGCTGCGGATGTATACTTGTATACGTGGTAGGGGAGCGTTCTGTAAGCCGATGAAGGTGTATTGAGAAGTATGCTGGAGGTATCAGAAGTGCGAATGCTGACGTGAGTAACGACAAAACGGGTGAAAAACCCGTTCGCTGAAAGACCAAGGGTTCCAGTCCAACGTTAATCGGGGCTGGGTGAGTCGACCCCTAAGGCGAGGCCGAGAGGCGTAGTCGATGGGAAATTGGTTAATATTCCAATACTTCTGTGTAATGCGATGAGAGGACGGAGAAGGTTAAGTCAGCCTGGCGTTGGTTGTCCAGGTGGAAGGCAGTAGGCATGCATCTTAGGCAAATCCGGGGTGCTCTATGCTGAGAGCTGATAGCAAGCTGTACTTGTACAGTGAAGTGGCTGATACCATGCTTCCAGGAAAAGTCTCTAAGCTTCAGTTACACAGGAATCGTACCCGAAACCGACACAGGTGGTCAGGTCGAGTAGACCAAAGCGCTTGAGAGAACTCTGCTGAAGGAACTAGGCAAAATGGTACCGTAACTTCGGGAGAAGGTACGCTGCTGACGGTGATGGGACTTGCTCCCTGAGCTTTGGCAGCCACAGAAACCAGGCCGCTGCAACTGTTTATTAAAAACATAGCACTCTGCAAACACGAAAGTGGACGTATAGGGTGTGATGCCTGCCCGGTGCTGGAAGGTTAATTGATGGGGTTAGCGTAAGCGAAGCTCTTGATCGAAGCCCCAGTAAACGGCGGCCGTAACTATAACGGTCCTAAGGTAGCGAAATTCCTTGTCGGGTAAGTTCCGACCTGCACGAATGGCATAATGATGGCGGCGCTGTCTCCAGCAGAGGCTCAGTGAAATCGAAATCGCTGTGAAGATGCAGTGTACCCGCGGCTAGACGGAAAGACCCCGTGAACCTTTACTGCAGCTTGACATTGAACTTTGACCTTACTTGTGTAGGATAGGTGGGAGGCTTTGAAGTTAGAACGCTAGTTCTAATGGAGCCGTCCTTGAAATACCACCCTGGTAATGTTGAGGTTCTAACTCTGCCCCGTAATCCGGGGCGAGGACCATGTCTGGTGGGTAGTTTGACTGGGGCGGTCTCCTCCTAAAGAGTAACGGAGGAGTACGAAGGTGCGCTCAGCGTGGTCGGAAATCACGCGTAGAGTATAAAGGCAAAAGCGCGCTTAACTGCGAGACCCACAAGTCGAGCAGGTACGAAAGTAGGTCTTAGTGATCCGGTGGTTCTGTATGGAAGGGCCATCGCTCAACGGATAAAAGGTACTCTGGGGATAACAGGCTGATACCGCCCAAGAGTTCATATCGACGGCGGTGTTTGGCACCTCGATGTCGGCTCATCTCATCCTGGGGCTGAAGCAGGTCCCAAGGGTATGGCTGTTCGCCATTTAAAGAGGTACGCGAGCTGGGTTTAGAACGTCGTGAGACAGTTCGGTCCCTATCTACCGTGGGCGCTGGAAATTTGAGAGGATCTGCTCCTAGTACGAGAGGACCAGAGTGGACGAACCTCTGGTGTACCGGTTGTGACGCCAGTCGCATCGCCGGGTAGCTATGTTCGGAAGGGATAACCGCTGAAAGCATCTAAGCGGGAAGCCTACCTCAAGATAAGATTTCCCTAGGAATTTATTCCTCTAAAGAGCCGTTCGAGACTAGGACGTTGATAGGTTGGGTGTGGAAGCACGGTGACGTGTGAAGCTGACCAATACTAATTGCTCGTGAGGCTTGACTATACAACACCCAAACAGTTGTTGTATTCAAGATAAATTCAATACATAACTTGATTTAGTGTAGAAACTGGTTACAATACGACTCAATTAACTAATCCGTTAATAACTCTTTCGGTACTAAGTGGCAAAAAATGTAAGACCACCTAAAACCAAAACAGTTTGCTGGCGACAATAGCAAGAGTGAACCACCTGATCCCTTCCCGAACTCAGAAGTGAAACCTCTTAGCGCTGATGGTAGTGTGGCACTTGCCATGTGAGAGTAAGTCATCGCCAGCTTTTAAATACGAAACACCCCCTCCGCTTACGCAGAGGGGGTGTTTTTTATTGGCCATAGAAAAATACATTGAATAGCATCTTTTGAGGAATATGTTATTGTTTTATAAGTTGAATCAAAATAACAAAAGGATGAAATTAAAATGCCCAATAATAACCTTGCCATGACTTCAGAAGAATTCGTAGAGGAATTTAAACTTTTAAGAGATGATCTGATCCAGAGTTATTTTACTGTTGATTCTGAAATATCACGAATCAGTCTATTAGAAAAATCTGGTATGAATCATGAACAGATTCATTTAACTAAAAAAATTGTTTCAGAAGCTCTAACTGATGCGTTGTATACGGTTTTGCTAGGTCTTGATGGTAGTGCAACAATTGGTCAATATCAAATCATGTATAAGCTATTGGATGAGCAATCCAATGAACTGACTGGCGACTTGGAGTCGATCGCATGGGAAAAGTTTCATGGCCAAAATATATAACAACAAATTTACGCATTGTGTACCGAGATGAATTGAGCTTAGAATTTATATTTATGCTATTTAGATATTCCTATGAAATGGGTGGTCGCTGAAACGTATTCTTTTCCTTATGAAGCCCAAATTGCCAAAACGCAACTTGAAGCTGCTGATATTCCTGCCCGTATTGAAAATGAACATACCATTAACATGGACTGGCTTTATTCCAATGCATTGGGTGGGGTTCGGTTATTGGTTCCTGACCGTTATTTAGAACAAGCACAAGCATTACTGGCGCAAGACTTTAGCCAGGAATTAGAACAAGAGTTTGGTTTAAGTGAGCGTTGTCCTCAATGCGGAAGCACAGATATAAAGCCTTATACGGAAGGAAAACGGCCTGCTTATCTGGTTTTCTTATTACTTGGTTTCCCGTTATTCTCGTATAAACATGGAACCAAGTGTCAACAATGCCAACATTTCTGGAGTTAAACTTACATAAGCATTGATTAACAGAACCAGATTTGAACTTATACACGGCATCCTGTAAAAATAGATAAAAAATCAAAAAGGAAAAAAAGATGCAATATAAAGGAAGTTGTCATTGTGGAAAATTAACCTTCATTGCGCAGGGTGAACTCACTGAAGCATTATCGTGTAACTGTTCAATTTGCCAGAAAAAAGGTTCTTTACTCTGGTTTTTACCTCAGAGTGAAGTTGAGATTACTGTGGAAGACGATGCTCAGGCGACTTATCAATTCAATAAGCATGTGATCGAGCATCATTTCTGTAAGGTTTGTGGTATTCATCCCTATGCAATCGGTGTAGATCCTCAAGGGAATACCATATGTG
Source organism: Acinetobacter sp. WC-323 (assembly GCF_000314615.1). Classification (NCBI taxonomy): domain Bacteria; kingdom Pseudomonadati; phylum Pseudomonadota; class Gammaproteobacteria; order Moraxellales; family Moraxellaceae; genus Acinetobacter; species Acinetobacter sp. WC-323. The sequence continues at coordinate 4,339 of NZ_AMZS01000047.1, forward strand.
CGATCAATGTGCGTTGTATTGATGATCTGGAACTGGAAAGTATCAAGATCAATCACTTTGATGGTCGTTCGGTATAACCTCAAAATCTAGAGTATAAAAATGACCAAGAATAAAAAGTTAGACCTTGAACAGGTTGCAAGGCTATTCGACATCTTAAAGCAGCGCTTTGAACAAAATATGCATCGTCACAAGGATCTGAATTGGGCCGATATTAAAGATCAATTACAGCAGCAGCCAGAAAAATTATGGTCACTCCATCAAATGGAAGAAACGGGTGGAGAGCCAGACATCATTGTATTGGATGAAAAGTCACCAGAAATAATCTTTTATGATTGTGCCGTAGAAACGCCAAAAGGGCGTAGAAGCCTGTGTTATGACCGTGCCGCTTTAGACGCACGCAAGGAACATAAACCGGTAAATAATGCGGTTGATGTTGCTGAAGCCATGGGAATTGAATTACTCACAGAAGAGCAATATAGGCAGTTACAGGCAATAGAACATTTTGATCTAAAAACCTCGAGTTGGGTAAAAACGCCAGAGGATGTAAGAGCTTTAGGTGGCGCAATTTTCTGTGATAGTCGTTATGGTCGGGTTTTTACGTATCATAATGGTGCTCAATCTTATTATGCGACGCGTGGATTTCGAGGTCGATTAAAAATATAGTTTTATGCTTTATCACAGGTTTTGATCTATTTTTTAACTTTTAATTTTGCCAAGCGCTTGCTTGGTTTTTCCGGTTTTGCTACTTTAGTGCTCATTCAATAAACAATGATCAATAATTGCTAGGAAGCAGAATATGCACCTTAATCCTTTGTACTATAACGAGCAACATCTGGAATTTGCCAAGAGTATTCGACGCTTTGTGGAAAAGGAGATTTCGCCTTTTGTGAATGAATGGGATGAGAATGAAACTTTTCCGCGAGAGCTGTATAAGAAGGCCGCAGATATTGGTTTATTGGGATTAGGGTTTGAAGAGCAATATGGCGGGATTGCAGGGACAGATGCATTTTATACGCTGCTAGCTTCGATTGAGCTGGCAAAATGTGCGTCGGGCGGTCTTAGTGCTTCTTTGCTGTCGCATACCATTGGTGCGCCACCAATTCAGCATTTTGCCAACGAAGCGGTGAAAGCTGAAGTGCTGCCTCAGATTTTATCGGGTGAAAAAATCTCGGCCTTGGCGATTACTGAACCTGGTGGTGGATCAGATGTTGCCTCACTCAAAACCAAGGCTGTACGTGAAGGTGATTATTTTCTGGTTAGCGGTGAAAAGACCTTTATCACTTCGGGGATGCGAGCAGATTATTACTCGGTGGCAGTTCGTACTGATCCAAATGCGAAAGGGGCAAACGGTATATCCATGCTGCTGATTGATGCGCATAGTGAAGGGATCAGCAAAACCAAACTGGATAAGATGGGATGGTGGGCATCCGATACCGCGCATTTACATTTTGACAATGTCAAAGTGCCTGTTAGCCATTTATTGGGTCCAGAAAATATGGGCTTTCTGGTGATTATGAATAACTTCAATATGGAGCGTTTTTTCCTTGCTGCCAGTAGTTATGGCTTTGCCCTGACTTGCTATGAAGAAGCATTAGATTGGGCGCAGCAACGCCATACTTTTGGCAAGCGTTTAGTCGATCATCAGGTGATGCGTCATAAGCTGGTGGACATGGCGACTCGATTGACCGCAACCCGTGCTTTACTCGAGGATACCGCTTATCGTTTAGGTAAACCTGAATTGCAAGGCAGTGAACTGATTGCCCAGATTTGTATGCTGAAGAATGTCGCCACTCAAACCATGCAATTCTGTGCCGATGCGGCGGTACAGACGCTAGGTGGGATGGGCTTTATGCGTGGTACTAAGTCTGAACGTATTTATCGTGAAGTGAAGGTGAATATGATTGGCGGTGGTGCAGAAGAAATTATGAAGGATTTAATTAGTAAGCAGCTGGGCTATTAAACTGATCGCTAGGAGCTTACCGTATGGGTTCAACCCAATAAGCTCCTTTTCCCTCAGGATGAATTGCGATATACCAAATTGATGAATTCTGAGCATAGACCAAAAACTGGAATCCCTGATCCTGCATTTCTTTCTTTTTACCTTGAGTCGTATTATTCATTTTAATTGGGATGGCACCATGACCGCTAAAATAGTTTAGGTCTGTTGGTGAAAAAGTAAAAGAGCCATGACCTCTACTTAGGTCTAGGTCATTTATTTCAATAATATTTTTTGTACTGGGTGGTAAAATTGGAGGCAACCAACCGCGTTCAAACGCATGTTCAACTTTAGCATGCTGCAAATCTGTAAATTTGGTTGTAACAATATCATCTGTACAACCCAATATTAAGCTGCAAAGTAAAATCATGATTATGCGTTGCATATATTCCGCTTAAAAAATTGGCATCAATTTATTTTTATATTAACGTGTCAGATATCGCAATGATTAAAATGCCTGATATTTTTTATCTGTCCAATCGCTATTTAAAATTGCCCAACGTTCATGATCTTTCCATTCTTTTCCGCCCACCCGCAGATATTGGCGGGAGAAGCCTTCTTTGACAAAACCTGCATTTGATACAAGGCGAATAGAGGACAGATTATCTGGTTGGATATTGGCTTCTAGTCGATGCAGATTGAGAGTTTGAAATGCTTCGTGTAAAACCAGTTGTAGTCCTTGTCGCATATAGCCATGACCTGCATAAGGAGAAAAGGCTTCATAACCCAAGTAAGCAGAATGAAAGTGACCTCGAACGATATTGGAGATGTTAAAAGTGCCGACAATGGCATGATTCTCTTTCAAGCAGACAAAATAACGGTGTTCTTGCGCGAGGTAGTGTTCAAAATTAGCAGGTGGATAGGTCCATGGTCGATGCAGTTGAATACTACTCTGGTAAGCCTGTTTGATCTCGGCTAAATCACTGGGTAGGGGCCTACGCAGATAGATGGCATTCATTTCACCGCCATTTCCCAAACCATTTCAGTTAGTTCATCAGTGTTGACTTTACCTTCGGGTCTGTACCAGGTTACGGTCCAAGAAATCGAACCACCGAGCAAACGGCGCCAGATAAAAGCATCATGTTTCACTTTGCCCTGAGCACGTAATTTTTCAATCACGTCTAGCCAAACCTGCTCATATTCATTACGCATTTTCAGCAGGTAATCTTGTTTTTCTTTGGAAAGGGCAAACCATTCATGCACCAATACGGCCATAGCCGCACCGGTATCACCGGCAATCGACAGTAATTCAGCTTTGATCAAATGACGTAATTGTTGTTCAGGATCGCTTGAGCGTTCAGCCGCTTCTTTTAAACGGGCGAAGTTATAGATAATGGTTTGTTCCATCACCGTCGCCAGAATTTCATCCTTGCTTTTAAAATGATGGAACAGGCTACCCGATTGAATGCCAATAAATTCACCAAGTTGACGAACCGTGGTTTTGTCATAACCTTGCTTATAAAACAGATAGGCTGCGCCCTGTAATAAACGCCCACGTGGACTATCGTCAAAGCAAACAATCTTGGGTATTTGCTCAATTGAAGTTGCGATCATGCCTATCCGTCTATCCTGTTCAAGCTAAAGTGTATTGTAACAAAATTCATTCGGTGCTTTGTCTTATCTTTTTATAACAAGCAGTTGCTTGAGTTTGTCGTTTTTTGCCAATACAGCATAGCATTATGTACTTTACAAACCAAGCACTTGCTTGGTAATGTTAAGGCGTTTTTAGTAATAACAATGAGAAAGCGCATGACAACTGTCAAACAGGATGACCAGAGGCTAGTCAAAATCGGATGTGCATCAGGATTCTGGGGCGATACCAACACCGCTGCTTTTCAGTTGGTGCATCTGAGTGATATTGATTATCTGGTCTTTGACTATCTGTCTGAAATTACCATGTCGATTATGGCCAAGGCGATGATGATGGACCCAAGTCATGGCTATGCGCTGGATTTTGTCAGTCGGGTGATGTCACCACTGATCCATAAAATTGCCGAGAAAAAAATAAAAGTGATCAGCAATGCAGGCGGGGTAAACCCACTGGCTTGTCGTGATGCCTTACAGAAAATCATTGATGAGAAAGGCCTGAATTTAAAAGTCGCAGTGGTGCTGGGTGACGATGTATTGCCAAAGCATGCAGAATTATCAAAACAAAACATTCAGGAAATGTTTAATGGCGATGCTTTACCTGCACAGGTTGCCAGCAGTAATGCTTATTTAGGTGCTGTTGCGATTCGTGATGCCTTGGACTTGGGTGCAGATATTGTGATCACGGGTCGAGTGGTGGATTCCGCAGTTGTGCTTGCTCCATTGTTACACGAATATAAATGGTCACTGGATGATTATGACAAGCTGGCGCAAGGTTCACTGGCTGGGCATGTAATTGAATGCGGCGCACAGTGTACAGGTGGAAACTTTACTGACTGGCGTCTCGTTCAAGGCTTTGACAATATGGGCTTTCCGATCGTGGAGGTCAGCGCTGATGCTTCATTTATTGTGACCAAGCCGAAAGGGACGGGTGGTCTGGTTTCAACTGCGACTGTAGCAGAGCAGATCGTTTACGAAATAGGCAATCCGCAAGCCTATCTTTTACCTGATGTAAGCGCTGATTTTAGCCAAGTCCATTTAGAACAGGTGGGCGAACATCGAGTCAAGGTGACTGGCGCAACAGGTCGGGCACCAACTCAACAATATAAAGTCAGTGCGACTTATGCGGATGGCTACCGAGTTTTGGTTAGTTTCTTGATTGCAGGTCGTGAAGCACCAGAAAAAGCCCAAGTGATTGCGGATGCCATTATCAATAAATGTGAACGCGTTTTGGCACTACGTTCAGTTCCTCCTTTTAGTGAAAAGTCGGTTGAGATTCTCGGTATTGAAAGTACCTATGGGGCGCATGCCCGAATCCAAGATAGCCGTGAAGTGGTGGTTAAAATCGCGGTCAAACATCTGTTTAAAGAAGCTTGTATGTTCTTTGCCTCGGAAATTGCTCAAGCTTCAACAGGGATGGCACCCGCATTGGCAGGGATTGTCGGCGGTCGTCCGAAAGCATCCGCTGTAGTGAAGCTGTTTTCTTTCCTGATTGATAAAGATCAATTAAAAGTTGAAGTCGACTTTGCGGGGCAGCGTTATCCGGTTCAGGTTCCTGTTGGGCAAAAGGTAGCAGAGGTCGAGCTACATCCCGTCGGTGAAGTGGCAAGTTATCAAGGCGGTGAGGTTGAAGTGCCTTTGATTGAGCTAGCACATGCACGCAGTGGCGATAAGGGCAATCACAGCAATATTGGGGTGATCGCGCGCAAGACTGAATATTTACCGTGGATTCGTGCAGCTCTGACCGAGGCCAATGTTGCCGCATATATGCAGCATGTTTTAGATCCTGAAAAATCAAAAGTGATTCGTTATGAATTACCTGAGATGCATGCGCTGAATTTCATGCTGGAAAATGCATTGGGGGGCGGGGGAATCGCCAGTTTGCGGATTGATCCACAAGGTAAGGCGTTTGCACAGCAATTATTGGATATGCCGGTGAAAGTGCCTGCACAACTGTTAGAAAAATATTAAGGATGTAAACATGGGTTATCAATCAATTTTCAGGGCAGATGCATTTGCTGGCAAAGTAGTGATCGTCACAGGTGGAGGTTCGGGTATTGGCCGTTGTACGGCACATGAACTGGCATGTTTAGGTGCGCAAGTCATCATTACCGGTCGAAAAATTGAAAAGCTGGAAAAAGTCAGTCAGGAAATTCTGGAAGATGGCGGTAAAGTGCATTTCATCGTTTGCGATAACCGCGATGAAGAACAGGTTAAAAACATGATTGCCGAAGTTATTGAAAAATTTGGCAAGCTGGATGGATTGGTCAATAACGCAGGCGGACAATTTCCTTCTGCATTAGAGAATATTTCAGCCAATGGTTTTGATGCCGTGGTCCGTAATAACCTGCATTCCACCTTTTACCTGATGCGTGAAGCCTATAACCAGTGGATGGCAAAACATGGCGGCAGCATCGTGAATATGACCGCAGATATGTGGGGCGGTATGCCGGGCATGGGGCATTCAGGTGCAGCACGTTCAGGGGTGGACAACTTGACTAAAACGGCTTCAGTGGAATGGGGCAAATCTGGGGTACGGGTTAATGCAGTTGCACCGGGCTGGATTATTTCTTCGGGTATGGACAACTATAGTGGCGATTTTGCCAAAGTGATCATTCCTAGTTTAGCGAGCAATGTTCCATTAAAACGGATGGGCACAGAATCAGAAATCTCCTCAGCGATTTGTTATCTACTTTCTGATGCAGCGGCTTTTGTATCAGGCGTCACCCTGCGTATTGATGGGGCAGCGTCACAAGGCACACGCATGTATCCATTGGCTGATGCGACCAACAATGACGCATTTAACGGTTTCCATCGAGCGTTTATTCCTGACATATTCAAAACAGATGGAGAATAAACATGACGATTCTCCAATCTGAAATTGTAGTGGGTAGTGAACAATACCAACAAAATCGGGAGGCGCTATTAACCCAGTTGGCTGAAGTTCGTGCGGTACAGCAAAAAAGTATTGATAAGTCTTATGCCGCAAAACCCAAGTTTGATAAGAAAGGTAAAATCTTGCCACACGAACGGATCCGGTTGCTGTTAGATGCAGACTCACCTTTTGTCGAGCTATGTGGTCTGGTGGGCTACAACATGCATGACGATAAAGATGGTTCCGAAGCAGGCGGTGGTGTAATTGCCGGGATCGGTTTTGTCAGTGGGGTCCGTGCGCTGGTGTCTGCAAGTAACAGCGCAATCAAAGGCGGTACCATGTCACCCATGGGCGTGCATAAAACCCTACGGCTGCAAAAGATTGCCCTGGAACAAAAATTGCCGATGGTCACCTTGACCGAAAGTGGTGGTGCAAACCTGAATTATGCCGCGGAAGTATTTACTTATGGTGGAATGACCTTTGCCAATCAGGCACGTTTATCTGCGGCAGGGATTCCACAAGTGGCGGTGGTGCATGGCAATGCAACTGCGGGTGGTGCTTATCAGCCGGGTTTGTCTGACTATGTGGTTGCGGTTCGCAAACAAACAGAAATGCTGTTGGCTGGCCCACCACTGTTATTGGCGGCAACAGGAGAAGTGGCGACTGCGGAAGAACTGGGTGGAGCAGAAATGCATACCCAAGTTTCAGGCGTGGCGGAATATCTGGCAGAAAACGATGCAGACGGTATTCGTCTGGCGCGTGAGATTTTCGAGCATCTCAACTGGAAAGAACAGACCGCGCAATCCACTCAGAATTATAAAGAACCGCGTTATGCTGCTGAAGAGCTGTTAGGGATTATTCCACAAGATCCAAAGCAACCTTTTGATATGAAGGAAATCATTGCGCGGATTATTGATGATTCAGATTTTCTGGAGTTTAAACAGGAATATGATGCCTTAACCGTGTGTGGTTGGGCCAAAGTGGGCGGACTACATATCGGCATTATTACCAATAATGGTCCGATTACCCCGCAAGGGGCGGCTAAAGCAGCTCAGTTTATTCATCTGTGTGAGCAAACCCAACGCCCACTTTTATTCCTGCATAACACCACCGGTTTTATGGTCGGAACCGATGCCGAGCAGAACGGCATTATTAAACATGGTTCCAAGCTGATTCAGGCGGTGGCCAATGCAACCGTACCCAAGATTTCGATTGTGGTGGCAGGCTCTTATGGCGCAGGTAACTATGCGATGTGTGGCCGTAGTTTATCGCCGCAATTTATCTTTGCATGGCCAAACTCACATGTGGCGGTGATGGGTGCAGCGCAAGCAGGCAAAGTCTTACGGATTGTGGCTGAGGGCAAACAGAAAGCTTCAGGAATGGAACCGAATCCGCAGATGCTGGATTTTCTGGAACAAAGTACAGCGATGAAACTGGAACAGCAGTCAACGGCTTTATTCAATACGGCCATGCTGCATGACGATGGCATCATTGATCCAAGAGACACCCGTAAGGTCCTGATCTTTTTATTACAAACCATTTTTGAAGCACAACAACGTGAGTTAAATCCAACACGATTTGGTGTATCGAGATTTTAATTTTTAACACCCTCATCCTAGCCTTCTCCCTGAGGGAGAAGGGATTCCCTCTCCCATCTGGGGAGAGGGTTAGGGAGAGGGAGAAACAATTTTAAGGAACAAAAACAATGAAATTTACCGCAGAACATGAAGCCTTACGCCGTACCACACGCCAGTTTGTTGAAAATGAGCTAAATCCGTTTATTCCGGAATGGGAAGAAGCGGGGCGTTTTCCGATTCATGATGTCTTTAAGAAAATGGGGGATCTGGGCTTATTGGGAATTTGCAAGCCAGAGGAAAATGGCGGCTTGGGTCTTGATTATTCTTATAACCTTGTAGTAGCAGAAGAATTAGGTCGTGCTGCATGTGGTGGTGTGCCCCTAGCGATTGGTGTACAAACCGATATGGCTACACCTGCACTGGCACGTTTTGGCAGTAAGGAACTCCGCGATGAGTTTTTGAATCCTGCCATTCGTGGTGAATATGTCGCGTCGATTGCGGTATCCGAAGTACATGCAGGTTCTGACGTGGCAGCGATAAAAACCACAGCCAAAAAAGATGGTGATGATTATGTGATTAATGGCAGCAAGATGTGGATCACCAACTCATTACAAGCTGATTTCTTCTGTTTACTTGCCAATACATCCGACGACAAGCCACACGTCAATAAATCCATGATTATTGTCCCAGCCAAGACTCCCGGAATTAGCTTTTCAGAACCTTTGAATAAATTGGGGATGCGTTCAACCACGACTGCACAAGTGTATTTCGACAATGTGCGTGTACCGCAACGTAACTTGGTTGGGGTGGAAGGCATGGGCTTCATGATGCAAATGATGCAGTTTCAGGAAGAGCGCATGTGGGCCTGTATCAATGCAGTAGGTGGGATGGAAAAAGTCATTCAGCAAACCATTGATTACACCAGAGAACGAACCACGTTTGGTCAGCCTTTAATTCATAACCAGTATGTACATTTCCGTTTTGCTGAACTCATGACCGAAGTTGCAGCACTGAAAGCTTTAACGCTTCAGGCCTGTGAGCAACATGTTGCGGGTGAGGATGTGACCTTGATGGCCTCTATGGCGAAGCTGAAAGCCGGACGATTAAGCCGTGAGGTGGCTGACAGCTGCCTGCAATATTGGGGCGGGAATGGCTTTATGTGGGATAACCCGGCATCACAATTGTTCCGTGATGGGCGCTTAGGTTCGATTGGCGGCGGTGCAGACGAGATCATGCTCGGAATTATCTGCAAGCTCACTGACATTCTGCCGAAGAAACAGAAAAACTAGGGGCTGACGTATGACACTTTCAACTTCTGTTGCAGGCTTAGAGATAGATGACAGCATTCAGCTGGAACAGCAAGGCAGTATTTTAACTCTATGGCTAAATCGTCCTGAAAGCCGTAATGCCATGAGTTTGAAGATGGTCACCGCCATTCAGCAGGTGTTTAGCCAGATTGCCGATGATGTCTCGATTCGTGCGGTTATTTTTCGCGGTCAAGGCGGGCATTTCTGTGCCGGAGGCGATATCAAGGATATGGCAGGACTGCGGATTGAAGTTGCCAATAGCGGTAGCTTACAAGCTTATGTCGATTTTAATCGCCGTTTCGGTACCATGATTGAGCAAGTGGATCAGGCTGCTCAAACTGTTGTTGCTGTGCTGGAAGGTGCCGTGCTGGGAGGCGGCTTCGGCTTAGCCTGTGTGTCAGATATTGCCATCAGCCGTGATACCGCCCAGTTTGGTTTGCCTGAAACAGGCTTGGGAATTTTGCCTGCGCAGATCGCGCCTTTTGTGGTAAAGCGTATTGGACTGACCCAAGCCCGTCGTTTGGCATTATTAGGTTTACGCTTTGATGGCAAGACCGCGCTGGATTTAGGTGTTGTTCATCAGGTGGCATCGAATGAAACGGAACTGGAACAGCAGCTTGAACAGACCATTCAACAGATTAAACGTGCTGCGCCTCTGGCTTCCCGTGCGACCAAGGCGTTATTACACCGAACACTGAATGAACCTTTAGATCAGCTTCTGGATGATGCAGCACAACAGTTTGCAGATGCAGTTGCGGGTGCCGAAGGACAGGAAGGCACCATGGCCTTTATCCAAAAGCGTAATCCGAGTTGGTTTGACTAGAAATCGCCCTCAACTACTGTTTGAACAGCAGCAACGGGGGGATTGAATCGTAGAGATGAAACAATGAGTTTTTCAAAAGTCTTAGTGGCAAACCGTGGTGAAATTGCTGTACGGGTGATGCAAACTGCTAAAGCAATGGGTTATCAAACGGTTGCGGTCTATTCAGATGCCGATGCCAATGCCCGTCATGTGCAGGTAGCGGATGAAGCGGTTTATATTGGCGCATCTAAAGTTTCCGAATCTTATTTATCGATTGCCCAGATTATTGCAGCTTGCCAAAAAACCGGTGCAGATGCGGTACATCCGGGTTATGGGTTTTTGTCAGAAAATACTGATTTTGCCCAAGCCTGTCTTGAGCATGGCATCACTTTTATTGGGCCAACTGCAGCTGCGATCGAGCTGATGGGCAGCAAGCGTCTTTCGAAAATAGCCATGATTCAGGCAGGCGTGCCGTGTGTACCGGGCTATGAAGGCGATCAGCAGGATATTGATTATCTGGCTGAGCAGGCTGAGTCGATTGGTTATCCTTTGATGGTCAAGGCATCGGCAGGTGGGGGTGGACGAGGCATGCGTCTGGTCCAGTATGCTGCTGATATCGTGGAAGCCTTAAAAACAGCGCGGTCGGAAGCAGAAAATGCCTTTGGTTCTGGCGAGTTAATCCTGGAAAAAGCCGTGATTGCGCCAAGGCATGTCGAAATACAGGTCTTTGGTGATACGCATGGCAATTATGTGTATTTGTTTGAACGGGACTGTTCGATTCAACGTCGTCATCAAAAGGTGGTCGAAGAAGCACCTTGTCCGGTGATGACACCTGAACTTCGTCAGCAAATGGGGGAGGCGGCAGTGGCCGCAGCCAAGGCCTGTGATTATGTTGGCGCTGGTACGGTAGAGTTCTTGCTGGACTCATCCGCTGCGTTTTATTTTCTGGAAATGAATACGCGTTTACAGGTCGAGCATCCGGTGACGGAAATGATTACTGGACTGGATCTGGTGGAATGGCAGTTGCGTGTGGCGAATGGCGAAACTCTGCCTTTACAGCAACATGAGTTGAGCTTAAACGGGCATGCGATCGAAGTGCGTTTATATGCCGAAGATCCACGTCAGGATTTCCTGCCACAAACCGGGAAGGTACTGCGTTGGCAACCTGCAGGTAGCGATGGGATGATGCCGAATGTGCGGATTGACCACGGCATGTTAGAGCAGGGTGAAATCAGTCCTTTCTATGATCCGATGGTGGCGAAAGTGATTGCTTATGGGAAGACCCGTCAGGATGCCATCCGTTTACTCGCCCGGGCTGTTGATGATTGTGTATTGCTGGGGGTAAATAGTAATAAACAATTCCTGAGCAATTTATTACGTCATCCGATTATTGTGGCTGGAGACACCAATACTGCTTTTATTCAGCAACATTTTCAGGATGATGTGAGTCTGCATCAACAAAGCCTGACGCTTGAAATACTCGCTGTGGCGGCAGCACTGTTTAGCCAGCAAAACCGGCAGCAAGTGGCTTGGCAAACGGGTGTTGCTATGCCATTTCCATTGAAACTGAAATATGCCGATCAGCAGCTCTTGTTACATGTACAACATGATCAGCAGCAGCTCAAAGTTGCGTTGTGTGATCAACAGGCAATCCTCCAGATTGTAAGGATCAATGGGGAGGAAATCATTTATAGCTGTGACGGTGTTCGCCGTAAGCTGGCTTATGTGTTTGATCAAGATCAGCTGTATTTAGATGTAGGCAATGGTAATGTCATGATTGAAAATATCACCTATGCCGCACCTGAAGCAGCAGAAGTGGTGGGGGATGGCAAAATCCGTGCGCCAATGGATGGGGCAATTGTGAATCTACTGGTTAATGTGGGGGATCAGGTTGTGAAAGGGCAAACCTTATTGATACTTGAAGCCATGAAAATTCAGCAACAGATCAAATCGGATGTCGATGGGGTGGTGGAGGAATTGATTGGTCAAGTCGGCCAACAGGTGAAAAAACGTCAGCAATTATTAAATGTTGCTTTGCTTTGATTTTATGGCTTGATTGAACCCTTGCGACCTGCCATCGCTTGGGTTCAACCGGTTTAAGGAAACATTTTCAAGCGTAACTTCTCCAAACGGCTTTGATACTGCTGTTGCCATTCGGCTTCTGAAAGCTGTGTTTTCAGCGGTTGCATCTCTTGTTGTAACTGCTGCAAGGCCTGCTGATATTGATTGACTTGCTGCTGTTGTTGAGCCTCCTGTTGTTCTCTTTGCTGAACTTGTTGGCGTTGCTGCTCGGTTAAATATTGCTGCTGTAATTGCTGCTTTAAACGTGCCGTTTCTGCCGGGTTGTGTGAGCCTTGCTCGAGCAGATTCAAGGCCTGTTGATATTGTCCGATCTTGCTTTCCTGCTGAGTTGCATCTGGATACTGTTTTTGCAACTGTTCAAAGGCTTTTAAACGTTGTTCAGCACTCAGATTCTGTTTCTGTGCCAGATCATGATAGGCAAAATGATAATCTGCATACTGTCGTTCTTGCCCAAAGCCCAGCATGGCTTCGGCTTGGCCTAAGGTCTGCTCCCTGAGTTTCCACAATGCATCAAAACGCTCTTTGGGAGATAACGCGGTTGAGAGTACCGTGCTTTGCATCTGTTGTTCATATTGCGGAATCCGTTTCAACAGATTCGCAACTAAAGCTGCAAATTTCTGGTCGGGATAATTGGCCAAAGCTTTTGCAAGCACTGCATTACAGTCAGAGACAGGACAACTGGCTTTAAAATCATTCAGAAATTCAGTGATATTGCCGGGTTGTTGTTGCAATGTTTTGAGTTGTTTTAACAGCGAGTCCTGAAAAATTTCGTCCTTGCTTTTATTTGGCATGCTTTCATCGCTCATCTGTGCTGATGAATCCTGAGATGAAGAGGTGGATTTGGTGTGCTGGACTGCAGCGGAAGAGGCGGTGCTCTTCCAGACTACAATCGCAACCAAGACCACGACAACAATAAGCATTGTCAGCAATAGTCTTTTATTCATACCGCATTCCATTTATGGCGTGTAATTAAATTGACCCATCACCGGGAAATGATCGGAGAGATCCCAGGTCATGAACAGGGAGTCCGCCGTACTGCGCAGAATACGCACATCATTACGCGACTGTGTTGGCTGACGATGGTTATTGGACGCCACAATATAGTCCAGATATTCAACATTTGAACCGCCAGAACCTGCCGCTCCTGCCAGCTTATTTACACGTGGATCAAAGGTCGAAGCGGTATAACCTGTGCTTGGTGCTGCGGTTGCATTCAGGTTGGTCAACATGTCTTGATAATCTTGCGGCCATAACAGTTTATTGACATTAAAATCTCCTCCCATCAGCACGGCATCAAAACTTGGAATATTTTGTTGATTGACCAATTGGCGAATCTGTTTGAACTGGGTCTGGCGTAATGCGCGTGCGGCATCGGTATCAAAAGATGCGGTATGGGTTGATGTCACATGATAGGCCTTACCATTCTTAATGATTTCAGCATAGAGTACGCCTTTATCGGCAAAGCAGTCGGTGCCGGTACAGTCCGGATAAATCAATTGTGCTGTTTTCACGATCGGATAGCGGCTGACAATCACCAGACCACTGTCAAACAGGTTATAGCCCGAACCGACAGGAATATGGGTTTGATACGGATATTGTTGTGCCATTTGATTCAACATGTCTGTGCGTGAAGAGGCAAAGGCTTCCTGCATCATAATCACATCGTAGCCGTTTAAATGATTGGGCAATTCAGCCAGACGTTCGCTAATCTTACTCGCCACCATCGGCAGGGCATAAATATTATACGTCAGGACTTTGAGTTCATCGGCACTGGCTGAAACCGGTTCTGGAACGGTGTTTTGATGAATGGTGTAATGGAAGTCATCATAACCGCCGGTATATTCGGCTTTTACCGCAGCCTGAGCGGATAAACCTGCATAAGTGGTATTAATCCGATGAACATTACGATCTGAATACCAAGGCGATGTTGCCGTCGCGGTTTGGATGCCATGCTGAATGTTGCTGCCAGACCAGGTGCCAGTCATGGTCTGCTTTAAAGTCACTTGTGAGTTGCCGCTGCTGACGACAGTATCAAAATTATAGGTTTTACCGGATTTGATCCCGGTATACCGGTTGATCCGTAAAATACGTTTGGTTTCATAAGGGGCAATTTGTGTGGCTTCCTGTGCCCATTCATTGCCTTGCTGTAAGGCCGCTCCCGTCTGATTGACTTGTACCGATACCGTTTGCGGTGTGGTATTGGTCACAAAAATATAGGAATCAGCCATCGCCTGCTGACTCGAAAAACCACTAATCAATAACGCAACCCCTGCGCCGAGTTTTAAGCTTTTCAGCTTCATTTTTCTCTCCATCGTGCTCATTATGTTGGAACAAAAACGAGATGTGTTATTAAAATTATTCATTTATGAAAATTTTATGATCGTTAATTGTTCGAAAATTATAATAATGAAAAAATATTGCTAAATCATTTAAATTAATGACCATTCATCTGATGTTTTAAAAAATCATATCTCGTTTATTGTTATCAATATTTTTTGTGAAAGAAGAGGGTGGGGATTTTATAAAAATATACAAGTGTTCATAAACGAAAATAAATAGGTGGATGCAAATTCTATGAGGGATAAAATGAAAAAAATCTGACAAGGATGACACCCTGTCAGATTAGTTATTTTATGAGGTATTTAGGCTTGATCTGCTTCGGAAATCGCCGTACTGGCCTGCTTTAAGCTATAAAGAAGCTGGCCTAATAATACGTCCTTGTTACTTAAGGTCACCATAACCATCGGATGATGCTGGGCCGGGATAGAGGTCAGGATCGCCTTACCATTTTCAGCATCTAGCGTAATACTTTGACATCCGGTTAACTGGATTTCATTCAGAAAAGCCGTGACCATGGCCAGAATTGAACTACTGACAGCAGCCAGCTTGGTACTGTTATACGGGTTTTTCTTGTAAATTGCCGCGAGTTCAAACCCGTCTGTTGAGCAGAGCATAATATAATCCACCCCTCGAATATTCATCAGAATATCATTGGCTTGAGCCTTGGCAAACTGGATCAGCTCTTTGGGTGCGGTACGTTGCTGACTGGGAATACTGAACATAATTCTTCTCTTTTATAAAGTAATTAATTTGTTGCTTTTAAATTGACTTCTAATGCTGCAATAAGAGATTCAATCATGAGCAAGATATGCTCTTGTTTACGCGCATCGATAAAAAATAGAGGATAGTGATAGTCATTCTGAATCAGCCAGTCCCGATAGATCGTAGTCGGCTGTTCTTTGTTTTCATCGACATGGGTAATGCCAATCGAAATATTCTGGGTGTAATCTTTAAAGGTTTCCAGATAGGCTTCAAGTTCTTCAATCGGCACTTTGCTGTTATGGTCAACCAGTAAAATAACGCCCAAGGCACCTTGACAGATCACCGGCCAGATAAAATCAAAACGTGATTGACCCGGTGTACCGTATAAGCCGATCTTTACCCCGTCATCCAGCGTAATTTCGCCATAATCAATCCCTACCGTGGTTTGCATCTTGTTATGGGCCTGACTGTCTGTGTTTAATGCCTCAGTCGCAAGCACAGGAATTTCTGAAAGCGATTTAATCGCTTCGGTTTTTCCTGCGCCCATGCTTCCTGCAAAGACAATTTTATATTGTTGGAGAATCATAGTATTCCTTAAAGCCCAAAGCGGCGTCTGATTTTGCCGAAAAATTTATTTAAAAAACCTTTTTGTTCAATCGTTTGTTCTTCAGCTTCTGTTTTTAAGTAATGACTTTCTGAAGCAGGAATAATGCCGCCATTGTTCGAAATCATGCAGGCCGCAATAAACTGTTGAACCGTTTGAATGGGAAGTTTTAGCTGTGTGGCGACCTGATAAAGTTGCGCGCCTTGTATAAAGCAGGCTGAAAGTAGGAGGGCGGTTTTACGACCTTCGCTTTGAGCAGGCTGCGGCCAGTATTCGATTTTATAATATTCATTTTCATTGGGTGCCAGACGTTGGAATTCGATCGAGTGCCAAAACAGATTCCAGACCCAGTCCTGTAAGTTATATTCCACTTTACGGGACACTTTAGTGAAATTGGAGGTGGTTGCAAATTCGTATTTAAAGCTGTGATTGGTTTTGGTATGAATGCGTGTCGGCTCCAGCCAGGCAATTTGACTACGGGTATCGATGATGGCCAAGGTGCCGTGATCATCAAAAAGATGCAGTCTGGCATTCTCGGGATTGAGCATATTCGTCAAATATTTTTCATTAATGGCATTGTGGCTGGAAACGCGTTCGGTTTTGGGTTGCTGGGATTGTTGATGAGAGAGATAGCTCAGTAGACGAAACTGAATCCAGTTTTTTAATGCCTCGCTATGCTGAAACGGTAAATACAGGGTATTGTGTTGTTCGATATGATGTGAGCCTTCTCCTTTCGCCACTTTTAAGCAGAGTAGTTGTTTTTGTTTTAAAATGCGTTGAATGCCTTCGGACTCGAAGAAATTTTCATTGATTAATAGTAAGTCGATATTGGGATCGGCAATATTGATCCAGTTTATGCCAAACTCGTGTGGTATGGTTTTTCTAAGTTCTATTTTTAATTCATCTGAAACTTTTAAACTTATACCTGAAATTGCGATATTAATGCAATGTCCATTCATAGTATCACTTTAATGTTTTTAAAATATTGGACTGCAAAAAATAGCCATTATACTAAAGGCTAATAATAGGAAACTTGTATTATTTCTATTTTATGATAATGAATAAATAAAATAGAAATATATACAAGAAACCTAATGTATTAAATATTTTTAAATTAAGAATTAAGCAAAATCTAACTCTTTTTCGAAGGTTTTAAGTTCGTGACGCGCCATGGCAAGATTTGATTTGGTACGGTCTAAAACAAGATAAAGGAACAAATTGCCATTGCTTTCTAATGGACGGATCAAGTGATATGCCTTACCTAAGGTGATCAGGATATCTTCAATATCATCGTTAAGTTTCAATGAGTTGGCTACGCGGCGTTTGGCGCGGATAACTTCGGTATTACCAGCAGCTGCCAATTCTAAATCCAGTGAACCCCCACCTTGTGTTGCTAGCGCCAAACCGCTTTCTGTATCTACTAATGCTGCTGCAACGAACCCATCAATATTTGTTAAGCTTTCTAATGAAATTTTAGCCATGATTTTATCTCTACTGATACATCTTTGTTTATGAATTTATATATACACTACTTTTGTTTTTGATTAGTTTTCAAAAGTAGATAAAATTATTATAGGAAACTCTTTTATTAAATCAATCATGCTTTAGATTAATTGAAATTTAAGGAGTGCTAATAATTGACATTTTTTGTCAGATTAACAAATAAAAATATTAATTAAGATGAATAATTAATTGTTAGTGTGATTTTATTCACATTAATAATTGAGATAAATATGTAATTAGGATTGTAAATAAATGTAAATTTATTAATTAGAAAGTTTGAATTGTTATTTTAATAATGATTAATTTTCTACTAAAATGATGATAAAGAAAGAATTTAATTCTTTCTTTATCGGCTTATCTCAAATCAGCCAGAGATTAACTGGCAATATGAACAATACAAAAATATAAGAATGACCAATGCGACCAAAGGAGAAACAAGATAGGCCCAGCCGGGTACCACTGGCGGGACAATATCAGCAGCTTCATGCGGCTCATGAGCCACAGGTTTGGCCTGATTCACCATCTGGTTAAACTCCTGCATGGTAGCTTCAAGAGAAACCTCTTCTTGAACAACCGGTTTGGAGCCCAGTAACTCTGTCAAATGGTTGGTTGACCAGACCCAGTCTTCCGCTTGGCCGGATAGATGTTCAATTTGACCCATTAACAGTTCGGTCAGTCCGGTTTGTCCGAAGCTGCCGGTCTGGTCAAGTTGTTTTAACTCCGCCAGTTGTAAGGCCAATACTTCTGAAACACTATTTTCGAGTTCAGCCGCTTTAAGCTCAGACTGATTATGCGGGGAGGTGGTCAGGTGACGAGCAATCTCTTGGATATAAAGCGGATCAGCGGTTTGAACTTCCTGATAAAGTTTCTGGGGATTCTGTTTCCATAGGCTGATTAATTGTCCAAGAGTTAAAATATTGACTTCATCAATATAAGACTGTTTTTCTTTTGGAGAATATTGGCTAAAAAGCTGCGGTTTTTGAATTTTAATCTGTTCAGCAAAATACTGAACCAAGTCAAATGCCATTGTGTCTCTCCTTGCTTAATCTAAAATTCTGAGTGAAGGTTTCTTTTTCGTAGGTTCTGCTTCTTGCTTGGTTTGTTCTGTTTCTGGTGCAGCAGTTTCTTCCATATCTTCATATTCAGAAGGATCAAAGAATAGGCCTTGTCCATTTTCTCTGGCATAAATGCCAAGTACGGCACGGATAGGCACATAAATTTCTTTGGCAACACCGCCAAAACGGGCGGAGAAAGTGATTGCATCATTACTCATATGCAGTTGATGCACTGCATGCGGTGCGAGGTTCAAAACAATTTGCCCATCTTTTACAAATTGTAGCGGAACATCTGTGTGCGGTTGGGTTGCATCCACTAACAAATAAGGCGTCAGCTGGTTATCGCAAATCCATTCATAAATGGCACGAGCAAGGTATGGGCGTGTAGGCGTAAAAGTTATTTGCTCAGACATAATTGAAAAACTTATTAAATCGTAGAAATCAATTCATTGTAGCTGTTTTTTTCTTGAGCTGTCATTGATTTAATGAAAGATGGGCGGCTAAAGATACGATGACAATACAAGAAAATCGGTCGGCAATGCTGTGCCGGTAATTCGATTCCCATACTTTTAAGACGCAAGAAGATCGGGGCTAGCATGCAGTCCAGAATGGAGAAGGTTTCTGACATGAAAAATGGAAAATGCTGAAACAGGGGCGTCAGTGAGATCAAGGTGTCCCTGAGTTCTTTTTGCGCCTTTTGTTTTTGTTTCAGGTCCAGGCTATCGGCATGTCTGAGCATATGATCTGCCAGTTTGAACCAGTCCTGTTCAAAGCGCCAGATATATTGACGTTGTTCTGCTCTGGCCATCGGTGCATCGGCATAGAGTTTATTCTGGCGATAACGGTCATCCAGATATTCGGCAATCACGTTGGTTGAAAATAATTTCAGATTTTGTTCAATCAACATCGGAAGCTGATTGTAGGGATTGAGGTCTGCCAAATCCTCATCTTCATGGTCAGTGATAATGAGCTGATATTTGATTTGTTTCTCAGCCAGTAAAAAACGAATCCAGTGTGAGCGGAAATCATCTGCATGACTATAAAGCGTGATGCCTTGCATAGGGCTTGGGGGATTTTCTAAAGACATAAATCCAAAAAATTCTGATTGACTGTTTAGAATACTAAAATTAACGTTGGAAAGCACTTAAACATTAATAATATGAGCCTTACAGAATAGATTTATTATTCAATAAGTTCAATGAGAGAAAATAGAATGAAACGAGATTACCTGATGGTATTGTGTGGTGTGTTGTTACTGGGTGGTTGTGCGGGGGCACCTCATGGTTCGGAACAGCACAATGTATCTTCAATCGACGGTGGGGCGGCAGCTGATGCCGTGATTGTTGCTGGGGCCGATGATGCTCGTGAGCAACCCTATGGCGGCATTAAAAAACAGTATGTGGTCAAAGGCTGTCAGGTGACTATTTATAATGATGGACCGATCCAGATGGTACATGAAAAAACCGGGCAGCCGTGTAATGCACCGATCCCGAAAGACCATCAATTTTCGAAACCTGCCCGAAGTTATCAGCAAAATGGCTGTACCGTCACCGAATTTGCTGCTGCCGATGGCATGGGCGATGCCGTTATGGATTGTTCTAAAAAGTAATAAATCATAGGCAATAAAAAACCTCGGAAAATCCGAGGTTTTTTTGTCCAATTCGTAAAACGATTAACGTTTAGAGAATTGAGGACGTTTACGTGCTTTACGTAAACCAAGTTTCTTACGTTCAACTTCACGAGCATCACGTGTAACGAAACCAGCTTGACGAAGAGCAGGTTTTAAGTTTTCGTCAGCAGCGATCAATGCACGAGTAATACCGTGACGGATAGCGCCTGCTTGACCACCAATACCACCACCTTTAACAGTGATGTAAAGGTCAAATTTTTCAGTAACTTCTAAAAGTTCTAAAGGCTGACGTACAACCATACGAGCAGTTTCACGACCGAAATATTGCTCTAAAGTACGATTGTTGATTACGAGTTTGCCTGTACCAGCTGACAAGAAAACACGTGCAGTTGCGGTCTTACGGCGACCTGTACCATAATTAGTAGCCATGTGCTGTATCCCTTAGATGTCCAAAACTTGTGGCTGTTGAGCAGTATGAGGATGCTCGCTACCAGCGTACACTTTCATTTTTTTGATCATTGCATAACCAAGAGGACCTTTTGGTAACATACCTTTAACCGCTTTTTCTAAAACAGCTTCAGGTTTGTGAGCAATTAACTTCTCGAAGTTAGTCTCACGGATACCACCAGGGAAACCAGTATGGCGATAGTATTTCTTATCAAGTGATTTGTTACCAGTCACTTGAACTTGTTCAGCATTGATCACAACGATGTAATCGCCAGTGTCAACGTGAGGAGTATAAGAAGTTTTGTGCTTACCGCGTAAACGACGAGCGATTTCAGTCGCAAGGCGACCTAAAGTTTTGCCAGAAGCATCAACAACATACCAATCGTGTTGAACTTCAGCTGGCTTAGCGCTGAGAGTTTTCATTTAAACCACTACCTATTATAGTTGGTTTGGACGGTGGAATCTGTCCAAACAAAAGGAGACCGAATTCTACATGAGTTTATATCCATGCACAAGAAAAAAACGCTACCGAAGCCAGAAATTGCTGCAATGTGACTGAATTGGGAACTATTCGGCGGTGAGTTGCAGGGCCTGTTATTTCGCTTGAGACAGCGCCGGGTTTAACCTATTATTTTTTATGCCAATTATTTGAAATAAATAGAAGTATTTACCTCTTCTCTCGGGGAATTTGATGAAGTTGTCGTTTTCTACAAAAATGGTAGTAGTCACCTTGCTGGTGGGTGTTTGTGCGACCCAGACCCATGCACGACGACTGTATAAATGGGTCGATCAGACCAGTGTGACCAATTATTCTGAATTCCAGCCGAAAGAGGGCACTAGCCGTAAACTTGAAGTGCTGGAAAGTCGGGGCAACGATCATATTGATCCTGCAATGGCGGTTACCGCTGAAATGAAAGCCATCGAAATTCCGGTAGATCCGCTGAATCTGCAAGGGACATCAAGTACTACATTGGCAACTCCCGCACCTCAGTTACCCGCACCGACTACTCAGACCATTGTAAAGCAAGGGGCTATGGTCGCTGCTTATGCCCGTCCAGCCAGTACAGTCGTGAACACCACAGCACTTGAGAAAAAAGAAGCTCCACTTCAGCAGGCGCTGCCAGCCGCAGAAAAAAAAGACAGCATCAACAACCCTTTTGCTGACAAGGCAGTAAGTACGGTTGCCGTGAGTGAAAAAAAAGAAGAAATGGCTTTGGCGCAGCCGGAGAAGAAAGCACAGCCCAAAGTGAATCCATGGACCCGAAAGGTCGAATTTGTTCCTTCCAATCTTGTTCCACAGAACCTGTCTAAAGCTTTGCTGCCTGAACGCTGAACCAGCAGCTTGATTGAACGGATAAAATAATGTTTTATGAGTGTGAATCCAAATAAAAAAGACTCATGATGCTGCGCGTAAAACAATTTCTGTTGGGCTGTCTGTTCGGACTTGTCACAACTTATTTCATTCTGATCACCGGGTTTGGAATCTATTACGGTTTTAGTGGAATGGTTGGCGTGGCTTTAGTCAGCATGTTTATGCATTTCACTCCTTTTCCATATCTGCTTTATTTGGCTGGTGGGCTGATTTTTTTCTGTATTCCAGCGCAGCGTTTTAGTCAGACCCATCGCCAACTGTGGAAATGGCTGGCCATTGCTATTGGGGTTGCTGGGCTCTTGATTTGCTTGTCAGAAATTGCGCATGTGCTCGGCTGGTTAAATGCCGAGTTTCATTTGCCACGAAAACCGGAAGACTAAATACTTCAACACTCATATTTTGACCTTTATAAAGGCTGAGCTTAGCAATGGTTTAGGCAAAGACCGTGCCGATTTTAACGAAGAGCTATTACATTTTTGGCTGTATGTCCTGTAATAAAGGACTATTGCTGACCTTTAAACAGAATTTATCAAAAGGTAGGGCTATAGCTGCTTTTAGATTTTGGTTACACTAGCAGTAAATCAAAAAGACTGGCGCTAGATATGCTTCCTTTATATGTCACTTCAGGTGAACCGGCTGGAATTGGTCCAGATATCTGTCTGAGTCTGGCGGAACGGATTGATGAACGGCCGCTGGTGGTATTGGCTGATATCGAAATGTTGCAGCAACGTGCCAATCTACTTGGTTTAAATGTTGAACTGATTGCTTATCAGGGACAAGCAGCATCGAGTTTGCAGGGGCAGCTCTTTGTTGAACATGTGCCTTTGGCAAAACCGGTGAATTTAGGGCAGTTAGACTCTGCCAATGCGGCTTATGTATTGGAACAATTGCGTCGTTCGGCTGATTATGCCATGTCTGGACAAAGTGTCGGTGTGGCCACGGCGCCTGTACAGAAGTCCGTTATCAACGAGGCGGGCATCGCGTTTAGCGGACATACCGAGTTTTATCAGGAGTTTGCTGGTATTGATCGTGTGGTGATGATGCTGGCGACCAAAACGCTACGGGTGGCTCTGGCAACCACTCATTTGCCGTTGCGCGATGTGCCTGCTGCCATTAGTCCAGAACGTTTACATCAGGTGCTTGATATCCTGATTCATGACTTAAAAACCAAATTTAAAATTTCTGCGCCGCGTATCTTGGTATGTGGTTTAAATCCGCATGCGGGTGAGGACGGCTATTTAGGTCGTGAAGAAATTGAGGTGATTAATCCTGTACTGGAAAGCTATCGAGCGCAGGGCGTAAACATGAGCCTGAGTTTGCCAGCAGATACCTTGTTTACCCCGGAAAATCTCAAAGATGCAGATGCAGTTTTAGCGATGTATCACGATCAGGGCTTACCTGTGTTAAAATCACAGGGCTTTGGTGAAGCAGTAAATATTACATTAGGCTTGCCATTTATTCGAACCTCTGTCGATCATGGTACGGCACTCTCTCTTGCAGGCACTGGACAGGCAAAAGCATCGAGCTTGCATGTTGCAGTGGATTTAGCACTTGATTTGGCAAGAATCTCCCCCAGCCCCTCTTTATAAAAGAGGGGGGAATTAAGTTTCAAATATTGAGTATAAATATATGTATCAAATTAATGCCCTAAACCCTAAAGATGAAGGGCATCAGGCTCGAAAACGTTTTGGTCAAAACTTTTTACATGATCAACGTGTGATTGCCAAAATTGTACGCTCAGTGAATCCTCGTGCGGGCGAAAATATTGTTGAAATTGGCCCTGGTCTGGCAGCATTGACCTCACCGTTAATTGGTGAGTGTGATGCGTTGACCGTAGTTGAACTGGACCGTGATTTGGCAGCAGGCTTGCCAGGCCGTGTACCACATCCTGAGCGTTTGACCATTGTTGAAGCAGATGCTTTGAAGTACGACTTTACCCAGCTGTTTCAGGACGGCCGCCCACTACGTGTAGTTGGGAATTTACCCTATAACATTTCAACACCACTGTTGTTCCATCTCTTGGAGTTTGGTGACAAAGTCAAAGACATGCATTTCATGTTGCAAAAAGAAGTGGTGGACCGTATTACCGCAACACCCAATACCAAAGAATATGGTCGTCTGTCGGTCATGATTCAGTATTACTGCAAACCAACTTTCTTGTTTGAAGTACCGCCGGGATCATTTAACCCTCCGCCAAAAGTGACGTCAGCAGTTTTCCGTTTAGAGCCTTACGAAACCAAACCGATTGTGGCAAAAAATGAGAAAGCGTTAGCACGTTTGGTGGGGCACGTATTTACTCAACGCCGTAAAACCTTGCGAAATAGCTTAAAAGGCATGCTGGTGGAAGATGGCTTTGAAAAAGCCGGGGTTGATCCAATGGCGCGTCCAGAAACCTTAAGTCTGGCAGATTTCGTGGCGCTTTCTGATCAGATGGTGGCCTGATGTCTAAGCGCTATAATTATGTCGTTGGTGATGTGCAAGGCTGTTTTGAAGCACTAAAAGCGTTGCTGAAAGAAATCCGCTTTGATCCGGACCAAGACTTTTTATGGTTCGCTGGCGATCTGGTGGCGCGTGGTGAAAACTCGGTCGGTGCCTTACGCTTTATTAAAAAGTTGGCTGACCGTGGGGCCGCTGCAACGGTGTTGGGTAATCATGACCTGACCTTGATTGCCTGTGCGCGTGGCTTTAAAAAAGCCAAAGAAAAAGACCATACCCAGGAAGTGATTGACGCAATTGATGGCGATGAGCTGATTGACTGGCTACGTAAACAGCCTTTAAGTCTGTCTCCAAATCAACACACTTTGATTACTCACGCGGGCGTACCCTGTATCTGGAGCGCTGAAAAGACAGTTGCATTGGCGCAAGAAGTGCAACAGGTTGTTGCGCATGAAGATCTCTCGGTGCTGGATGCTTTTCTGGCAGAAATGTATGGCTCACAGCCGGATCTGTGGTCAGATGAGCTGAAAGGTATGGCGCGATTGCGTTGTATCACCAATTATCTGACCCGTATGCGCTTAACCGATGCCGAAGGTCGTCTGGAGTTTGAATTTAAGGATGCACTCGATGCACCGATGCCAGCGGGTTTTCAGCCGTGGTTTGAATTTGAAAGTCAGGCCGCACAAACCCATCAGCTGATTTTTGGACATTGGGCGGCATTACAGGGCAAGACCATTAGTCCTCAAATTCAAAATGTGGATGGTGGCTGTGTCTGGGGACAACAATTGGTGGCTTTGCGTTTAGAAGATCAGCAGCTTTTTGCGGTAGAGAACCCGCTTGCCTGATGGATGCAGTGCTATTTTTAGATGCCCATTTTTGCTTGGGAAATGGGCATTTTTTATTTTAAGACTGTCAAAAAACTGTCATACACTGATCATTAAAGTGTCAAAAAATGCTTATAAGCTAAAAGCATGAAAATAACGACACAAATGGATGGCGATATGCAGAGTACATACGCGACATCTCTATTCAAGCAAGAGTTTCCTGAAAATTTTAAATTTTACTTTAAAAGGAAACAACTCAAAAATAAACAAGATGAATTGTCTGAACTGCATGATCTGGTTCGTCCTCGTCTCCGTATCGCGATTGTGACTGAAACCTGGCCCCCGGAAATTAATGGTGTGGCTTTATCCATGATGCAGTTATGTCAGGGTTTACAGCGACTTGGACATAAAATCTTACTGGTACGTCCCACACAAAAAACAGTCTGTACCGAATTCCATCCCGATCAGGAATGTCTGGTGATGTCTCAGCCGATTCCCAAATATCCGAGTGTGCAATTCGGATGGCCACAATATCTCAAGGTGTCTAAAGCCTTTGAGAAATTTATGCCGGATGTGGTGCATATCGTCACAGAAGGGCCTTTGGGACTAACCGCTTTGCAGGCCGCAAAATCGCGAAAGGTTGCAGTGTCGAGTGGCTTCCATTCAGCCTTTCATGACTTTAGCCGGTTCTTTGATCTGGCTTTTCTGGTCAAGCCGATTCAACGTTATCTGACCTGGTTTCATAACAGTACTGATGTTACCTGCGTACCTAGTCAATACACCGAACAGGCTTTACGCGGTTTTGGCGTAACCTGTCCTTTGGTGGTGGTCGGACGTGGTGTGGATACAGAAAAGTTTTCACCGAAACATCGTTCAGAACAGCTTCGCCAACAATGGGGCGCTGATGCAGATACCCGTGTCATGCTATATGTCGGGCGTTTGTCACCTGAAAAAGAAGTCGATGTGCTGATCAAGAGTTTCCATGCCTTACAGGCACAACAAGGCAAAAACACTAAATTCGTGATTGTGGGCGAAGGGCCAGACCAGACACGCCTGAGCAAAATGGCGCAATCCAGTGATGTGATCTTTATGGGAAGCCTGAGCGGGAAAGCGCTTTGGGCGGCTTATGCCAGTGCCGATGTGTTTACCTTTGCCAGTCAGGCTGATACCTTCGGAAATGTGGTGTTGGAAGCCATTGCCAGTGGTTTAGCAGTGGTGGCCTACGATTATGTTTGCGCACATCAACATGTTCGGCATGGGGTCACCGGCTGGTTGAGCCAGCTTGGAGAGACCACGGATTTTATTCAATCCATTTGTCATTTACCTGCGCTACCGCAATTGAGACAAATGGGCTTACTGGCCAGCGAAAGCGTACAACACAGCAGCTGGCAGTTTCCGGTACAACAATTAGAACATGCATTTTATCAGGTCGTGAGGAGTCACCCATGACGCCGACCTAAATCCTGAAGAGGAGAAAAAGTATGAAATTTCAAAATGCAAAAATAAAAATGCTGGATCTCGATTTAAAAGGGTGTGTCTATCTCAACCATCTTTCACAGTCGCAACGTATCGCTTTATTTTTTAAAACGATTAGCCGATTGGGTGATGGGCCATTTTGGTATGTCATGTTGCTGTCAGTTTGGGCGATGCATGGCTTGGCATATGGGGTGCAGATCTTGTATCTGATCGGGGCGGGTTCTGTAGGCACCTTGATTTATAAATTTTTAAAACATAAAACTACCCGTCCAAGACCTTATCAGGTGCATCAGGTCATTGTCTTAGGGGAGCGACCGCTCGATCATTTCAGTTTTCCCTCAGGCCATACCTTACATGCGGTCATGGTCACCATCACTTTGGGTTATATCCAGCCCCTGTTATTAATCCTGATGCTACCGTTTACGATCTTGGTCGCATTGTCACGGATGATTCTGGGACTACACTATCCAAGCGATGTCATTGTCGGTGCAATGATTGGTGCATCGGTGGCAAGTGCGATCATTTTGCTGGCACCGAGCTTTAATCTGGTTCTGTAACGCCTTTTACCAGCGTTTTAGCGACAATTTAGCACTTCAACACTATCTCTTAAATCCGGTGTTTTGTTAAAGTAGGCTCAATCACATACATTTATTCAGGTTGTTATATGGGCTTACGCTGGACAGATACGATTGATATTGCAATTGAACTTACCGAAGCACATCCAGATGTCGATCCACAATGGGTACGATTCACCGATTTGCATGCCTGGGTGTGTGCATTACCAGACTTTAGTGATGATCCGAATAAATCAACCGAAGGTTTGCTTGAAGCCATTCAAATGGCCTGGCTGGATGAAGTTCGTTAAAAATTCGTCAGAAATCGCTGAACTTTTGCATATTCAAGCTGATTATTAACGATGACATCGGTATAATGCGGCAAATTTTTTAGTTTAGACCATAATAGGAGTCAATCATGGCGATTGAACGTACTTTATCTATCGTAAAACCAGATGCAGTTTCTAAAAACCACATCGGCGACATCTTTGCTCGTTTCGAAAAATCAGGTTTGAAGATTGTTGCTACTAAAATGAAACACCTTTCTCAAGCTGATGCTGAAGGTTTCTATGCTGAGCACAAAGAACGTGGTTTCTTTGCTGACCTTGTTGCATTCATGACTTCTGGTCCAGTGGTTGTTTCAGTTCTTGAAGGCGAAAACGCAGTTCTTGCTCACCGTGATATCTTGGGTGCAACGAACCCGAAAGAAGCGGCTCCAGGCACAATCCGCGCTGACTTCGCTGTAAGCATCGACGAAAACGCTGCTCACGGTTCTGACTCAGTTGCTTCTGCTGAGCGCGAAATCGCTTACTTCTTTGCTGATAACGAGATTTGCCCACGCACTCGTTAATCCAAAGTATTCGAGCCAGATAAGTGGTATACTACTTATCTGGTTTTTTATTTCTTATCGATTATATTGTGTAAATAATGCACAGTATTTTTTAGCGCTGATATTGTTTAGGTAAATATACATGAGTTCTGCAGTGGTCGTTTCATCAGAAAATTTAGATGAAAAACAACAGTCTGTTACTACGCCTGTCGTTCAAGCTGCCGAGCATAAAGTCAATTTACTTGGCATGTCTCGAGCTGAACTGGAAAAATTCTTTGAAGATCTGGGCGAAAAAAAGTTTCGCGCCGGTCAGGTCATGAAATGGATTCATCAATATTTTGTGACAGATTTTGCCGAGATGACCAATATCTCGGGAAAATTACGTGAAAAATTAGAAAAAATCTGTGAAATTAAAGCGCCTGAAGTGGTGCATCGTAACTATTCCAAAGATGGCACCCGTAAGTGGGTATTCCGTGTCGGTGATGGTGAGGGCTCGCTGGTTGAAACGGTCCTGATTCCGGCTGATGACAAAACTGGCGCGCGTAAAACCCTGTGTATTTCTTCACAAGTGGGCTGTGCACTGGATTGCTCATTCTGTTCTACCGGTAAGCAAGGTTTTCAGCGTGATTTAACCCCTGCAGAAATTATTGGTCAGCTGTGGATGGCGAACTATTCCTACATGGAAGAAGTGCCGGTTGCAGAGCGTGAACGTACTGTCACCAATGTCGTGATGATGGGGATGGGTGAACCCTTACTCAATTACGATGCTGTGCTCAGTTCGATGCAGTTGATGCTGGATGACTTTGCTTATGGCATGTCGAAACGCCGTGTCACCTTATCAACCTCGGGTGTGGTGCCAAAGATTGATCAACTGGCGCAGGACATTGATGTTGCCCTGGCAATTTCATTACACGCACCGAATGACGAATTGCGTAATGAATTGGTACCGATCAATAAAAAATATCCGTTACAGCAGCTGATCGCAGCTTGCCAACGTTATTTGGGCAAAGATGGCAATGAAAGCTCTCGTCGTCATGTCACCATTGAATATGTGATGCTGGAAGGGGTCAATGACCAACCTGAGCATGCACAGCAATTGTTAAAATTGCTGAAAAACTTACCAAGTAAAATCAACCTGATTCCATTTAATCCGTTCCCGCATGCGCCGTACGGCCGTTCGAGCCGTAACCGCATTATTGCCTTCCAAAAAACTTTGTCGGATGCCGGATTTGTGTGTACGATTCGTCAGACACGTGGCGATGATATCGATGCGGCATGTGGACAATTGGTAGGACAGGTGGCTGACCGAACCCGTCGTGCTGAACAGTGGAAAAAGAAAGTGGCGCAACGACAAGAAATATTGCGCACACAAGGATAAAACTTGGGGGAAAAGCGTTGAATACAACTCGATCAAAAACGATTATAGCGACAGCTGTTGTGTTTACTTTACTTGGCTTAACAGCTTGCCAGACGCCATCTACAACATTAAAAAAAGATCCTGAAAAAGCGGTGCAGGTGCGTACGCAACTTGCGGCAGAATATATTCGTACACGTGATCTGGATTCAGCCAAGCGTTCGCTTGATCAGGCATTAAAACTGAATTCCCGGGATGCCAACGCCAACATGATGATGGGCATCCTGCTGCAACAGGAAGGCAGCGCAGCCAATATGGAAAAAGCGGAGTCTTATTTTAAGCGTGCTATTTCCTCCGAACCAGATAATGCTCAGGCGCGTAATAATTACGGTACATATTTGTACCAGCAGCAACGCTATAATGAAGCCATTGAGCAATTTACCCGTGCGGGCGCAACTCTGGGTTATGATCAGCGTTTTCAGTCGCTGGAAAACCTGGGGCGAATCTATTTAAAACTCGGCGATGTGGCGAATGCTGAAAAAGCATTCAAACAGGCGCTACAAGCGAATCGAAACGCAACAATTTCAATGTTAGAGTTGGCGGAAATTTTCTATTTGCAACAAAATAATAGAGATGCATCGCAACTATACGAACAATATGTTCGTAATGTAGGTCAGAAAAACCAGGGTGCCCGTGCGCTTTGGATTGGTTTACGCATTGCTCGGGCAAATGCGGATCAGTTAGGAATGCAAGTGTTAGTCAATCAGTTACGCGCTTTATTTCCTGATAGTCCAGAATATCAACGTTATTTGCAATTACAGTACAGTACTGAGGCCGTATGGAAATAAATCCAAATTCACATCAGCCAACTGGCTCAACCTCGCCATCGTCTGCGTTAGGAAATATTCAACGACCTGGTGAGTATTTGCGTCAAATTCGTATTGCACAAAAGAAAGAAATTGAAGAGATTGCAAACGTATTGAACATGCCGGTCAAAACCTTGACGGCATTAGAGCAAGATGACTACAAGTCATTGCCAGAAGCGACCTTTATCAAAGGCTACTATCGTGCTTATGCCAAGCATTTAAATGCCGACGCCAGCGCGATTATTCAGCGTTTTGATGAAATCTATGTTAATGATACCGGTCTTAAAGCCAGCCATGCCCTGAATAACTCTCCGATTAAGATCATGGGGAAATTGTCAGGTTCGAAAAGCGTCCGTAACCGCAAATGGTTAAAACGCATTGCGATTGTGGCAGCGGTGGCAGTATTGGCATGGTTAGCGGTCGTGGCTGTACAGAATTGGACATCAAGCCATAAGGATGATGCGGATGTACCAAAGATCAAAAACTCTGAAGTTGAAATTCTGCCGATGGGTGGAAATACAACGGCAGCAACATCTGGTGACCAATTAGTCCTGAACTTTAGCCGACCAACCTCTGTGCATATTGTGGATGCAACGGGTAAAGTATTGGCAACAGGTCGTCAGGCATCGACCTTGAATCTGAGTGGTCAGTCGCCATTCCAGATTCGTTTGGACGATGCGACCGCTGTATCCCTGGTTTTGAATCAGGAACAGATTTCATTGTCTCCTTATACCGTCAATGGAAAAGCAGAATTCCGTTTGTCTCGTTAACGACAAAGAGTAGAGCTATACGATGATTGTGAACCCCATTAAACGTCGCCCGACACGTAAAATCCGTGTCGGTTCGGTGTATGTCGGTGGTGATGCCCCGATTAGTGTTCAAAGTATGACGAATACTGAAACCTGTGATGTCGATGCGACTGTCGCGCAAATCCAGCGCTGTGCAGATGCTGGTGCAGATATCATGCGTGTTTCTGTTCCTTCAATGGAAGCAGCAGAGGCATTTGGTGCTATTCGTAAACGTGTGACCGTGCCTCTGGTGGCGGATATTCATTTTGATCATCGTATTGCGTTGGCTGTGGCGGATTATGGTGCCGACTGTTTGCGCATTAACCCGGGGAATATCGGTTCAGATCAGAAAGTACGTGAGGTGGTTGCTGCGGCAAAACATCATGGTATTTCGATCCGTATCGGTGTGAATGCGGGTTCACTGGAAAAAGATTTACAGGCGAAATATGGCGAGCCAACCGGGCAGGCCTTGCTTGAGTCGGCAATGCGTCATATCGATATTCTGGACCGTCTGGACTTCCATGAATTCAAAGTCAGCGTAAAAGCCTCGAATGTGTTCCTGACCATGGATGCATACCGCTTATTGTCGCAACAGATTGATAATCCGTTGCACCTCGGTGTCACAGAGGCAGGCATCTATCGTACCGGTACAGTGAAATCAGCCATCGCGCTGGGCGGTTTATTGATGGAAGGCATTGGCGATACCATGCGTATCTCGCTTGCTGCCGAGCCGGAAGACGAGATTAAAATCGGGTTTGATATTTTAAAATCGTTGGGCTTGCGCTCAAACGGCATTAACTTTATTGCTTGTCCAAGCTGCTCACGTCAGGAATTCAATGTGATTCAGGTGATGCAGGCACTGGAAGAGCGTCTAGAAGATATCCGTACCCCGATGGACTTGTCTGTGATCGGGTGTAAGGTGAATGGTCCGGGTGAAGCCAAAGAAGCGGATATCGGGATTGTCGGGGCATCTCCGCGTTCACTGGTGTACCGTAATGGCGAAAAGAGCCATTTAATTGATACAAATCAGTTGGTTGATGAAATTGAAACAATGGTTCGTCAACGTGTTCAAGAGCTTGAAGAAGCAAAATCTAAAGAAATTATTCGTAGTTCATCATGAGTTCAATCGTCGCTATCAAAGGTTTTAATGACATCCTTCCAACGCAAACTGCGGCTTGGAGAAGTCTGGAACAACAACTTGCATCTTTAATGGATGCGTATGGTTATCAACAGATCCGTTTACCGATCGTTGAGCAAACCGGTTTATTCAAACGTGCTATTGGTGATGCGACCGATATCGTTGAAAAAGAAATGTATACCTTTTTTGACAAGGGGAATCCGCCTGAATCACTGACGCTACGTCCAGAAGGGACTGCGGGTTGTGTACGTGCCTTGCTTGAACATAACCTGTTGCGCGGTGCGACGCCACGTGTGTGGTATATGGGACCGATGTTCCGTTATGAAAAACCGCAAAAGGGCCGTTACCGCCAGTTCCATCAGTTTGGTGTAGAAACCTTTGGTGTGGCAACACCCGATATCGATGCCGAGCTGATTTTACTGACAGCACGTTTGTGGAAGCGTATGGGCGTTGCGGACAAGGTTCAACTTGAGTTGAATACACTCGGGGAAACCGACGAACGTGCAGAATACCGTGCTGCATTGGTTGAGTTTTTAAATCAGCACAAAGATGCTCTGGATGAAGATTCGCAACGTCGTTTAAGCACCAATCCATTGCGTATTCTGGACTCTAAAATTGAGTCGACCCAAAAGATTCTGGAAAATGCACCTAAGTTGCATGATTTCCTCAAAGAAGATTCAATCAATCACTTCCAGCAATTACAGCAATACCTCACTGATGCGGGTATTGAGTTTGTGATTAACCAGAAGTTAGTCCGTGGTTTGGATTACTACAACAAAACCGTATTTGAATGGACCACCACCATGTTGGGTTCACAAGGCACAGTGTGTGCAGGTGGTCGCTATGACGGTCTGGTCGGGCAGTTAAAAGGTAAAGCGGATCAGTCTGTGCCTGCGGTTGGCTTTGCGATGGGGATGGAGCGTTTGCTCCTGTTGCTCGAGCAAGTCGAACAGGCCAAAACAGTACGTGATTGCGAAATCTTCTTATTGGCAGAACCGGCTTATCAAGCCAAAGCGTTGGTCTTGGCGGAACAGATTCGTGATCAGCTGGAAGCGGCAAATAGCCCGATTCGTTTAAAAACAGGTTCACAAGGCAGCATGAAAAGCCAAATGAAAAAGGCCGATCAGTCGGGTGCGATTTTTGCGGTGATCCTGGGTGAGCGCGAGTGGGAATCACAGGAGCTTCTCATTAAAGAATTGGCGACAGCAGAGCAGTCTCAAGTTGCTTTGACTGAACTGACACCGTTTTTGATTGAAAAATTTAAACAATAAGTTGAAGAATTTAGGAAAAGGACAATCACATGAGTTTAAGTGATGATGAACAGCTCGACAGTTTAAAGTCGTTTGCCAAAAAATATGGTTCTGCAATCATTAGCGGAATTCTCATTGCCTTGATTGCCTTTTTCGGATGGGAATACTGGCAAAAGAAAAATCTTGCCGAAGCCCAGAACCAGACGGCGAAGGTACAGAAGTTGATGGATGAGGCCAAAGCTGCCACAGGTCAGCCCAATGCCTTTGCAAGCTTGTCTGAGGCTGCAGATAAAATTGTGAAAGAAGATGCCGATTCTGCACAGGCAATTCAGACACAATTTGTGATGGCGAAGCTTGCGTATGACAAGCAGGACTATGCTGCTGCTGAAAAAGCCTTGAAGAAAGTTGAAAACTCAAAAGTAAAAGATGAAGGTTTGCTACAGGTTGTAAAAATACGTTTGGCTGATGCGCAATTGGCACAAAACAAATTTGACGAAGCCTTAAAAACCTTGTCTGCTGTGACAGAGCCTGCGTTCAAGGCTACTGCTGATGAGCTTCGCGGTGATATTTTTGTTGCGAAGAAAGACAACGCCTCTGCGCGTAAAGCGTATCAAAGTGCATGGGATAATCTGCTCGAGCGTAAGCAGGAGCGTCAGCTTTTACAAATTAAACTCGAAAGTGTCGGCGTTTTAGTAGATGATCCTGAGTTTGAGCGCCCGATCTTAGATACCAAAGTGGATGAGTCTTAATGCAGAATAAACTAAAACTTCCTTTGGCAATTGCAATTGCTTCAGCTTTACTTGTTGGATGTTCGAGCAATAAAGTAAAAGAGGCAAAACCAAATCCATTGCCAAAAATCACGCAAGAACAAAGTTTAAACCTTGTTTTTTCACAAAGTGTTTCGTCTACCAATGCGGCTGAGGCTTTGCGCTTACAGCTGGATACAGACAATGGTATGATTTTTGCGATTGACCCTGATGGTCAGGTGTCTGCTTACAAAGGCAAAGAACGCCTTTGGAAAAGCAAGATTACCAAACAGGAACTGACTGCTGGTGTAGAAGCCGGTGAAGGGATTGTGGTCATTGGCAATCGTAAAGGACAGTTATTTGGTTTAGATCAGGCCACAGGTGAGCAAAAGTGGACGGCAAAACTGTCAGGTGCCATTCTGTCGCCATCCTTGATCCAGTCGGGTCGTGTAATTACCATTGCCAATGATGGCACTGTGTTTGCGCATGATGCGGTGACAGGCCAGCAAGTCTGGGCCTATAAACTGCCAAATGTACAGTTTAGTTTACGTGGTCAGCCAGCTCCAGTGCGCTTGGATGAGCGTACCGTGTTGATTGGTTCTGCCAATGCTTATGTATATGCACTAGATATCATCAGTGGTGTGCCTCGCTTCCAGCGCCGTGTGGCGATTAGCGATGGTCGTTCAGACATCCAGCGTTTGATTGATGTGGTTGGTGATCCGGTTGTTGCAGGTCAATTCCTTGTCACCACAAGCTTCCAAGGTCAGGTTACTGTAATTGATCTTGCTTCACAACGTGTAGTATGGAGTGAAGATGCCAGCAGTACTAACACTGCCGAGGTTGCCGAAGATAAAGTATTCGTGACCACAACCGATGGCAAGTTAAATGCTTATAACTTGGCGACTGGCGAGTTGGTTTGGCAGAACGAAGAACTGTTAAACCGTCAGCTGAGCAACCCTGTGATGTTAGGACAAAACCTGGTGGTGGGTGATCTGGATGGGGTACTTCATCTGATTAATCCGGCTTCAGGCAAGTTGATCGGTCGTGCCAAAACCAGTGGTGAAGTGCGTTCATTGCGTGTGATTGACAACCAGCTTTATGTTGCAACACGAAAAGGTGCATTAACCATTTGGCAGAATCGTTAATTTTGCCTTAGCTTGTGCTAAAATGCTCAATTAGCTATTGCTAATAAAAGAATGATCGGGGTATTTGTTTAAACAAAACCCCGAATTTTTATTGTGATTACTTGATCACCAAAATCTTCCATACTGTTTCTGATACGATGTCATCAACGATGGCTCGTCTGAATTAAGGTTAATTTATGAAACCCGTTATTGCGCTCATTGGTCGTCCAAACGTCGGAAAATCAACGCTATTTAACCAAATCACCAAAAGTCGTGATGCTTTGGTTGCTGACTTCGCTGGTTTAACTCGTGACCGCAAATATGGCGATGCGGTTTATCAAAATAAATCATTCATTGTCGTAGATACGGGCGGTATTGGTGAGAATGAAGGTGGCATTGACTCTTACATGGCTGAGCAGTCAAAAACGGCTATCCATGAAGCAGATATCATTGTATTTGTGGTGGATGCGCGTGCTGGACTATTGGCGTCGGATGAGCAGATTGCCCGTGAATTACGTACATTGGGTAAAAAAGTCCATCTGGTGGCCAACAAGGTCGATGGTGTCCATGCAGAAGCTGCATTAGTTGAATTCTACAAGCTCGGTATGGGCGAACCGATGCAGGTTGCGGCCAGCCATGGTCGTGGTGTACAGCAAATGCTTGAAGAAGTGTTGGCTGAAGTGCCTGAAGATGAAAATCCGGACGAGCACAACAAAAATACCGGTTTGCGTTTAGCGATTATCGGTCGTCCAAACGTGGGTAAATCGACTTTGGTAAACCGTTTACTCGGGGAAGAACGCGTGGTTGCGTTTGACCAACCAGGTACAACCCGTGACTCTATCTATATCCCTTATGAGCGTGATGGTCGTCAATATACCTTGATCGACACTGCCGGTGTACGCCGTAAAGGTAAAGTCGATGAGATGATTGAGAAATTCTCAATCGTTAAAACCCTGCAAGCCATGAAAGACGCGCATGTTGTGGTTGTAGTGGTCGATGCACGTGAAGGGATTGTTGAACAAGACTTGCATTTGATTGGTTATGCACTTGAAGCAGGCCGTGCCATGGTCATTGCGATCAACAAATGGGACAACATGACCGAGTATGATCGTAAGCAATGTAAACTTGATGTGGAACGTCGTTTTGACTTTATTCCATGGGCAAAAATCCATTTGATTTCAGCGCTACATGGTACAGGCGTGGGTGAGCTTTATCCTTCGATCCATCGTGCTTACGAGTCGGCAAACTTAAAAGTTTCACCGGCGAAACTGACCCAGATTCTAAGTGATGCCACCGAGGCACATCAGCCACCAATGATCAGTGGTCGTCGTATTAAAATGCGTTATGCGCATATGGGCGGACAAAATCCACCAACCATCGTCATTCATGGTAACAAGGTGGATAAGACTCCAGCGGATTATCGTCGTTATCTGGAAAACGTATTCCGTAAAGTTTATAAGCTTGAAGGTACGCCAGTTCGTATTGACTTTAAAACCTCAGAGAACCCATTCGAAGGACGTAAATCCCAAGTGGACGAACGCGTTGCAGCACGTAAACGTCGTTATGTACAGAAGTTCAAGAAAGCAGAAAAGAAATTCAAGCGTTAAGCTGTATTCGATGCTCAAAAGCCCAAACTTTGCTTTGGGCTTTTTTATACACGGGAGATGTTGCTCATGACGACAGGTATCATATACATCCATGTTCAGGCATTGGCGCAGCTGCTGCAAAAGGATAAAACAGATTTTGCTGATTTCAGAGACTTTAATCATTATCAAAAACAGCAGATTCAGGTGCGACGCAATCAGCTTCTGGCTCATCAACTGCATTGCACTATAGATGATCTGGTATTTTCCAAACATGAGCATGGCAAACCTTTTTTAAGCTCTCATGCCTTACATTTTAATCATTCGCATAGTCAGCAATATTATGCACTGGCAATGAGCGAATGTGTTCAAGATATCGGCATTGATGTTGAAGCGCTGGACCGAAAAGTCCGTTTTGATGCCTTGGCCCAGCATGCCTTTCATCCCGAGGAATACCAGACTTGGCAGCAGCAAGATCAAGACACAGAATATTGGTTTAGAGTCTGGACCACCAAAGAAGCGATTTTAAAAGCCTCAGGTTTAGGGATTCGTCTCGATCTGAATAGTTTGAATACACAGGTGCATCCTACAAATCAGGGGGGCATGTGTTCGCATCCATTGATTGGCACTTTTGCCTATCAGAACTTTATCCTGAACCAGAAAATCGTAGTCACCATTGCATGGCGGGCAGAGCGATCTTGCCGAGGTTTTCAGTTTCCACAGATCCAGATTGTTCAGTATTAGGTGTTTTTTATAGGTTACTTTAATGGATGTCATAGTTAATCAAATATTTAAACCCAACTCGCTAATTTATAAATCATGGATCAATATTCTAATTTTTTCTTTATTATATTTAGTATTTTATAAAATCAATCATATTGCCTATTTCCTTGTATTGATTTGTATCTTTACATTCCCTATT
This sequence comes from Acinetobacter sp. WC-323, assembly GCF_000314615.1. Classification (NCBI taxonomy): domain Bacteria; kingdom Pseudomonadati; phylum Pseudomonadota; class Gammaproteobacteria; order Moraxellales; family Moraxellaceae; genus Acinetobacter; species Acinetobacter sp. WC-323. The sequence continues at coordinate 42,108 of NZ_AMZS01000047.1, forward strand.
ACTTTGTTAACTGCGACTACTTTGAGCCCAAAAATATATTTCAGAGTATTAGCGTTAAATGCATTTTTTATTTTTTTAATTAATATGGTTGCTGTAGGTTATAGTTTAAATAAATTATTTTATTGTCTCGTTCTTTACTTTTTTATAGATATTTTAATTTTTTTTAATCATTTGAATAATTTGATTTTAAATCCTAATTTTAAAAATATGATTCCGCCAAAGTTAAATAATCGGGATCAATTTTCTCTTGACTTTGAGGTGATGTTTGGACGAGTGTGGCAAGCCAAGGGAACTGGAAAAGCTTTACGTATCATGCTCATGATGAGTACATGCTTTACGATACTCATTAGCTATTTAAATGATCCAAATGCTATTGATAAGATCAGTTGGTTTTATACGATATCAGGAGCATTTTTTTCTTTTTTTATTTGGGAATACACGATAAAGAGATTTCTATTTTTTGCTAAGTTATTGCAGAGCGGATAATGCAAAAAATAAAATGCCAGCATATTGCTGGCATTTTATTTGAATCAAGGAGGAGAAGGATTTAAGGAATCTCTTCTTCTTCAAATTCAGGTTTAACTTGAACAATAAAGTCCTGACGGTTCAGACCACGCCATAAAGCGAATGCTGTACCGATATAGATCGATGAGTAAGTTCCCACGAATACACCGACAAACATGGCAACAGAGAACCAGTGTAAACCATCACCGCCCAAGAACATCATGGCAAGAACCACAAGTAATAAGGTCATCGAGGTATGAATGGTACGGCGTAAGGTTTCTGTCAATGCAATATCGACGATTTCACGTGGTGTGGCACCACGAATCTTACGGAAGTTCTCACGAATACGATCCGAGACAACGATGTTATCGTTGAGTGAGAAACCGATCACCGCAAGGACTGCAGCCAATACGGTTAAGTCGAAAGGCCACTGGAACAATGCGAATGCACCAATAATAATGATGATGTCGTGGAATAACGACATGACCGCACCCATCGCAAGTTTAAACTCGAAGCGAATGGTGACGTAGATCAGCATCAAGATCAAAGCCAGTGCAACAGCGCCTGCAGAACGCACGTAAAGCTCATTTCCGACAGCACCACCTACTGCATCTACTTTATGCACTTCAACGGTGTTATTCGGTAACTGAACCGCTTTGGTGATGCTATTGCTGAGGTCTTCGACATTTAGGTCTTCTTGTACAGGCATACGCACGATCAGGTCGGTATTACTGCCCAGGGTTTGTACTACGGCATCTTTAAAGCCAGCACGGTCAAGTGCCTGAACCACTTGCGTAGGCTGTACACCTTGCTTGTAGTTCAATTCGGCTGAAATCCCCCCGGTGAAATCCAGTCCGAGATTCAAGCCTTTGGTCACGATAAAGAAGATACTCGCAATCGTCAGCAGGATCGACAAGATTGCCGCCGGTTTGGCAATCTTCATGAACGGGATAATTTTCAGGTTATCCGGGCGACCGTATTGTTTTGAGTCTGGTTGAGTCAGATCAGTCATATGAATCTCCTTAAATACTCAACTTTTTCAAATTACGGCGTTTGCCATAAATGAGCTGGACGATGGCACGAGTAACGGTAATGGCCGTAAACATTGAACAAATAATACCAATCATCAATGTTACCGCGAAGCCTTTAATCGGACCTGTTCCAATCGCGAACAAAATAAACGCAACCAAGAAGGTGGTTAAGTTCGAGTCAAGAATGGTGTTATAGGCTCGATCATAACCTGCCACAATCGCCTGTTTGGGCGAGGCGCCCCAGAGCATTTCTTCCCGTATTCGTTCACAGATCAGGACGTTGGCATCGACCGCCATACCAATGGTAATCACGATACCCGCAATACCTGGCAGGGTGAGGGAAGCGCCAATCCATGACATTACAGTCAAAATCATGGCCAAGTTGAAGACCAAGGCAAAGTTTGCGATCAGACCGAATAAACGGAAGAACACGACCATCCAGATGGCAACCAGCAAGAAGCCGATCTGAGTTGAGAGTACACCTTTGTCAATGTTTTCCTGACCAAGGCTAGGACCAACCACACGTTCTTCTACGAAGTACATCGGCGCAGCAAGTGCACCTGCACGCAGCATCAAGGCAAGCTCGGCTGCTTCTTGTGGTGAATCCAGACCGGTAATCCGGAATTGTGAACCCAGCACAGCCTGAATGGTTGCCGCATTGATCACCACAGATTCGGTATACGGAGTACGAACTTCAGTCTGAACGCCTGTATTCGGGTCTGCAACATAAGAGATCTTCTGTTTATTTTCGATAAACAGGACTGCCATCCGTTTGCCAACTGCACCACGCGTTGCATCTGACATGAGCTTACCGCCGGCAGAGTCCAAAGTAATGTTAACTTCAGCACCACCAGAATCCTGGCTAAAGCCAGAGCTTGCATTCTGAACACGCTCACCAGTCAAGATACGGTTACGTTGTAACAGCAACTGACGACCGCTATCCAGTGATTGGTAAGCGAACACCTCAGTGCCAGGAGGAAGCGGCTGACCGTTATATTTACCGGTATACGGATCGATATATTGATCATTGCTATCTGCAACCAGACGGAATTCCAGGTTGGCTGTACGACCCAAGACACGTTTTGCCTCAGCCGTATCCTGTACACCCGGTAATTCGACTACAATACGGTTGCTGCCTTGTGTTTGTACCAAAGCTTCTGCCACACCCAGTTCGTTGATACGGTTACGTAGGGTGGTTAAGTTTTGGTTCACTGCATAAGACTGAATTTCCTGACGACGGGCATCGGTATAATTTAGTCTTAACGTCGCACCAGATGAGGTCGCAACTGCCTGTTGAGTAAACTCGTTACCATTACGACGCAAGAAATCAGTCGCTGCATCGCGGTCTGCATTGTTTGCAAACTGCACTGTAATGGTGTTGTTGTTTAATGCCAGGTTATTGAATTTGATTTTGTTATCACGGAATTGACGACGCAAATCAGTCGCAGATGTTTCCATACGCTGACTAATCGCTTTATCCATGTCGACTTCGAGCAAGAAGTGTACACCGCCACGTAAGTCCAGACCGAGTTTCATCGGTTTAGCCCCAATCTTTTGCAACCACTCAGGCGTAGTTGGTGCAAGGTTGAGTGCAACGACATAGTCATCACCAAGATCACGACGAAGCACTTCTTTGGCTTTTAACTGCGCCTCAGAAGAGCTTAAACGTAATAATGCCGCATTGTTGGTGAAGCTATTGTCGTGACTGCTAATATCGGCAGTTTTTAAAATCTGCTCAGCTTTTTGCACGATGGTCTGATCAATCTTGGTGCCGGCTTTCGCGCCAGAAATCTGGACGGCAGGCTCATCTGGATACAGACTTGGAAGTGCATATAACGTACTGATCACAAGGACAACCAGGATCAGTAAATATTTCCATGCAGGGTAACGCATTCGCTTTCTTCTTAAATGAAAAAGTCGTGCTGAGGCACGACTATTTTATGATTAAAGGTTATTTAATGTGCCTTCAGGTAATACTGAAATGACACTCGCACGCTGGATTTTTACCTCAACACCACGAGTGAGTTCAACGACTGCAAAGTCACCTTCGAGTTTGATAATTTTCCCCATTAAACCACCAGCAAACACGATCTCGCTGCCTACACCCAGACTTTCGATCAAAGAACGGTGTTCTTTGGCACGTTTTGCCTGAGGTCTCCAGATCAAGAAATAGAAGATTGCGATAAATACCGCGATCATCAACAAGTTAGCCATAAGACTTGGACCTTGTGTTGCACCCGGTGCAGCATGAGCAGTAGAGATGAAAAGACTCATTTCGTTTTCCTAAAATTAAAAAGCCAAAAAATTAACAATAAATTCCAATTCGTTTTGCAATGTACCTTGTCTTGCGATTAGGCGCAAATCTTGATGCATTTAACTGACATTAGTCTTCTGGGCAAGGCGGAACATCTAATCCACGACGTGCATAAAAGTCCTGAACGTATTCATCAAATGTGCCGTTATCCAGCGCATCACGCATACCTTGGGTCAGGCGTTGGTAGTAACGCAAGTTATGGATGGTGCCGAGCATTGAAGCCAACATCTCACCGCACTTCTCTAAATGATATAAATAGGCACGGGTAAAGTTTTTACAAGTGTAGCAATCGCAATGTGGGTCTAATGGCCCTTTGTCATGACGATATTTGCTGTTACGGATTCTGACCAGACCATCGGTCACAAAATAATGACCATTACGAGCATTACGGGTTGGCATCACACAGTCAAACATATCGACGCCACGGCGGACCGCTTCCACGATATCTTCCGGTTTACCCACACCCATCAGGTAACGTGGTTTGTCCTGTGGCATTTTATTCGGTAGATAATCAAGCACCTTGATCATTTCTTCTTTCGGTTCACCGACCGACAAGCCACCAATCGCATAACCGTCAAAACCAACTTCCAACAAGCCTTTTAGTGACTCATCACGCAGGTCTTCATACATGCCACCCTGAATGATGCCGAATAAGGCATTTTTATTCTTGAGCTCATCATGGTGGTGGGTTTTACAACGTTTTGCCCAGCGTAAAGAAAGCTGCAATGATTTTTGCGCTTCTTCATGGGTTGCAGGGTAAGGGGTACACTCATCAAAAATCATCACGATGTCTGAGTTGAGTACCTGTTGAATTTCCATGGAAATTTCTGGAGACAAAAATACTTTTGAACCATCGATCGGCGAACGGAAGGTGACACCTTCTTCCTTGATCTTACGCATTGCACCCAGACTAAAGACCTGGAAACCGCCCGAATCCGTCAAAATCGGTTTATCCCATTTGATAAACTCATGCAGACCGCCGTGCTCTTTAATCACTTCCAGACCAGGGCGTAAATAAAGATGGAAGGTATTACCCAGAATAATTTGTGCCTGAATGTCTTCAATATCGCGCGGCAACATGCCTTTGACCGTGCCGTAAGTACCGACCGGCATAAATACAGGTGTTTCAACCACACCATGTTCTAAGGTGAGTCGACCACGACGGGCGCGCCCCGACTGGCCTAATTTTTCAAATTTCATACACTATCCATCAAGGCGAAAAAACAGTTCGCTGATCAAAAGCGGCTATTTTCCTTGATTATGGCGTCCAGTTCTACTACTAAATGTAGCGAGAGATAAAATAGATTTAGTTTGATAAGTTTTTAGTGATATTTGCTCGAATGTTGATGAGCAAATACTGATTTACGTGAATAAGGTTTTTGCATTTTGTAATGCGACATTTGTGAGGAAATTTGCTATCGAGATGGCGGCATGGATGCCGCCGCGTTAGACTGCGGTAGCAGGGATGTACCGTCAGTCTATGAACAGCGATTAAAGCTGTGCAAGGGTTTTGGTTACTTTTGCCAAAACAAAAGTAACTCCAACCGAAGGTTTTTACTGAAATGAGTGAGATAATTATAAGACGCTAATATGTTTAACTACCGCACTAAAAATTCGGTTTATAGTCAAAATTTTCAGTGGCCAGATTATCCTTAAACGGACGAATGCTTTTCTTGGATAAGGTCAGGGTATTGATCAGGTTATTGGGAAATACTTCGATCTGGTTATTAAACAGTTCCACGTTACGATTAAAAATGGTAATTGCAGCACCGACATTCTCGTTTTGTTCCTGAATATCATCCATCATCTTGCTATACAGCGCGTCCGCTTTCAGCTCAGGATAATTTTCGACCACCACATTCAAGCTACGGATCAGCTCTTTGCTCATTTTCTCAATCTGTTGTAACTGTGAAATATCCGTGTCATTGACATTCAGATTGAGGATTTGCTGACGCAATTCAGTGACTTTTTCCAACGTGGATTTTTCAAACTGGGTATATTGATCCAGCGTGGCTTCCAGGGCTTCTAGTGTTTTTACTTTTTGACGTTCAAAATTGGCCACTTCTGACCATGCCCGTTTGGTGGCATTAAAATAGCGTACGATGTTGTTGCGGATCGACACGCCCCAGACAATCAGCACCACAAAAATCCCCAAGAAAATGAGTAAACCTGTCATCGCTTGCCCCTTATTGTTATTGCGAAATGATTAGCTAATTAAATTCAGCATGAGTTGTTGAAACTTCTGATATTGCGGCATGGTCATGGTCCGCAAGTGTCCGCGTAATGCCGGAATATCATGTATTTCACTGCGTTTACTGGCGGTTTGGAAAAGATTTTGTTCACCTACATAACACAGGATTTGCTCTTGATGATGATAAATTAAATCACCGTTAAAATGTTGAAAAAAATCATGTAATTTTAAGGTTAAACTCGGACTGACCTGCTTGGCCAACTGATGCTGATCCCGACCAAAAATATTCAGTTCCTGATTAATTAAAATATCACTGCTTTGCCATGCACTGCTATAGGGTTCAAAAAAACGGGAACGCTGATTACTGACCGCAATCCCCAAAGCCGGCATCTGAAAAATAAAGGCGCCCCATAAATCTTTATGGATCTCTTTGACGATTTTCTTATCGTTGCCCTGATCTTGCAAGATAGGCATTTCATTGACGTAATGATATTGAAAAAGCAGCACCTGATGCGTGGTATCACCATCATTCCATGTTGTAGAGGCGTATTGGGTGATTTGGTTGGATTCACTACCACGGTTAAACAAGGGGAAATGTTGTTTTAACTTACTCATCACCAGTAGCGGTTGTGCCTGAATCGGTAAGTAAGCAGGCAATTGCTGAAAATGCAGGTCATAACGCAATACCGTCATGCGTTGTTCAAGATAATCGATTACACGGGTGAGCGGTTCTCGCGGTTCATACAGCAGATAGGCCAGAAAACCGCTTAGAAATGCCCCGAGCAGGCTCCAGATATATTGAATATGCGGATGCAGAAAATAGCCAAACACCAGCGTGCTGATGCTAATAATACCCAGTAAGTAAGGCAGGGCATTAAAAAAACACAGATTATGATCTTCACGCCATGGATGCAGGGCATCTAACAAGTCCTGATCGCTGTGTGATTTTTGTCCAGCCTCCCACAAACGGGCGATATTACGAAATACCTGTGCATTTTTTTTACGTCGGATATGGAGGGCCTGTTGTACGGTATCGATCGGCATGGCGTTTTTATGTCATTATAATTGCTGGGTATAAACTGAATTATGCGTTAAATTTCAGAAACTAAGAAGTACTTATTTTAACCATTATAAATGCAATTAGAGCGTCTTGAGCAGACTAGAGAACGCATCTTGTAAACGCTGAAGTTTTGGCATTTGCAACTGTTCCAGCTTTTCAGCCAGTTCATTGATGCTCATGGCCTGAAACAAATAATTATTTTCGGCCAAAGGCGACTCATTAAATAACCAGCACATCAGACCAGTGTGCGGATCGACATAAAAATCGCCATGAAAAGTCTGCATCATCTGCTCAAGTGCCAGTAAGCGCTCTGGGGTTAAAAATTTCACAAACTCAAATTCACTGATACCGCTTTGCTGGTACTTCTGGTTAAAACGGATATCACTGGACTGCCATTCGATGCCAAGATGACAATGGCTTTTATGTGCCGCTGAAATACTCACGCCTTTATAGGGAAAATTCTCCATCAGCACTCCCCACAAATCACAATGAGTCGTTTCCCAAACCTCTCTTCCCTGATCATCAGTTGTTTTGGTTAAATAAGTGTAATGATATTTAATCAGTGAATAATCATAGTTTTTCTGTTTAATGAGCATTTGCCCAGTAAGCAAGGTTGTAACGGTATTGTCTTTATCACCGAGTTGAAATAAGGGATGTTCCTGTAATGCATGGGTTAATGGTGTATTTTCATGATCAAACCGAACCTGATAGGTCTGTTCCAGCAGATAAAGTCTGAGTTCCTGTTTTAAGTTTTCCAGTTCAATGGTCGGAATGCGATAGCGCAGGCCAAGAGCAAACAAAGCAACACAAACAATTAGGTAGTAGCCTGAGAACAAAAGGCCAGCCAATAAAAAAATCAGGCTAAGTGTGGTCAGCGCCCAGTAAAGGTAATTCTTGATATACAGGTTTTGCTCGTCTTGCCAGTGTTTTAAGCGATGAATAAGCGTGTCGGGTGTGGGCTGTTCCTCAAGCAACTGGTGAATGGCCTCAATATTTTCTAAGGTCACCTGATTATGCATGAATTGATTTTGAAAGGTTTTTTGAATTTTTTTAGAGATAAATGGCATGGTTTTTTAAATCATTATTCTGAAAAAAATAGGCTAAACCTGAATTTAGCCTATTGATTGTTTTAAGCGTCGAGTTTATCAATCAGCATGGCATCGCCATAACTAAAGAAACGATAACGTTGTTGCACCGCATGTTTATAAGCGGTCAGAATATTGTCACGATTTGACAAGGCTGAAACCAGCATCAATAAGGTCGATTCTGGTAAATGGAAGTTGGTAATCAAACGGTCCACGATACAGAACTGATAACCCGGATAGATAAAGATCTGGGTATCACCGGTCCACGCTGCAATTTGGCCTTGGTTGGCCTGTGCTGCGCTTTCCAGCGCACGGGTCGCCGTAGTGCCTACCGCAATCACCTTATTACCGCGTGCTTTGGTTGCCAGAATCAGGTCAATGGTGGCTTGCGGAACATCACACCATTCACTGTGCATAATGTGATTGGTGATGTCTGTAGTACGCACAGGCATAAACGTTCCTGCACCGACATGTAAGGTCACAAAGGTTTTTTGTACGCCTTTAGCGGCTAATTTTTCTAACAGGTCTTGGTCGAAATGCAGACTGGCTGTGGGTGCAGCGACACTGGCAATTTTTTCAGGGTCGTGGAACACGGTTTGATAACGTTCAGTATCAATCTCTTCGGCTTCACGATTGAAATAAGGCGGAATCGGAAGCTGGCCGTATTGATCCAGTACCGACAAAATTGGTTGGGAAAATTTCACCACAAACAGGTTTTCATGGCGACCTTGTACGGTGACAGGAACTGCATCTTCACCGATATACAGTTCTGCACCTGCTTTGGGTGAGTTACTTGATTTGATATGGCAATGCGCAGTGTGGGTATCCAACATACGTTCAACCAGCACTTCGATTGCGCCGCCTGTGGCACGTTTGCCTTTTAAGCGTGCTTTCATGACTTTAGTGTCATTGAGTACCAGCAAATCACCGTCTTCGAGTAGATCGAGAATATCGGTAAAGGCATGGTCGTGATATTGACCTTGCGCATCGATATGCAGCAGGCGAGATGCGCTACGACTGTCTAAGGGATAGCGAGCAATAAGTTCATCGGGGAGATCAAACGAAAAGTCGGAGAGTTGCATACATCTAAAACATTGCAAAAATTGGGCGTAGTATAGTCTTTTTTGGGTTTTTTCGCTGAGTTCGCGTGTTTATAAGCAGAAAAATATCTGAATGATTTAAAAGTGAGCAATAAGCGTAAGTTAGTGTTTGACAATAAAATCAAACAGGTTATTATACGCATCACAAAGCATCGCACTCTTCCCGAGGTGGTGAAATTGGTAGACGCGGCGGACTCAAAATCCGCTGTCAGAGATGACGTGTCGGTTCGAGTCCGACCCTCGGGACCAAGCGAAAGCTTAACCAGATTATTCAAAGCCCCAAGCCTTATATATCAAAGGCTTGGGGCTTTGTCGTTTCTGGAGTTTATGTTTTTTTACGGTATTTTTCGGGATTATTTGGTATACCTTTCCACCCGTTTTCCACCCGACCACACACAATGAAGGAATTACTTATTTTATGAGCGTATCGGTTTATCAGCGTCCTAATAAAAAATGGAAAGCAGACGTCCTGGTGAATGGAGTCCGCAAGACAAAAACTTGTAAAAATAAAATTGATGCAACGAATTGGGGTAGAGCAGAAGAACGTGATTTATTGCTGAATGCATCCACAGAGGAAGCATTAAAGAAAAAAACAGTGCTCACCGTGCGTGAAGCACTGCAGAAATATAGTGATGAGGTTTCTATTCATAAAAAGACGGCCAGAAAAGAACGAAATCGGGTGGAATATTTCAAAGAAAACCTTCCCAACGTTGATTGGCCATTGATTGCTTATAAAAGTGAGTACATTAAGCAATGGGAAGATTCAGTGATGAAGCGATCTATCCGACCGCTGAAGGCTTCAAGTGTGTTGCGTGATTATTCTTTACTATCAGCTTTCTTTAACTGGTGCCGGTTAGATAAACACTGGATTGATTTTAATCCTGTGCAGAATATTCGAAAGCCTAAAAAACCGAATAACCGGGAAAGACGTGTTGAAGAAGATGAGTTAGTGAAAATGCTGACAGCATTAAAATATAAGCCAGGAACGGTACCAGAAACGAAAACACAAGAAGTGGGTTTGGCGTGGCTCATTGCTATGGCCACTGGTATGAGATCCGGAGAAATCGTGAATCGATTGCCTAAGGATGTAAATTTAGAGAAACGTTATGTTCAATTGGACGATACTAAAAACGGAACAGCCAGAAAGGTCCCATTAGATGATTTTGCGCTTCAGCTGTGGACGCTAGCCCTGAAAATTGACCGGAAGGGGAGTCCTAAAGTTTTTACAATTTCTGATTCTTCACGTGATGCGCTGTTTCGGAAAGCACGAAAACAGGCTGGTTTAGAAAATGCGGATCTTACTTTTCATGATTCAAGACATGAAGCTGCATCACTCATGGCCAGACGCATTAAAAACGCTCTTACTTTGTGTAAGATTTTTGGATGGAAGGATCCAAAACAGGCCCTTACTTACTACAATCCGACCAATGATGAGATCTTGGAAGAATTGAATATGTCAGCTGGTTTAAGCCGGCTAATGGCATAAAAAAAGCCACCTTTCGGTGGCTCTTGCTTAACTGTAGTTCACGTTGGACTTATCGAAGGCCATAGCATATTTAATGATGTCCGTAGCCTTCCAACGGAGTGAGGTACGTTCACCTTTCGGATCCGTTGGCAGTTCTCTGCCAGGTGGAAAATGTTTATTACTCATAATATTTCGTTTGGTGTAATCAACCGTATATTTAAAATAATTAGCAATATCATGTTCATCCCATACCTGGCATTCAATCGGGATAATCGGTTTTGAATCAATTTGCTTCATGATTTTAAGAAGCGTTTTTTCAATAATAGAATCAATATTTACTGACAATTTATACCTCTTGTAGCATTTCAAATCGTTTTATCCAATCAGATCTGTTCATTCCTTCTTCTGAATTACTGGGAAAAATGCCAGTAATAAAGTAGCCCAATTCTGAAGGTGTTTTTTGATAAGTTTTGGCTTGGATCTGTATATATTCACATTTCAAAGCTTTAACAGTTTCATAAGCATCGTTTGCAATAGGATGTTCAGGTTCAACTACTATCATTTTGTTTGCCCTCTAAAATGGAATCTCATTTTCTAAATGAGTAAGGTCAATCCGCTTTACGGTTTCGATTGCTTCTTTCAAAACTTTAATCTGTATTTCACGACCTTCAATAGTTACAGAAACTGCCTTAAATGGACCTCCATCAAATTTAAAGCATGATCTTGCTCCATCGATCCCACCAAGACTCTGAACTAACTCCCACTGATCAACTAATTTCTTCAGATCTTCTACATATACAATATTCAAACTAGGACTAAATCTAGATGAATATTTATCATCCTTCATTCTGTAATGGGTACCATTGATACTAGGTTGATTTCTCACAACACTGGCGGAAATGTCCCAGCCATATTTTTCAACAAATTCTAAAGGTCTCATATTTATTTCCTTAAACTGGACTAGCTGCAGGAAGTCCATCGAGCACTTGTAAATGATTGGCTCTGACTTCCGTTATATATTGATGATTACGGCTCTGGTCGGTCCACTGCCGTGTGTGAATAGATCCTTCAATGTAAACCTTTGACCCTTTTTTTCAGGAATTTCATGGCAATTTCACCAGTTTTATTATGTGCCACTATGCGGTGCCATTCGGTGTGCTCCATCCAGTCACCAGAACGCTTATCTTGCCATTTTTCAGAAGTGGCAATGGAAAATTGGGTATAAGATCCGCCATTTGGGAATATTTTGGAGATTGGATCTGCACCCAAAGTACCCACTAAGATTGCTTTGTTCACTCCACGCATGGTTTTTGCTCCTGAACTTCTTGGCGTTTTTCTGCAATGCATTCCTCTAGATGTTGAATAGCTTTAGATTTTGATGAGAATGGGCCTTGCCAACATTCATTAAAATGAATATCCCACTCGATAAGATCATGTTCTTCTATTTGATCGAGTTGCACTGTGCCAAAAAAGGGAACATCGTGTGCCCACCAAGTTTTATTATCATCTGTACCAAATTGAATATTAGAGTTTTGGGCAATTGCTTCAGCTTTATAAACTCCTTCAGCATGTTTAATAAGATTTGCCACTGGTGAACCTTTCATAAACCATGTTTGGTCAATCATGCAGTCAACAAACAAAAAATTATTCTGTTTTGCTAATTGCCACCCAAGCCAACAATTACTGACATCATCAGCACGTAGTTGATGAGTTTCTGAATCAAGCCCTTCAAAATCCCAATCTGGTCCATATTGATTTGTTGAACCGTTATAGATGACATCATTTAATATTCCGCCCGATTTGATATAGGCGTTTTCAAAAGCAGTATTTTCCATTAATAGATTTAGTGCTGTAGAATCATTTTGCATAATTGCTCTCCAGTAGTTGTGTGACACATACAGAAGTTGCCGCTTTTGTATGTGTGCCTAATTAAACTTAATTAATTTCAGTAAGTTGTATATTGAATTTACGACTGTAATCATCGACCTTTAAGACGCTGTCTAAGAAAAACTTTAAACGGCCATTTTCCAATTCTTTTTTGATTCGTTTTAATTTCTTTCGTTTGATTGAAGAGCCAATCATCTCCTCGTAACCCAAAATTTGCTTTCTTTGCTCCAGTGTTAATTTTAAATTGAAGCAAAGTATGGGAAGCAGGCCTTCAATGCTCAACGTATATCTGTAGGTCTGGACTAATGAATCATCTGTAAAGGTGATTTCATTTTTAAAGATTCGTTTGTTCTGCATAAATTTCACTCTGTTTTAAACTGCTTTATAAAGCAGGCTTTGCAACATATTTACTTTGTTCTTCAGTTCTTCGTAGTTTTCCCAATTCAGGTTTTTACGGATGATCTGAAGTACTTCCTTTGCTTCCCGACGTACAGAACGTGTGTCCTGGTTGTTGAGGGCACAGATACAGCTTTGAACCTGTGTAATTGCTTCTTCAATGTTCTGTTGTTCACTGACTGAAATTCCGACTGAATTTAGGCCAGGATCCCAAGTACACATAAATTGCCGGTTAAATTCCTCCTCTGTCATTTCACTATCAATAAAGGGCAGTTCATTGGGATCGAATTGATTCCAAATATCGGTTTTCATACTTGCGGTGCTCCGTAGCTTGGGTTGGTAAAGATCCAGCATTTCACCGTATGTGAACGGTCGACAGAAATGTCATCCTCACCAGAAAGGTTTTTTGATTCATCAGCTGGATATTTGTTTGATCGAACGGCTTTGTTCATATCAATAAACTTATAGCGTCGACTGGTACGCAATAAATTCTTCATTTCTTTGATGTCTGGAAGGTTTTGAAAGTTGCGAGCAGCTACCTTGTAAACCTCGTTCAGATTTATGGCCACGTGCTGTGCATCAAGGTCATAGTGGTTGAGAGAGAAGGCAGCACTGCGACTGCTATTTAGATACTCGTAAGCATCCCAGAACTGTTCTACAAGCGGATGGTCGCCATTCAGTTGATTTACACGGTCCTCGGCCATCGTCATTAACAGTTCTTTGGCTGCCACAACTTCTTCTATGTCGATCGCGTCATCCAGAACGTGTTTGGCCAATGCATCAATAAGTGCTGAAACTTGGGCATGACATAGGGCAATACGTGTGTGGGTAATGCCGTTGTTATGAAACTCTGCTTCTAATTCTTCGACCTTCTTGGCGTATGTTTCCAGGATCTCGGATTCGAGCTTCAGGCAATGCGTCATGTATGTGCATGTATCTTCAATATCCATCCGGTCCAGTTCATCCACGATTCGCTTGGTTTCGAGTGATTGGCCTTTACGGTCGAAGTAAATATGTAAGGTACGTGTCAGAATCGCTTCAGACGCTTGAATTTGCGTGTTTTGTGAAATCATGATGGCACCACGGAAGGGTGGTTCATACGTTTCATTACCAGCGGTTTTTAGGCCTTTTGAGCGGATTGCGCGTCCGTTGTATGCATCTTTTAATTCATCCCAGCTAAATTTAGCTTTGGCCACGGCATTGCCGTTCTGGTCGTTACGGTCGCCCTCGATGAGGACCACAGGCAAATTCGAGATCTGGGCGAAATTACGGTAGATCGCCACGTTGGTAGACTTATTGGCATCAAAGCCCTCATAGTCGGCACGGCCAGACAATTTCCACATAAACTCGATTAAACGTGATTTACCGGCACCGGCTTCACCCACAATTTCAATGAATGGATATGAGCTGTGCATGGCACGGATCTGTTCAGCGAAAAAGGATCCGGTCCACCAAGCTAAGGCGATTAATCCTTTTGCTCCACGTACACGATAGAAATCTTTCCACCAGGTCGGCTTGAATTCCTTTTTCGGGTTCAGTTTTATGGATGGACTACCAGCTAAAGTTTTCAGTTCCAGACGTCCTAACTTGTAGAAATCGTGATCATTAATGTGGATAACATTCCCTTTATAAACAGCGTGTTTTTCGAATATGTACGCCCCATATTCTTTGGTGTACCCCATGAAATCGATTGTTTTCACTTCTCGTAACCTCTCGGTGTTTTGCTTCATAAACGTTAAAAGTTGATGATTGTTACCAGTCCACCAGGCACCTACCTGTACCGACAATAAACGTGGGCCGAATTTACCCGGTGCAGAAATGTGGTCTGCAGTAAATGTGGCTTTCATTTCGTCATCGGGTGTCTGGATCTGGAAGTAGTACCAGGACTCATCTGTTATTTCATTGCGCTGGAAGTACAACGGATTTAATTGACGATTGCAGATCTCGGCCACGGCTGCGCATTGCTGAAGTGCAAGTTCACGCTTTTCGTTATCGAGTAGAAAATCTCTCTCCGGATCGGATTCAATGCGTTCTAATTCCTTGCTGTATTTGTCCATGTCTAAATTGAACCAATACAAACGGAAGTTGTGATGAAAATAGAAGGTTCTGCGACGGCCTTCATTGAAGTTGTAAATTAATAAACCAGCTTGTTCCGGAGATTCGGCAATAAGTAATTCGCCATAGTGCTGATATACCTTCTGGTTATCACTCTGCAGCTGATCACGCATATAGAGATCATTCCAGTCCATTCCACCAGCTGGTGGCTGGGCTGCAGTCGAATCCCATCCATCTTGTTTTGCTTTGATATGAAATTTACGTGTTGCTTTCTTACCAGCTGGATCTGGATCAAATGCCCAGCGGATACGTGGTTTCTGTTGCTTTAATTCAATACAACGTAAAGCAATCTGTTCAAGAAGCTTGAATGGATAGTTTTCGGTGGACATGGTGGCAGCTGAAGGCTGACCAGCAAATGACAGTGCAATCCCATTAAATATGCCTTCGGTGAACCATATCGTTTGTGCTTTGCAAAGATCATCAAGCTCGTGAAGTGTCCAGGCTAAACCCTTATATTCACCAATGAAGTTGGCTTTCTGACGTCCAAAGCGTTCAGGACGGTCGATAAAACGTTCCCAATACACACCTTCTGCAAGTTTGAAACGAACTGTACTGGTATATAGACCAGAGTATTTCTTTTCATTTGCGAATGTTTCCTGAGTGTATTTTCCTTTTAACTTGGCAATATCAAAACCACGTGCATTGATGAGATAGGCATCCGCTGCAGCGTGTGGATTTTCCTTAGTACGTGGAAAATCCTTAGACCAGTCCTTGAATAGATCGTCACAGATCTCTTTTACATGTTCCTCATATCCACATTTGTTTAAACGTCCACATTTAACAATTCGTGGTGATTCAGCATGTGTAAAAAGTTCCTTTTTACCGCAATTAGGACATAACCCTTCACGGTACCATTCCCCAACTTTCTTGAAGTTGAATAATTGATTGAGTTTGTCGTCAATGCGTTGTTGTATTACTGACATTTAATAAAACCACTTAAATTTGTGTAACTGTTTGAGATTGTGAATATTTTGTTTGCGTTTGTAGCTTTTCATGCAGACAAATATGACTTTGTTTACAATCGCTCATCCGTTTCAGTTGGTTTAAATGCAGGGCAGTTTTCCAACATAAATTCACGGATGAAAACAGCTGGCGCCTTTCTTTCCTGGAAGGCTGCATGACGGATGGTTTCCATTTGTTCTTTAGTCCAACGGACCATCGTGTTTTCAGTATGTTGTTTAGTTTGATCAATTGACTTGTTCATGCGAAAATCACCATAAATAGTTACTTGGCTATACAGTAACTATAATTTAGTACTATTAATGGTGATAATCAAGTGCTTTTTCGGGAAAAAGTATGAAAAATGATGATTTGTCGTCTCGTGGAAGTCGGCTAAGAGATGAGCGGAGACGCTTGGGGTTTAATAATCAAGAAGATCTTGCCGATATATTGAAGGTTAAAAAAAATTCTATTGTTCGATATGAAAAGCACAATGCTGCTTTAGATACTGATCAACTGGATCTGTTGGAAGACCATGGTTTCAATATTCCATATATCTTGTGGGGAATGAATGAACTGGAAAACAGTGAATTTACTGAGGATGAAACTAAGCTTATACAGCTATACAGACAGACAAAAGAGGATATGCGCCCAGGGTTAATCTCATTGATAGAAACCTACGCAACAAACTTTAAATCTTGATCTGTTAAAAATTTAAAACCCAGCCTTAGCTGGGTTTTTCTTTATCTGGTATGGACCGCTCTGGATATATTGCTTACTTGGTGATGAATTGTATTGATGATTGCCGAAAAATCCTTTTCTGTTAGGTGGTCATCAACTTTCATTTTCGTCATTGCATATAAAAAATTTTCTAAATTTTCCAATGGATAATCTATTTCATCCAAAATTTCATCAGCCGACATTTTTTTATGGCTGTCAATGTCTAACGTAGAGTGCATTTCTCCCCCTGTCTGTTGATCATGGGCGTATTGTCTTAAATTTCTAATGTGAAATATAGAGGGTTAACGACATCTTTTGAAGCTCTATATTTCACGTAAATCGTAAATTTTCCAGTTAGTTAAATTTACTGAATGAAAAAATTATCCTGGGTATTAATACCCAATAAACAATATAGAGAATGTTAAAACAACAACCAGTGAGAATACACCACCTTCGTAGGTGTTCTTTAGCAACTTTTGGATGCGGAGACTTTTGGCCTTACGACGGTATGCTTCCATGTCATAAATAGGGGAATGCTCTTTGATATTATTTTGAGCCTGAATGTGCTTTGTAGCGAATGATTTCATTTTGCTATTTCCTTTTGTCAAATTAAAACCTGACACCCTTACTTCCTACGGTAATGGTGACAGACTGAACAGGGGTAGGAATACCGTGACAAAAGAAACGGCCAGCCATAGGGCTGCCCTGTCCAGCCTGCCAAAAAGCAGCAAAGCTGAATTTAACGCAAAAAAAAGGCCCATGACGGACTTTTTGCGCCTTTTGTCAAAATTATTCAGGTTCCTACGCCTGACCACAGATTTTGCTGTGGTTAAAACACAATAACTTAGTTACTATTATGGCGTCAAGAGCGTTTAGAATTTTATGCTGGAGGATACGTTTTGAAAAATATTCAATTAGTTAAACTTCAGTTTATTTTAGACAAAGAAAATTTAAGAATTAATTTTAACTGTAAGCTAAATTTTTTACAGTTTTATTAAAAGGAATTCCCCATGCTTTTTAAAAAAGAGGAACTTGATAAAATAAAATATATGAATGGTCTTGCGAATCATCTTAATGAGGTTTATCGCAGGGTTGAAAAAGAAGGGATTAATAACTTTATATTTTATGATGATATAATTAATTCCTCTGTTGTTTTTGATGAAATTAAAAATGGTATCATTTATATTGATGATTTATTGGTAAATTTTATTCCTGTAGAAAAAGTAGATTTACTAGTGAATGAAATAAATATTATTGATAAAAATATTTATGAAATGATGATGTATGATCAAATCCAAGGTAATCTGTTTCAGTCTTTCTTTTCAGGCTTAGTAAGTTGTTTTAACTATCTTTTTAAAAAAATAACTGGGGAAGTGCTTAATACTAGAAGTAGAACTGATTATTCAGGTGATTTTTTAAATTTAATGGAAAAACTTAATCAACTAGATAGTAAAAGGAAAAGAATTGAGCAGAATAATAGTTTAAAAGATAGAGTGGTTGTACTTGAAGAAAAAATAAATAATTTTATAAACCAAAATACACAAAATATGGAAATTTTTGATAAAAAAATTGAGGAGTTTTTATTAAGTAGAAAATTAGCATATGATGATAGTATTAGTTCAATAATAGCAAAATTCAAAAATGGTATTTTTGAATTTCAAAATGAGTATGAAAATGATCTGAAAGTAAAAGTTGATAACTTAAAAGCAAACTATGAAAATAATAAAAATGAATTAGATACTTTACTTGGTGCTTTTGAGAAACATAAAAGTCTGCTTTCTAAAAAGACGGAAAATGAAATTTCTAAACATTATTCAACCAAAGCTAAATGGGAAAAAATAACATATTGGGTTGCAACCTTTATTAGTATTTTAATCATTCTAGTATCTATTGGTTTAGCTTGGTGTGGATTAGACTCTTACTATCAAAACTATGTAAGTGTAAGCCAATGCACAGAACTTAGGGACTATAAAGATTGTATTGAAAAGCTTGAATTAATTAGAAATGCATCCAAAGATTATGCCTTTTACTATTTAATTATGAGACTTATATTTTCAATTTTATTATTTTTAACTGTAATTTATACAAGTCGTATTGCTATACGTGCATATTCACATTGGCGCCATAGTGAAAATATGCATTTGAAGCTTGCTTCATTACGCCCTTTTATTAATAGTCTTAAACCAGATGAACAATCCCAGATTCATAAGGATCTAGTACCAGACTATTTTGGAAAAGATGCAGGAATAGTTGATGGCCAGAATGAAAAATTTAAAGATTTACCTGCGAATGTAAGTGCGGTTGCAATGAAGGCAATAGAGCAGATCGGTGGTGGTAGTTCAGAGGGAAAGGATGCTAAAAAGGGTGAAAGTAATTGAAGATAAATGTTTTTTTTATATTTAACTGAGTATTTATATTGATGGCTACTTTTTTTGCATTAGTTTTTCTTGTTAGTTTAATTGCTATGCTTGTTGGTCTGGTGAAGCCGGACCTTTTTAAAAAATATAATCCTACAAATTCACGGGTAAAAATTTTATTTGGTGGACTAGGGATGAGTCTTATTTCTTTAGCTTTGGTGGGTGTATTCGCGCCTGAAGTCGATAAAAAGGAACCCCAAAAGACTGAAACCAGTGCTGAACCTTTGGCAAATGTAGAAAAAGAAGAAGTGGTGAAAGCTGACGAAAATTTAGGGATGACTCCGGAACAATTCAGAAAGTCTTTTAATAATAAACTGAATGAATTAGATGTAACTTCTGTGCGTCCACTCGGTGAGTTTAATATTAAAACAGGGTCAGTACGTGATGTGTTCCAGGTTAATTTTTCTGATGATATTAGTTTGACTGGTGGGGTCAATAAAGACGGAATGTTACATGGTCTGACCTTCATAGTTGTACCTGGTGAAAACTCTGAAAGGACTATGATCGAAACGCTATTATTAACTGGTCTTTCTGCCAATATTGTCAGTAAACCTGAAGATGTTACCAAGTCTAAAGAGATAGTAATTGATTTGCTTGAGAAAGCTCTCAAGAATGTTGATAAAGAAAAAAATATTAATCAAGCTTCAGTAGGGAATATAAGTTATTTTTCTACAGCTGGGAAAACGACAGGTCTTTGGTTCACTATTGAGCCAGTAGAAAATAAATAAAATTAAAGCCCCTAAATAGGGGCTTCTTTTATGCAAAATAATATAGGAATAAAGCAATACAAATAATTATACCTATCATGATTCCGAGAAGGGTCGGGTAAAGCCACATGAATCCACCAATTCAATTTTAGCGTTATGTTCGTTGATTGCTTTTAATAACATTTCTTTTTCATCCTCAGTTAATTCACCAGTAATCACTAGAGGAGTAGGAGTTAACAGTTTACTTAACCGAATGAAATGATAATCAAGAATCAGCCATAGAATAATGAGAGATAATACAAAAAGAACAATCAAAAAAATCATAAAATTTGTCATTTAAAAGTACCTTTTTGCAAGTTTTTCTTGAGTATTTTTACATTCCAAACAAAGCGTTACGGAACCGTAACGTTGACGCTCTACTGGAATATCATTGCCACATTCTTCACATTCGCTGAGGGATGGACGGCTGAAGTCTTTGGGTTGAATCTGAACCTGTTTAAGTTGTAATTCTTGTGCTAGATCTATTTTGTCTGACATGCAGATCTCCCCTGGCCTAAATGTGCCGAAACTGGTAACTGTATTTCTGGATTTGGAACTGAAGGAGGGGAAAGCTGGAATTTTAATTCCATAAATCCGATAGCAGTAAAACCACAATCCAGATTTTGACATTGCCCTTTATAGCGACGTAAAACCGGACTTTCAGCTTCACTTGAACGGATAGAAAAAGCAGAACCACAGTGAGGACACGTTAGTTGTCTTTTTCCTGACATATAATAATCACCATTTATAGTACTAAGTTTTACAATTGTAATACAGTAATTACGTTAAATGGTGATTATTATTCTTTTTGTGTTGAAAACCCATTTCCTTTTGTATCCTTGCTTACCCCAGCAAGGATTTTTTTTATTTGCCTTTTCTGGCTCGGTCAATTCTGGCCTGTTCTCGTTTTAATGCGACTGTTGCCGTCCCTTTACTCACATATAAATGCGTCAACTTCAGCGGATTAGTTTGATCACCTGAAGTTAAGGTATTGGTTTTACCTTTATCCTGGTAATAGACGATTACACCGGTATATTCGGCATAATTTCTACCCGTTTTTTTCTTCTTGGCTGGTTTATCTTGTTCCGGATCTCTTGCTTCAAATAAGGTAGAAACATCATCTGCACTTGGAAGCTGGACTTCGAGTTCAACAGCTGTTGTAAAACCATTGTCATTGATCGTATGTGTGATGTTGGTCCCTAACCAGACAATATCTTCAATCTGTGGCTTTAAACCGGAGAAGATAAATTCCTGTTCCGGGATAATTTCCGGACGACCATACGCCAAGGTGTAACTCAGCTTTTGGGCAGATCGTTTGCACCGGTTGTATTCTGCCTGGGCTGCCAGCTCTGCCGTTTTCTTGTCACGGTGGATATAGCGGATCTCTTTTAAATTGTCCTCATTATCACCAGCAACGACATGAAGCTTTTTGGATTTGGAAGTATCATAATAATATGCCTTCACGCCAGTGATCCGGTCCGTGCCGGTGCCAGTTGTGTAGTTATGACCATCACCTTCAGAACGAATAATATAAACAGTGGGGAGGGGTAATCCCGATACAGTTTGGCTGGTACCACGGGGCAATAAAATTAAATGGCCATTTTTTACCGTAGCAATCGCGTCCTGTTCGTCAGCAATACGTGTTATTAGATTAGCGTCACTTTCATTCTGTGCAATGTAAGAAATTACCTGGTTGGCCAAAGAATCATGAACAATGGTTTTTAATTCATATTCGGTACCAATCGTTTCAAAAATCTCCTTAATGGTTTTCTTGCTGAAGCTACGTTCACGCTTCTGTTTGAGACCTTCAGAAATATCATTACTGAAGGCTGAAATTGTTAAAATATCAGGTGCACCACGGTGACTGGTAGACTCAACCTTAAATTTCCCTTTGTGCACCAGACCTGTGTTCGACCAGCCGATCCAGGCTTGTATAATGGCTCCTTCAGGTGGAATTTCTAGTTGTCCGTCAGTATCGTCCAATTCAATTTCAAGCGAGTCGACCACAAGGCCACGGTTATCCTTCAGTGTTAAAGAAATCAAGCGTCCGGAAATGAGATATGTAATGTCATTACCTTCTACTTCAATTTTATAAATGCATGAAGCATATTCAGTTTCAGATTGATATGCGGATGCATAGCCTTCAAAAGTTTTAATTGCTTGTTCAAACATTTAAATTGCCCGATTCAGCGCACCAGCTGCCATACCGATAAGAGATCCCATTAAGGTTGGTTGCCATTCCTTAATTACCTTTAAGGTAATGGTGAAATCAGTTTTTCTGGCTGCACCATCTTTGAAAAAATATGTTTTGGTTTCATCCAGGCTTTCGATAATGACAAGACCATAAATCTTGCCGGTACCTTCAATCAATGTATAAGCCTTGCCTGTGTCTGCCATTGCACGGATCTGATCCAATGTGACACGGCTATGCGTCAATTCGTGGTATGTGGTCCCCTTCAGGGTAATGGTATCTTCACCTTTACCTGTAAATTGATAAGCCGGTGTATTACCGATCCGGCTATTGCTTGGGTGTCGCCAGCTGGTGACACGTTGTAATTCTTCATAGGCAGCTGTTCGTAAGGAAAAGACGAATAGGCCTAAAACCATCATCATGATTATTTACTCCGAATCTGTTAGGAAGCGACGACGTGCATCAACTTGTTCCTGTTGAATACGTTGCATTTCTTCTCTGATTGCTTTGGCAGTTTCACGGACCGGCTGACCCTGTTCTGCTTTGATGGTGATGTGAATGGTATCGTTGCTGATAAAGCTACCACCGCCACGATTTGCACTAATTGGAGTAACCGGTGTGACTTTGGCTGTGGTACCAGTAGTAATGACGTTACGTGTTGCTTGCTGGGTAGCTTTTACGGGCAAGTTATAGTTTTGGGCTATGCCTAACGCCATACCTTGCATGGTGTAGTCACCAATGCCCATAAATACGCGAGAAGGGGAGTGAATGCCCAGGATTGTTCTGGCCTTATTAATTACTCCCTCTACGGCTCCGGAGAGAGCATCTTTAACTTCCGCTACTTTGGATAAGATCCCATTTTTTAGTCCGGTTAAAATCATGCTGCCGAAGCCAGTAAACTTCGCCGGGAGTTCAACACCGAACCATGACATAACTTTAGCAAAGGCAGCATAAAAAAGGCCGATAGGGGACCAGTTAATAATTAATGCGGATATACCTGTTATACCGCCATTGAATGCGGTTTTTACCTGTCCCCATAGTCCTGAGAAGAAACCTTTAACTGGTTCCCAATTTTTATAAATAAGGTATGCACCAATGGCCAGGGCTGTTATTGCCAGACCAATTGGATTGGCCAGCATCAAACGGCCAATAAATAAGAAGGCTTGGCCAACACCCATAAATGCCATTTTGAGCAGACCGAATACCGCTGGAAGTTTAGAAAATACAGTTACCAGAACTGAACCGCCCATTGTCAATGAAGTCATGACAAGACGTAAACTGGCCATCCCAAGCAGTAATGGAGATAAAACGATAAGTGCCCCACCAATGGCCACTAAACTTGTGGCCACAATAACCAGGCCTGTTCCCAGGGCTTTTGCTGCAGCTGGGTTTTTATCCATCCATCCAGTGAACGTTTGCATTGCACTGGTGGCCATTTCAATCGCTTTGGTATAGATCGGGAGAATTGTCCGGCCAAATTTTAAATATGCATCATGTAGTTTGGCTTTAGCTTCATATTCTTTACCAGCAGTGGTATTGGTCGCTTTACCGTATAACTGGTCGATATTGTCGGCACCAGCATTCATTTTTGCGCTTTTATTGATGATGTCACGCTGAAGGAACATATCACCAAATAAATTCGATGCTGTTCGGTTGGTGAAGATACTGCCAATTGCATCCAGCACATCACTTTTCTCTGTGATGCCTTTTTTTGCCAGGGTAGGTAATAGAATCTGCTCCATCCAGGCAAATTGGTCCTTCTTGAAAATATCGGCACCTTTAATGGCTCCAACATCAAGATAGGAAATCTGGCCGGCTTTATCATGCTTTAATTTACTTGGATCATCGATCAAGCCAAGTTTAAGCATGTTATTTGCTGCACGCTTTGTTGTACGGCCCTGGTAAATGTTCTGATACGCAGACATGGCAGCTGTACCAAAACGGTTTCCACCCCATTCCTGGACAATAGATTCCATTTTGTAATACAAGGCTTCATCAGTAAGACCTTTAACCGCAATACCACCTGTTTTGATTGCATTTAGCCATTCATTACCCTGTACACGTCCACCCGTAGCTGTGATGACTTGTTGAATCTTGTTGGCCTGATCCTGAAAGGCTTTTTCACTTTTTAAGCCGCCACGGAGTTCAATAACTTTGAGCATATCCATGAAAGCACGTTCATTTTCTTCGCCTTTTTCATGGCCAAACATCGCCTGGTTTGAAAATTTCATTTTTGCCAGGGTTGGGGCCACCATTTCCGCATGGTGCAGATCTGAGAAGATCGTGAGACCATCACGTAATAAGGTCATGTTATCCAGGATAGAAGTCCCGAACGTGTCCATTGCTTCAGCGTATTTAATTGCTTTACGTGTTACGTCCTCACCCATGCCAAGTGCAGCAATACGATTGCTTTCAACGTCTACACGCTTACTTTCGTTAATAGGTTGGCGCATGGAGTAAAGTAAACCAACACCGCCAAAACCAGCTGTCATGCCTGCAGCTGCTCCATTACGTGCAATGGAACCATAGCGGTGATATTGGTCCTGTGCACGGTTCAGACGTTTTAGGGCTTGCTGTTGCTGGTTCAACTCCATCGTGGCTTGATGTGTTCTCTGTTTGAGTTTGGTCTCATCTTCAGCCAGACGGTTTATGTTAATCCCAGCTACATTTAGATCCCGTGTAACGCCTGATAGTTCGGCTCCTTGCTGTTTGAATGTTGCTGTTGTGCGCCTGATTGCCTGTTCAAGTGATTTCATACGCTTCACTTGATCATCAGTAAGATTTCCGGCCTTACTTTGATCCTTCAGCAATTTGTATTCGTCGCGATACTTTTTTAATGCTGCAGAGGTTTTGCCTATAGCGGATTGCAAAGACCGGTAGTTCTCAATTTTCCTTTGTTGAGCATTGAGTTCTTTAATTTCGGCACTGGTTTTTTTTAAAATTGCAGCCATTGATTTGGATCCACCTACGATGTTTGCGATGGGTCCCGATAATTTATCAATACCGTTGAAAAGGACTTCTAATTTTAGTCTGGCCATAATAGGTGGATTCTATTTATTTGGGAGGTTGGTTACGTTTTAGTGCCAGTTGATGCCATTTCGTTAGTTCAACAATATCCATGTCATCATAGGCACTTGGTGGCCAATGGAAGATGACGGCAATATTTGCTATTGCCTCATCCACATCGTCCACAAGACTTACATCTTCTGTTCTTTCAGAATCTTCTGCATTTCTTTTGGGTACAAAAAAGTGACTAAGTGCCCTCCAAGTTGCGCAAAGTCGACAGGATCCATCATGACAATTTGTTGTGGTGTTAATGCCGGTGATGTTACACGGGGAAGTACGCGACAAAGTGCATCTACATCGTGGTTATAAATATCTTTTAATGAAGTACCTGATAAGGCCTTAACGCCTGGCTTTCGAACCGTCACCTGGGTGATAAGATTTTCACCCATTCGAATTGGTTCTTCTAAAGTCACCACTTCTTCATTTGGGTTTTGAATAAGTTCTTGGTTTATTGCTTGTTCAATTTGAGTCATTTGGATATATCCTAAAAATTAAATAAAAAAACCTTCTGCAGCACTGGACCACAGAAGGGAAGGAAACTTATAAGCCGATGGCATTACGTTGTTTTTCGAGACGATCTACGCCACCAATGACTTCCTTAAAGCCAAGCAGATCGATTTCGACTTCAACAACGCCATTAATGGTTAATTTGTAGTAAACACAGTTGGTTGTGACTTTGTGCTCAGTATCTTCACCTGGTGTTGCATCTCCGCCATCAATTTCTTCATGACGACCACGAACAACAACTTCTACGGCATCAACTTCACCGGTGTCGTCACGTTGATATGCACCAGCAAAACGGATATATACACCGTCAATCTTCTCCATCCCGAATTGACGTAATGTAATAAGATCTAAACCACCAAAGGTCGACTCAAGAACTAGGCCATCATCTGACATGCCTAAATCTGTTTTAACTGTGCCATTCATACCGCCACCACGGTAATCTTCAGTCTTACGGCTCAATTTAGGGAGAACGACAGTTTTAATTTTTCCTAAATAACTATTCCCTTCATTGAAATAGTTCATGTTTTTCAGCTTGCTTGGTAAAGCCATGCATTAAACTCCTACTTGTGAAGCGAAGTCAGCAAGATAACGATCCGTGATACGTTGACGGAAAGTAAGATCTTCTAACGGTGGGACAGGGGTGTAGTCATAATCTGTGGCCAGTTTTCCTGCTTTTAATGTGTCTTTTGAATTGGCTTCCGGATCGAACCAGGCATCACCACCAATCAAATATTTATTACGTGTCAGTTCACGAATTTTGGCCTTTAAGCCTTCGATAATATCTGTGGCCAAAGAACCATGAAGGGGAAGGTCTACGGCCCACATGTGCGCTTCTGCTACAGTATCTGCGAGTACTTGAGCAGTACGGGTGTAGTTTTCAAATGGGAATAAAGGATCATCTGAGCACGTGCGTGATCCCCAGAAGCGGAACCCGTCATGCTGGATAAGCGTGGTAATTTCATTACTGTTGAGATAACCGGCATCTGTTGCTGGATCCTGAAGATCCCAAGTCACATCGGCATCAATACCAGTAACACCATTCACTGCAACGTTTGATAATGTTTTATGCCAGCCGATGTCATTATCGATCTTCGCACGTAGGCCCATTGCAACGGCTACAGCAGGGACCGTTTCAGTTTGTGCAGTGGTTGTATTGAATGCCACAAAGTTTGGCCAAATAAGCATGAGTTCACGTGCACCGAATGCTTCACGGTATGCCACAGCTTCTTCTTTTGTTTTACATCCCCAACAATATGCATAAGCGAATGCACGTAGTTTTTTTGCGATAACAACAAGTTCAGTTGCCACAGCTTGTGGATCTAAACCTGGTGCACCGATGATACGTGGTTGAACTCCAAGTTTTGATTTGGCCATAAGCAACGCTTTAAGACCGGTATATTTACCTTCAGCTGTGACTGTTCCAATTACGTTGGCAGTTTGTGCAGCTTCATCTTCAGCTGCAGCAACACGGACAACAACACAAACAGAATTGGCTTGATTCGCCATTGCTTGAAGGGCTTTACTTAATGTGCCGGTTTTACCAGCATTTGCAACCGCAGCCTGGGTATTGGTCAAAAGGACCGGAACATTTTCTGGAAATACTAAAGGATCTGCATCTTCTGCAGTGGCGACAAGTCCTTGAACTGCAGTTGCAATGGTCCGGATCGGTCGGATCCCATCACTCAGTTCAAAAACCCGTACACCATGGTGATAATTTTCTGCCATAAAAAAGCCTGTTAATTGAGATTTTAATTCAACAAACAGGCTTGCATGAGTTCAGGAAAATATTAAGTTCCTGAACTTGTAAAAGGGGATTTTACAAGTTCAGGAGAAAGCAGCTTAAATTTATAGGATTAATTTTCAACAATAAACACTGTAGGATCTACAAAATATTTTAATGGTAATGGGTAGTTGGTAGCTCCTAATCTTGCCCTACATCCAATACTAAAAATAATATTCCCCCCAGCATTTGAAAAATTATTCCGATATTCACAATTCATCATTCCTTTTTTTGTTTCAACATTAATTAAGGCAATATTAGATAATGAATTATCATGATCGAAAATTACATTTTTATAAATATACTCTCCTATACCTAACGGAGTTGAAATATTGACTTTGTTATGCGCAATGACTTTAGTATCAATGACTTCCATCTCTTCGAAGTAAGATGCGTCGGCTCTAATATGAGTCCTACCACAGTTTAATATTCGTCCTTTATAGGCATATTGGCTGATACCGTTTTTAAAGCCGCGGCCTAATATCTGTAAATATCCACCAGTATTGATATTTTCTAAGCTATATTCTGCTGATTTACTAAACTTATCCGCCTGATCTAGAAGTACACTTGATATTGCAAGTGTTTTAGAGTTTGGAGCATCAATATTTTTTATGTTTATTTTTCTTGGAGCTATCATTTTTGAAAGTGGAGTAGCAGAGTACCCATAGAAAATTTGCATATCACCTTCACAATTCACACCATCAATATCAATTACATCAAATAACCGGCGAGGTTTTGTAAAAAAATCTGCAACAGGGGGAGAGCTGAATGATAGAAAGGAAGTTGATTTTGCAGTTAGATTTCTTACATATAATCTTCCTGAAACATAACCCACATCACCACGAATCGAGCAGAAACCATGTAGTTTAAAATCTTCTAGTGAAAGGTTTCTTCCAGCATAAACAATATCTTGTACTTCACAATTTTTGAATTTGAAGTTATTCCCCCAGTGAGAACCAGCTTTATTTAATTTTGAGTTAAACACAAATACATTTGCAGCATGACGTCCATCAAGTTCAGTTCTGCATTTGGTCGCTTTAAAATCATAAATAAATGTGTCACAACAATACGAAATATTTAATCCATATCCATAACCTTCATATTGTGATTCCTTAGCTGTACCATAAATTTTACAGTTATTACCTAAAACTGAAATTAATGTTCTAAATTGACTAGATGATGAAACTTCTCCAATTCTTAGAACAGTTGAATCCCTTTTTATAATAATTTGTCCTGAAGAGTAAGTTCCATTACCTAAAGTTCCCACATAACCAATATTAAAATTAATCTCTTTCTCTTCAGGAATAATTTCAACTATAGTTCCTGTATCCTTTATTGGATCAAAGTTTATATCTAGTTCTGGGCAAATATCTCCTGATTCGTTTAAAACAAAAAATGTTGTATTTTTATAATATGGGTTGTTGGTAGGTGGGTTGTATCGCTCAGTAAGAATGTCTGTAGTTGAGCTAATGCGAATATACTTACCTACGGCAGATTTTGGTAAACCTAAAACTTTAGATGAGCCTTCATTCAGTCCAGTTAATGAACTTAAAAGTATTCTTTGAGTAGGTTTTTTTGTATGCATATACACATTTGGAGTTAAATTTTCTGATGATGGGAAAATTAAACCTGCAATATCTGTATCAACATAATTATAAATATCTTTAGTAATATAATAACCAATACTTGACTCTCCAATAATTTTTAAATTATTTTCATAAGCAAAATTAGCACATTCTTGAAAGGCAGAAGAATCATCGGTGACTCCATCTCCGATTGCTCCAAACTGCTCTGGTGAAACAAAGATACCATCTGGTTGTAATACCCATTTATTATTAGTACATTTATATGTAGCACTACCATTGTTATGTTCAGTGTGCGAGTAATATTGCAGTGTTCTAACAAGCCGTCCTTCCAGCTTTTCCACAAGTTTTAATTCGTTATAATCTGAACAAATAGAAATCTTTGTATTATCAGCATATTTTTTAACTTCTTTTTTTGCGTCCTCTACAGATTGTATTGTTGCCATAACTACCGAGGCATCAATCTGTAGCTCAAAATTAGCTGTATTATCTATTTGTAGAACAATACGTATCGTTTTTATCTGAGCTGTTCCTTGGTCTGCACTTGGTTTAAATGTTGGCGGATAATTAGCATAAGCAACTAAAATATCTTCTGCCCATAAACCAACTTCACGTATATTAAAACCTCCTACAGCTGAAGGGATAACAGCGTCAGCTTCAAGCCAGTTTGGATTATTCGGTGAAGGTGCAAGCCTATTTAATGGTACACGGTAGATCTCATTTACAAGACTGATAAAGGCGGCATTTGGCTCTGGCACTATTCCACCGCCATCACCAAATGACATATGTGTAATACCTAACTTAGTTCCATTTTGTATTGCTTCTCTAAGTAAATTTAAACCTTGCTCTGTAAAGAGTGAATGATATTGTGCTGCCATAATCGTTCTCTAATCTGTAATAGGGAAAACAGTTGTTAGCTCATGCTCATAAAAGCCAAAAGCTGAATGTATTAATGAATTGGGATCATCTATTTTGGGATAGATTGTTATATCTTCTCCGTCATACATTGCCGCACCAATATTGGTATCACCAGCAACTGCAATAACGTTGATTTCAATATTCTTTAAACTTCTAGTAAGGGGTTTTGCGTCATTAATTAGCTCTATCAAAGTTTTATATGTTTTCTCTGTTAAAGCCTTTTCATTTGTATCAATCGTAATTTGGAAAGTTCCAGGTTCACTCATTGGTGATTCTTGCCACCATTCATGAACTGTTAATGAGTAACCAAAACTCTCAACAATGGATCTAAGGGCGAAGTTTGTTCCTTTATAGGTGTGAACTTTGATTGAGTTTTTAATTTGCGCACGTTTAACCTCATCTGGCCAATCCTCTTGCCATCGATCAACTGAAAACTGCCAAGCCAAGATTGACAGAAAGTCTTCTGGTGCTTCTTCAATACGGATTAAAGTTGATAAGTCAGCATTTAAAATAGTTGATTTAGAAGTTGTCTCTATAATTCGGTTTTCAAAAGTTGTTGTGTTAGGAGGAAGTAAATTCATAATTCATTCCTCACACTAATTTTTATTTGTGTACAAGACGCAGCTTGAAAATTATTAATATTTAACTCTTCAGTTGGATTAATAAGTTCTACTCTATCAACACCAGAAACTTTAAGAATTGAGTACAGATCTGAGAAGTAAACTCCTTTACCAATTCGTTTTGCTTCTTTTGTGTAAGCCAATGCATTAGATCTAGCGGCTTCAAGAACAGGTTCTGTTTCAGGTACGTTTTTAGTAACTAAAACAGCCTCAATTTCATAGCTAATTATCTCAGCCGATTTAACTAAAACTCGATCACCTGTAGGACGCTTCTTATCAGCTGAAACCCAGTTATACACAATAGTGTTGAGCTCTTCTGTTGAAGCATTATCATCCGTATCACGTTGAAGAATTGTTAATAAGGCATGTGCCGGGGCTGGTGAGCTACACTTTACATCTGAAACCCGGCTATCAGCTGAAAGTGTGTGGAATTCATAAGCTGATTCGGGGCCTGCAGTACTCAAAGCATCTAATTTTTTCTGTATACGGTAACGAAAATCTTCATCTTTTTCATAAATTGCTGGAGATGGGGGAGTCATCGTGTCATCGGCTGGAGAAATCAACAATCGTTGGACATCAAAATTTGCACCCCAAATATCAAGATCATCTTCTTTAGCAAATGCAAGTTGTGTAGCTAGGGCTTTCTCATTAATTTGATTTCTTAGAATCATTTCACGATACGCATTTTCCTGTAATAATTTCGTTACAGGTTCGCTTTCTCGACTTAATGTTTTACGTACTGTAGCTTGCTCGTCTATAGGGTAAAGAGAGATGAAATATTCGACCCGTTCAGCAAAAATAGCTTCATAGTCAATCACTTCAACAAAATTTGGTTTTGGTAACGAGTTAAAATCGACGCTCATTAGACAGATCCGATTGCAAGAGGAATACTTAAAGAAGCCTTTTGGTTACTATCAACTAAGCTGCAATCCATATCTAAATAATATGAACCAGCTTCTTTAGTCTTCAGGGAAATTGAGTTTAAAATGATCCGATCTTCCCAGCGTAAAATAGCGGTTGCTGTTGCCGCATATAGCTGAAGTATTGTTATGTCATCAAATGGTGCATCTATTAACATAGGTACTAGAGAACCATATTCGCGACGCATAATTCTTGTGCCAATTGGAGTAGTCAAAAGATCCTGAATTGACTGGCGAATATGTTCTAGTTCATTCATTAGCGCACGACCATTTTCACGAGACATCATGGGATTGGATCTCCTGAAATATCACCGCCTGCCTGTACACCTGTTGTTCTATGGGTTTTAAGGCTAATCTCTCCGGCTTTGACATCAGCTTCAGTACTGAAGTTACCTGTGGAATGACTACTTCCTTGTACTAGTTGGCTACCACCTACAGTATTATTTCCTGTCATTGCTGTGCTGCCGTTTATTTGCAGATTTCCATTTATTGTTGTGTCGCCATTAACTGTCACGCCACCATCTGCAGTAATCGTGGCTTTACCGCTTGAAGGTAGGATCGCGGAAAGATGATGGGCTGAAATGTCATAAGCAATGACACAACCATCAGCAAACATTCTGATTTTTTGATTTAAATCATCAGAAGGGGATGGGTTATTGTCGTTATAAAAACCATAAAGCACGAAGCTGGTTGGTCCAATCTCCCCACACGGTGAAATAACCACACATTCTTCATTTTCGGATGGCATGTCCCAGGTTATATCGTCCCCTGAACGAATATTGAGGCAACGGATCTCCGGTGTCTCAATATCGCCTAAATTGACGGTGACACGGGGGATTGGTTTAGACGGATTTAAGGTCTTGATCTTTCCAAAACGAACGATATTTTCAAGACGACGATTAATGTCAGCATTCATGCCAACACTTTGCTGTAATGATTTGAGAATTGCAGTTCTACAAACTTGTAAAACTGACTTTTACTTGATGAAGGACTTAAACTTTTAAATGTTTAATAAATGATTCTTCAGTGAGTTTAATATCCTCATGGCTGAAGCCAAGTAATTCACGTTTTGAATACACTGTTTCTGGGGCATCTTTGGTAGCCCGATCTTTTAGGCCATACTGGTGAACATTAGCAATTCGATTGACACGGCCAATAAATCCAATGGCAATGGCTTCGCTGTTACTCAGCAATTTTAAATGTGCGTTGGCCTTAATCTTGGAGAACATTTTTCTTTTGATTTTGCCTTTCTGCTCTCGGATCCGTGTACGTCTCGGAACATAGGCAGATCCATCAGGATTGCGTTGAGTCGTGATCCTTTTCTGTTGATTCTTGCGAAGATCTCTACCAATATTTTTGGCCAGTTTTGCCCTCTGGCCAGTGGATAATCTTTCCAACATAGGTTGGAAATATTCAGCAAGATCCTGAACATTATTCATGGGTTTTTACCAGGGAAGGGCATATCTAGTGATCTGCCATCGGATGCTGCAGTTTTCCATTTAGCCAGGATACTGCCATCTTTATCAATCAGTTCAAAATCAACCGGCTTTTCAAATTCGGTGTACGTCGGTTCAGGTGGATATGAGAGTTCGAATTTACCTTCCTGATTCTTTTTAACAATCACACGTTCTGATAATGGGATTTTGAAATTTAGATCATATTTGCCATTATCAATCAGTTCGGCTTCGAAATGGATGCCTTCAGTATTTTTAATGTTGGCCAATAATTCTGGTTGATTGTCCATAAGCCAGGAGAAAATAACGATTCCGAAAATTTCAGGATCTCCAGAGTAATCTGTGATGATCAGATCCAGAATATATGACATTTCAAAACTGAAGCCTGGTGCGAAGGTACTCCTCAGCTTACCTTCATTTGCAAATATCAATAAACGATCCTGATCTTGTGGAAGATCAGGAAGGGCATTCAGGATATATTCACGTAAAGCTTGGGGCTTTTTCATGCTGCGTTTTTCTCACCATAAATAGGTTCCAAGTGATCCCATTCTTTTTGGAATTTAGCCTGGTATCCTAATTTTTTATAATTAGAGCCGTTATAAAGCGTAAACACTGTATGCCAATCAGCTTTACGTAAAGCATCTAACAGGCCTGGCTTCCATTCAATAAAACGAAGAAAAGCTTCCATTTGATGGGTTTCGCTGATTTGTTGCTGGTCCACAAATTCTTGTACCGAGGCATAACCGAGATCCTTCCAGTTTTCACCCATAATTTGAAACTGTCCCCAACTCGTAGACATAAGTGCAGAATCTTTATGAATGTTCATGGCTAGGCTTAAACGGGTATATTCAGCTTCATTGCCTTTGTATCCACCAGCAATTGAATTAACCAAACTTGGGATCTTTTTCATTTGATCATTTGCAAAGGCTTTACCTTTAGCCTGGCACAAGTAGAAATACATTCGATGACGTTCATAAAGAATTTTTGCTTTACCATTACGCAAAAAACCGACGCCTTGGCTTTCTACTGCACCAAGTACACGAATATACAATTCAGGTACCTTCAGACGAAGGGCAGCTTTTTTATAGTCTTCAGCTTTTAAAAATTTTGAAGTATCGCCACCTGCTAAAGCTGCTCGTGTTTTATCACCGACTTTGCCATCATCAACCAAGCCTTGTGCTTTCTGGAATTGGATAACAGCATGTTCTGTACTTCCACCAAAATTTCCATCAACAGATAAGGGTTTTCCGTTTTTGCCTTTGTAACCTAACTTCACTAATTGTTTTTGCAAATTAGCTACGGCATCACCCTTAGAGCCAAATTTTAAAATCATGCCTTACTCCATAACTTGGCCACATTTCCCTGGCTGCGATAAATAATCACAGCCAGGAGAATTGCAAAAATGGCATCCCATAAAGTGACGGGATCCTTAAAGAAAATAATATGAACTGATTGGCCAAGAAATGACGCAATCAGCACGGTTGCTAAAATGGCGTACTTACGGTTGTAATTTCCGTTGTGGTTAAAGCAAACAATGCGAATCCCACAGAACAAATACGCTAAAAGAGCAATGAATTGAAAAACAAATTCGATCATGTTTTTCCCCCTCTAAAGAGTTTGAAAATGTCTGAAAGATTGGCCTGTTTAATCCAATCAACAGCTTTGGTAAGAATAAAAAGACAAAACACGGATGAAATGAGTCCAGCCAATGCATCTGAAGTAATCCAGGTCTTTTCAGTGATAAATGGTGTGCAGATATAGCCTATACCCGTGGCAAGAATTAGAGTCATAATCCGCTTAAAAGCAGAAAGATCCTTTTCAGTACTTGCAATAAACGCTGCACCGAGTACGGCCCCCAGCAATGCATTACCATTGATAAATGGCAAAATAGACATTGCGCTTAGACCAATAACGCCCATTGATGTTGTTGTGGTTGTTGGTTCTGGCATAAATTCTCTCAATCCCAAAGCTGGACGCTTTGGACTTTATTTTGTTGTGTTGGTATGTCTGGTATTAAAATTTTGGTACCCATTGGTAAGACAGGTCCAAAATTTGAAATATGTGGATTTACTTCAAGTACGCGCTCAACTACACCAGCACTTCGACCATATTCACGCCAACAAATGGCATCTACAGTGTCATTTTGATTAGCATAGATTTCCTTCACTTAAAGTAACTCCACACTTAATCGCCGAATCTTTTTAAGATCCCGAATCGCAAAACGTAAGTCACGTTTGAAGTCGTCAACAGTAATCGTGAGATCCTCAGCTTTTTGAGATCCATTACTAGTTGTATCGTAGGAACGGTATTTCTCGTTAAGTTCTGCACCAGCTGCAGCTGCAATTGCTCGATAATATAAAACTACGCTGGTCGGCTTGCCGTTTACGGTTTTTGTTGTGATTTCAGCTAATGACGGGGCTTTGCTGATAAGTGAGTCTAATTGTTCATTTACATGAATAATCGCTGCTTCGATTGCTGGGATTAAACGTTGATTGGTAACGCTAGAATCTAATCGAAGTACTTCGCGGATCTTGTTACTCGATACGGAAGGGAAAAAATCATCACTACTGATAATTTGATCTTGATTCGTTGGGCTACCGTTCGCAATTAATCCTGACATTATATTTCTCGGTTAGTTGAGGGGTGTAGATCTGGGACGAAAACTGAAACTAATGTTTGTTTCGGTTCAGATCTGCCCCTCAGTGGGTGCTGGGCACTCGTTAAGAAGAAATACCCTCATAAACCTGATTGCCATAATCATCGACAACAGGGGAACCATCAGTATTAAATAATGGCTGTGGTGGGTTTTCTTCTAATTGCTTTTTAAGGAGACGTTCTGCTCGTTGTAGATCCTGTTTACCGCCACAATTTTCATTGTGTTTAATGGCCAGCTTTAACCAATAAACAGCTTCTGTGTAGATCTCTTTTTGCAAGTAAACTCGACCAATTGCAACATATAGCTTTGCTCGAATTTGGTCATGCATACTGAAGCCAGTTGTAATACTGATAGCTTGTTTTAAAACTGTTAATTCAAAAACGTCACCTTCAGCATGTGCTGCTTTTGCAGCATTACCGATTTCTTCAGCAACAATTGAAGCTGTATCTCGGCTAAAGGTATCAGGCATTGAAAGCTCATGTTTTAATGCATATTCTGCGATGCGAAGGCCATCTTCAAATTGTTTGGCATCAAAACACCAAAGCATAATAGTAGTGACAACATGGTCCTGAAGATTTGGAACTCGATCTTCTACAGATAAAACACCATTCACATAAGGCATATATTTCGGGATTAAAGTTGCCTTATGTTCTCCACGTTCAATTTCAGATTTGACATTGCGTAGAAGGTTTTGGTCATTTTTTAATTCTGCCAACTGCAACATGTACACACTGGCATCATCACGTACACCGCCGAATTCATCTTGTGTATTGGCCGCAGATTTAGCGGCCAATACTCGAAGGCGATGTCGTCGTGCTGGACTAGACATAAATCACCTTATTTTTTAATTTCGATGTTTTCGACGAATCCTACTTTTTCGTAGGCTTCAATGACATACGCATCATTTGAAGATTGGAATTCTTCAACTTGATCTAATGCAGCATTATCAAAGATTTTGCGACGCTTTCCTTGTTCCTGGAAATAGATTGATAGGTTATCGAAGGACGTAACCAGCAAGGCATTTTCTGGGAAAAATGGAACACGTGCAGCTGGTAAACCACCAATTTGTTTTTGACTCAATAACACTTGGCCTGCAATCGCATCTGTGTTGTCTTTTGATTCATTAACAATAGCGAAATTTTTGTCATTCAATAATTCACGTCCAGCGATAACAACTAGATCCGTTGCATCTTGATGTACTTCACTAATAAGGTTGTTTACTACGTCTGTAACCAATGCATCCAAGTTATTGTAGTCACCAGCTGGGCCAACAACGATTTTCCCAGAACCTGGAACAACTTCTTTCATATAACGTTCAGGGGCTTTAGTACGGATTTTTTGCAACCATCCAATATTTACGTCTTGTAAAAGAGGATTTGCATTACGATCTGTGTTGGCTGCAACGGATGTACCATTCCAGCCGATCATGATCATATCTAATGCAATCGCATGGTCCACAAAGGCTTTCCACTTCTCATAGAAATTAGGGAATTTGGCCCATGCATCCATTTTTTCATAACGTAAAGCAACATCAAAATCAGTCTTTTCACATTTGTATGTATTGGAATCCAGACCTGTTGGATCCACGGCTTTTCGTGCTGTACCAGATTTGGTATTGGTGCGACCAGCAATTGTGGAACCTTGCGTTAAACCAATTACTTCACCTTCCAATTCATCAACAGGATGGACATTAATCTTCTTCAAGAAATCTGAAGATAATTGGATGGAATCTGCCATTTTTTGAGCTACAGAGGGCAACACTGCAAATTTTGATGAAGCATTAGAAACGCCATTCAGCTCGGCAATTTTCTTAATTGTAAAATTGAATTTTTTACGTGTATTTTCGTTCATTGTGATTAGCACTCGATTTTTTCAGAATAATTACCAGTACTTTCTGGTGCCGGTGGAGTTTGGGAGTGATGCTCACCGCCTAATTTTGATTTCAACTCATTGAAATCATTTTGAAGTTTGGTGTGCTTGTTTTTGAGATCGTTAAGATCTTGCAAAGTACTTCCGAAGGTTTCAGCAATTTTTTCAACTGACTTGGCAACTTCACGGAACTGGCTATTATTTTTATTGTCCTGTTCTTGTTGTTTTGGATTTAGCCACTCCATAACCGATGAAAACAGATTGGCCACAGAAGATTCTTCCTCAAATTGAAGATCAATTTCTTGTGAAGCTGTAAACAAGTTGTCCTTTTGCTGTTTTTTATTGATGAATGGATTTGCTTCAGGATTTTTAGAAGCGAATTCCATAACTTGTGTACCCAATGAAGCTGGTGTATCAGTGAAGGCAAGACCCATCAAATAAGCTTCATTGGTATCTGCAAAACTTGGATTTACTTCAATTGAGCAATATAACTTTTGGTTTTTTTTATGCAGCTCAAGCAAGTTTTCATAGGCTTCACATTGAGCGTAAAGCGCCCATTTCTTTTGATCGCCTATCATGTCCTCTTGGGCTTTCAATGCTAAAATTTTTGCATAATTACCGAATGGACTATCCGGCAACACGCTACGGATATGTTCAATATTACCCTGTGATGTATACACCGAAAGATTATAATTTTTGGCCATTTGTTGAATCCATTCTGGTTCAATCACTCGGCCATCTGTTGTTGCTCCTGCAACAGCAACACGGAAGAATTTGGACTTCTTACTCATTAGGGATGAATCCTGCCTGGTATTAAAATTTAGAAATTTATGTACTAAGCAGAATCGGAATTAAGCGAAAAACAATCAATCAAATGAACTTGTAAAAGTCCGTTTTACAAGTTCAATCGCATGAATTAGCGGTTCAGCATTGGCTTAATGGGCCAATGAATACAATATCTGAAACTACGCCAATCACATTCGATAACCGCCTCTTAGCAAAGTTTTTATACTGGATGGGGTGGCGAGTCAGCTCGATTGCAGAATACTTAAAAGAAAATGATAAAAATGTCCATGCTTGGAAAGCTCGAGACAAGTGGGAGGAACAGGCACCAGAAGGGAGGGTGGCCCAAGCCCTAGAAGCTCAACTTGTAAAGTTGATCATCTTAGAGAAAAAAACGCCACATGATTTTAAAGAAATTGATCTGCTTATGCGCCAGCTGGAACGTATGGCCAAGATCAATAAATATAACAATGGTGGCAATGAAACGGATCTAAATCCGAATTTAAAAAATAGAAATGCTGGTCCACGTAAGCATTCACAAAAAAATGTCCTGACTGAAGAACAGGTCGATAAACTTTTAGAAGATTTTGATGAAGGATTATTCGAATATCAGAAAGTTTGGTATCGAGCACGTGAACAACGAAATAGAGCATTATTAAAATCACGTCAGATTGGTGCGACATTCTATTTTGCCCGTGAAGCATTAATCAAAGCTGTAACCACTGGCCGAAATCAGATTTTCTTATCAGCTTCTAAAGCACAAGCCCATGGTTTCAGAACATACATTAAAGACTTTGTGCTCAAGTCAATCGGATTGGATCTGCAAGGGGATCCGATCACTTTAACTTTACCAACGAACGAAACAGTTCAGCTTATTTTTCTAAGTACGAATTCTAATACAGCTCAAAGTTATCATGGTGATCTGTATTTTGATGAATTTTTCTGGGTACATGGCTTTGCTAAGCTGAAGAAAGTTGCTTCAGCAATGGCTTCCCAGAAGCAGTACAAACGGACCTATTTTTCAACTCCGTCTAGTAAATCGCATGAAGGTTATCAATTCTGGACAGGCGAAGCTTATAACAAAGGTCGGACGAAGGACCAAAAAGTCGAGATCGATTTAAGCCATGAAAATTTAAGAAATGGCGTTCTTTGTCCGGACAAAATGTGGCGTCATATCGTCAATATTGTTGATGCAGAACGACAAGGCTGTGATCTGTTCGATATTGATGAATTGATAGCAGAAAACAGTACTGAAGAATTTGCAAACTTATACATGTGTGAGTTTGTTGATGATGGCCAAAGTGTTTTCCCATTGCGAGTGATTCAACCATGTATGGTGGATTCATGGGAGTTATGGGCTAATGATTTTAAACCTTTAGCCCTACGTCCTTTTGGCAATAAGCCTGTTTGGGTTGGATATGATCCAGCTGAAAGTGGGGACAGTGCTGGTCTTGTAGTTGTGGCACCACCTGAACCTGGATACAACAAATTTAGATTATTAGAACATCACCAATTCAAAGGGATGGATTTTGCAAGCCAAGCCGAATTCATCAAACGTATTTGCCAAAAATATCGAGTCTCATATATCGGGTTGGATAAGTCTGGAATGGGGACAGGGGTGGCGCAATTAGTCCAAGAGTTCTTCCCGAATTTAACAACATTTACTTATTCCGTTGATGTTAAAACTCAGCTGGTCATGAAAGGTATGGACGTTATTAATAAGGGCCGGTTCGAGTTCGATGCCGGTTATACCGAAATAGCTCATTCATTGATGGCCATTCAAAAAACACTTACGGCTTCACAGAAACAAATGACGTTCCAGGCATCACGTGCTGAAAACATTGGTCACGCTGATTTGGCATTCGCTCTTTTCCACGCCTTCTTTAATGAACCTCTATCACTCAATAACGATGGTAAAACCAAAAAATCCACAATGGAGATTTCTTAATGTCTGACAGTAAAGTCCAGGCTTTTTCCTTTGGAGATCCTGAACCGGTTCTCGATAAACATGACTTTTCTCAATATTACGAGACTTGGTTAAATGGTCGCTATTATGAACCACCAGTCAGTATGAATGGTTTGGCTAAATCTTTTCGGTCAACACCATATCTTTCGACAGCAATCATCTTTAAAAAGAATCAATTAGTGTCATCTTTTAGATCACATCCATTATTTAAATCAGCTGATTTTGAACGAGTTGTTATTGATAATCTTGTGTTTGGTAATGGATACCTACAGCGTATTGATAACCGGTTGAATGATCCAATCAAATACAGTGGCTTGATGGGCAAGTATATGCGGAGAATGAAAGACTCCGACCAGCATCTAATGCTAGTGAGTGGGTATAAAGAGCATGAGTTTGCCAAAGGATCTGTATGTCAGATTAAAACATTGGATGTAGATCAGGAGATCTACGGCACCCCAGAGTACTTATCTGCTTTGCAATCTGCATGGTTAAATGAATCAGCTACTCTGTTCCGTCGCAAATATTATAACAATGGCTCTCATGCCGGTTTCATTCTTTACATGACCGATTCAAGTATTGATGATGATGATGTCGATTCATTGAAACAGGCAATGAAAGATTCACGTGGACCGGGTAACTTTCGAAATTTATTTCTACATGCACCTGGTGGAAAAAAAGATGGACTTCAATTAATTCCAATTAGTGAACTTGCTGCTAAAGATGAATTCCACAATATCAAAGGTATTACACGCGACGATATATTGGCATCTTTTAGAACTCCACCACAGTTACTTGGAATCATCCCATCCAATGCTGGTGGGTTTGGTTCTATTAGTGATGCACGCGAAGCATACTGGTACAACGAAATTGTTCCGGAACAGGTACGCATTGCAAATGTAATCAATGAATGGGCTGGTGATTCAATTGTTCGATTTAAAAATTACTTTGAAGTAAATTATAGTAAAGATAAGCCAGCAAACTAGGGACATATAATGTCACACAAGCTTATAAGTGTGTACCGTAATATGCAAAGCAATCAATGCGATTTACTAGCAGAGATCGACGACAAAGGCAGAGTAGTAAAGGTCTTTGATTATGATGGTACTGAGTTGAAGATCGTACGTGGTAATAAAGTCATAAAAAATGGTAAAGAATGGGACATAAGAGACCCAATAGCCAGATAAATCCAATTGCCCTCATCATGAGGGCATTTTTTTGGCCAAAATTCAGAAAATTGATGATCTTGAATCCAGCCGGGCGGTTGACCCCCCACCTCACCTGGGCAGTAAATGTGTCGATAATTCTACAATTTTTTGAACCACAGATTTTGACATCTCAGCTATGCCACTACTGGTGATGATTACAGAAAATCTAAGCCCAAAACAATCAACAAATTTCTGCAGACTTACCATTAAATTCTACAGAAAAAAGAAGCTGTATTTTTAAGCATGATTAATGGTGATATGAGAAGCCAAATCAGAAAATGAAAAAAAGGTAACAGTAGTAAAAAACACTATATAACTACTTGAAATAAATGAGTAAATACTGTTACTAAGGAAGGTAACATTAGGGAACATTAAAGGTAACAAGATAATTAAATAATTGATAAATATAAATAATATTAGTAACTACCTGTTACCTAAAAACTAGGTAATTTGTTACTTAGAAGTTACCTAAATGTTACCTTTTAAAATCTATTAATAATACTTATAAATCAACTTCTTAATTGTTATTTTCTGAATCTGTTACTTTTGTTACCTGTTTTTTTTGTCATTTGAAATTTTGAATTCTTGTCACTTTTGTCGATCGTTAATAAAAACTTCACCAAAAAATAAATCACGATAAATCGACCTTTTTCCGCCTTTCATCCGCTTAAAATGATTGTAATACACTGTTTTGAAATACTTCTTCGATCCCGACCCTCGGGACCAAGATTCAAAGACCCCAAGCTGGTATTAAAGGCTTGGGGTTTTTTAATGCGCTATAAAAAAGAGCTTTAGAATATTTTTAGAAAAAATCTTTGATAAAAATAGATGTATAGAAATTTTATTTGAAATTACTACAGGAGAGGGGGCATTTTGAAAAAGCGATATGTGCTTCAATTTGGATAGAGTACATCAGGTGGATGTGTACTCTACTAAATTTAAGATCACTTAATTTAATAAACTGATTATCCAATAGTATAGATTTTTTAACTTAGACCAAAGACTATTGCTAGAGTAATCATATTGGTTAGTGCCACAATATATACCTTTGTCAAGGTCTGCTTTAGCTTCTAATAATACAGTTTTTCCTTCAGCAGTCCTATTTATACAAATTCTTTGTGTATATGATTGATTTGTTTCAAGGATAACATCATATGGAAAAGGCTCTTTAAATTCGGAGGATTTAATTTTAATACAGTTCTCTTCAATAATAGGCATTTTAAGATTCAAATAAGTTTTTGAATAAGAATCATGAAAGGTATTAATTCCATCTACTTTTCCCATGTAAATCAATGTAGTATTGTCAGATATTTTATCATAACCTCCTTTTGTAAATACACAGACATCATTGTCTTTAATTTTTACAGATAGGGTGGCATATGGTGAGGCACTGGCAGCACTACTAATAAAAAATAGTAAATATAGCAATTTCATAGAATTTTAACTCCACGGCAATAGTGATTTGTCATTTGGATTTTCTAAAAATTCTTTTAAAGTATATAAAACATAAGGTTCTAGTTTAAGACTAAGTTGATGATGTTTTCTAGTGGGTTTTGCATGTCTTAGAAACTTAGCATCAAAATAAAGCTCTATAATACGTCCCTGTTGTTCATAGTTAAATTCATTAAATTTTTTATATAAGTCTCTACCTCTTAAATCTGTTGCATATGGTGATATATCTTCGCCACTACTTGCATCAGGAGATTTAACAGTTTTAAAATATTCACCACGGCAAACACGTTTTACTTTACTCATACCTTGAAAGCCTAATACATTCTGCCAGACATGTGTAACTTCATGCATAAACCAGTGTTTTAGTTCAGGTCGTGCTATAGTAAAATCAGGATTTTCTAAATAATCTTTTCGAGGAAGAGTAATAATATGACCAAAGGGAGTAATAGCATTTCCAGATAAACTCTGTACAAAACCACCCATAACGATCCAAATTTTTTTATAGTCAATCGAATCTTTAAAGACTGATT
This sequence comes from Acinetobacter sp. WC-323, assembly GCF_000314615.1. NCBI lineage: Bacteria > Pseudomonadati > Pseudomonadota > Gammaproteobacteria > Moraxellales > Moraxellaceae > Acinetobacter > Acinetobacter sp. WC-323. The sequence continues at coordinate 85,578 of NZ_AMZS01000047.1, forward strand.
TACACATTATAATTTCTCTGTCAGTTAACCTTCTTTTTGCCACAATATTTATTGTTTTTGTTGGTACTGGCCCATTCTTTTTCATTTTATCTAAGGTTTCACTCATTGAAAATATTTTTTCACGAGTATCAATTTCATACTTATTTTTAAAAATATCAGTCATGGTCATGCTCCTCATATATGATATGAATCTGGATTTCTTCCTTATTCTCGCTAGTAATTAAATCTGTAAAGCCATTTGCATCCGTTTTCCCATGAATAATATTTCCACCTTTCTCAATTTCGTAACATACATTACTCAAAGGTTCTCCTGTTAACTCATCTTGCAGTAAGAATCTCTGACCATATTGAAGAGTGGGGGCAAAATTAGAAGTATTTGTATTATTTGATGATTGGCTATAAGAACTTCCACTTTCTCCTACAACATGGGACTGTTGTGGTTGAATAGTCGCTCCACATGTCAATTTATCCCCGACATACGCCACGGGCTTGCCATCAAAAATCACATGATCATGGCTTTTAATCACTGTCGACCAGCATTTGCATTTAGGACAAAAATGCCCATCTCCAGCACGTACAAATAAATTTCCCATTTGAGAACTTGGCATTTGAGTGGCTGGAATGATCCCACCATGATTAGTTGGTGCATTATGAATAGCGAAACCTTTCATTCTAAGCAGCTCTTAAAAATTATTCATGATTTAAAAAGTTTTCAGGTATTGGTTGATCCTTGTAAATTCTAATAGCAATAGTAGTATTTGGGCTTTCAATAATCACATCTCCATTTTCTATGTGACTACCAACTAAAGCAACTGGTGATCCATCAACAATACATGCTGTGCCAGCACCAGAAGTAATTTTGGAGATTGTACCATCTGCATAAATGACTTCATCACCGACACGAGCAATAGGTAACCCACTAAGTTTTACTGTATTAGAAGATGTATTGACTAAGCCACCATTTTGGGATTTTGCCCCATGTACAGCTACATAGTAGATCGTATGAGGTTTGTTGTTCCAGTAGAGTTGTTCAGCATTTGAAATCTGTTGGATATCATTTTCTGAAAGCTTTTCTAATTGCTCAATAGGAAGGTCTTGTAGAAAAATAGGGTTTGTCATTATGGTTCCTGTTTTAATTTTCGGTATAATAATAGCAAAAGCTAATAAAGTTAAAAAATAGATAATATGTAATTAATAAAATTGATGCGTGATAATATTATGTTAATCAGCACCTATTCAATATTTTTTTCCTCCTTTTTGAAAGAGATAATATAATTTTAAATATATAAAGGGTTGTAAATAGAAATGAATTAGACCTATTTTAATTAAATAAGATACAATCCTCACTTTGCAATAACGTTAGATAAGTTGAAATTCAATGAAATTTCACGTTTTGTTGCGAATTGATTAAATCAACAATTGCCTTTTCTGTTAAAGTTTGTTAATACTAAGTGATAGTTTTCACATTTTTTCTATAAAACGTAAAGAACCGTATAACGAAAATATTCGAGAGGCGGGAATGGCGATTCAATTATTAGAACTACAGCAAGCCGAGAAGCTAAGCGCTTGTAAAATCTCTCTTTCTTTGGGGCTAAACTCAGAGCAGAACCTGCTTGAGCAATTTTTACAGTTCAATCGAAAACTCATGCAAGCCAGTACGGCCTTGCTGGCTTTTCATCAGGAACCTTATCTGTGGCATCGTTGCCCTGAAAAATTACAAGCAATAGATACCTCCAAAATTAGCAAAAGCTTAAATACACTTTTCGTCAATGGCGATCTGGTCGACTGTGATCATCCACAATATCAGACCTTATTAGCATTTTTACATCCGATTAAAAAGAAAATCCAGTCAGCGATTGCCTTACATCTCAGGCATCCGGACCAGACTTCACTTGGTTATATCATTCTGTTCGATGAAGCTGCACAAAGCTTTAGTGAGTTACAAAAACAATTGCTGCAAGAGCATTGCATCAACTTCATGCAACAGCTGGAACTGAAATTTAATCACGATGAACTCAAAGAATTATACGAACAAGAAGCCGCACTGAATTTTAGTAAAACCAAATTCTTTTCCATTATTTCCCATGACCTGCGTGCACCATTTCATGGTTTGCTCGGTTTTGCGGAAATATTGGCTAAAGAACGTGACACCCTAGATGAGTCGAGCATCCAGAATATTGCCGATTATCTTTATGATACTTCGCAGTCGACCTATAACCTATTGGAAAGCTTACTGAATTGGGCGATGGCCGAAGGTGGGCGCTTTGTCTACCATCCGATTAACTTCAAGTTGCGCCAGATTACCAATATCGTGACCGATATCCTGAAAACACTAGCAATCAAGAAGAATATTGAACTGATTAATGAAGTCGATGAAAACCTGAAAGTCTATGCCGATATGAACATGATCACCTCGGTGATTCAGAATCTGGTGTCCAATGCCTTGAAATTTACCGATGTGGATGGCTCAGGCAAAGTCTACATTCAGGCACAACATAAAGGTACCTATGTTGAGGTGTATGTCAAAGATACGGGGTTGGGTATGACCCCGGAACAAATCAAGAATTTATTCCAGCCGCGCATTACTATGAGCTATAAAGGCACCGCAGGAGAAAAAGGTGCCGGACTGGGTTTAAGCCTGTGCAAACGCTTTGTGGAAATGAATCTGGGGGAAATCAATGTGACTTCCAATGAAGGGGAAGGCACGGTATTTACGGTACTGCTCCCGATAGAGCGTGAGCAGGTTGATTTGTGTACAACTCAAGCGAAAACCAAAGCAAAATTAGTCTAAAGTGATTTTAAAGATAAGCTTGTAACTGATATAACTAACCAAGATGAGATGACATCAGTCGAGCCTTTTGATATGAATGCGCAACAGCTACAAAAAACCTTGGTCGCAAGCCAATATGCTGAACAGGTTTTAAATTTATACCAAGCAGAATTAGAACAAGATTATCACCAAGATCAATTCCTTGAGTCATTATCGACTGAAACCATCTATCAAAAAGTTCAACAGGCTGTGGCTGAGATCAGCAATGAACAGGCCTGGATGAAAGCCTTGCGTGTGCTGCGTGCCAAGTTGATGTTCCGCTGGATCTGGCAGGATGCCAATCAATTGACCAATGTGGTCACGCTAACCCGTGAACTGTCTGATTTTGCCGATGCCAGTATCTGTGCTGCCAAAGCTTTTGCCTTACCGCCTTTATTGGCCAAACATGGTGAACCGATCAGTTATTCAGGCCAGTTGCAGGATCTGATTGTCATCGGAATGGGCAAGCTGGGTGCACAAGAACTGAATCTGTCCAGTGATATTGATCTGATTTTTGCCTTCGATGAACAGGGCGAAAGCAATGGGCGTAAATGTATTGATGTGCAGCAGTTCTGCATTTTGTGGGGGCAGAAACTGATTTACCTGCTGGATCACATTACTGCTGACGGTTTTGTGTTCCGCGTCGATATGCGCTTGCGTCCGTGGGGCGATGGTTCGGCGTTGGCCATCAGTCATAGTGGACTGGAAAAATATCTGAGCCAGCATGGGCGTGAATGGGAACGCTATGCCTGGATTAAGGCACGCGTAATTACAGGTGGCAAAGCAGGTTCAGAGTTATTGGACATGTCACGTCCGTTCGTATTCCGCCGTTATGTTGATTATTCTGCTTTCGCTGCCATGCGTGAAATGAAGGCGATGATTGAGCGTGAAGTCATGCGCCGTAATATCGAAGAAGATATTAAGCTCGGTGCTGGCGGAATTCGTGAAATTGAATTTATTGTGCAGGTGTTCCAGCTCATCTACGGTGGATCGAAGCGTGAACTGCAAGATCGTCAATGTCTGGTCAATTTACATCATTTAGGTGAAGCGGAGTTACTGGATCAGCAGGCAGTGATTGATCTGGAAGATGCCTATCTGTTTTTAAGACGGGTGGAACATGCGATTCAGGCCTTGAATGATCAGCAGACTCAATCCTTGCCTACCGAACCCGAACTGAGACAGCGGATGCTGGATACCTTGGGCTTTAGTGATTGGGTAGCATTTCTTGAAGTGTTAAACCAGAAGCGCGACAAGGTCAAAGTCCAGTTTAAACAATTGATTCAGGAAAAAGAGTTTGCTGAGCCGGTGGATGATTTTGTCCAGCTTGAACAAAAACTCAATGCGGTACTGGATGACAATGCCAGAAACCTGATCCAGAACTTCTGGCATGGGCAAGCCTTACGTAAAATTCCTGCCAGTGCTTTGGAACGGTTAAAGAAATTCTGGCCGCACTTGATTGAAGCCATTTTACAGTCGGATCAGCCGCAAGTGGCTTTGTTGCGCTTGATGCCATTGGTCGAGTCGGTACTGCGCCGTACCGTGTACTTGGTGATGTTGATGGAAAGCCGCGGTGCCTTGCAGCGACTAGTAAAAATGTCGACCGTTAGCCCATGGATTTGTGAAGAACTGGCGCAGTATCCAGTCTTACTCGATGAATTCCTCTCGATGGATTTTGGTCTGCCACAACGCAAAGACCTCGAAGACTCTTTACGTCAGCAATTACTGCGGATTGAGATTGACCAGGTTGAAGACCAGATGCGGGTATTGCGCTTATTTAAAAAGAGCAATGTCCTGACCGTCGCTGCCAGTGATGTGCTGGCAGAAAGTCCGTTGATGAAAGTATCGGATGCACTGACCGATATTGCTGAGGTGAGTGTACAGGCAACCTTGCGTTTGGCCTATGAAGCGGTCGCAGCACGGCATGGTTATCCTTTGGGGAATGACGGGCAACGTTGTAGTCTGGATCGTAAAGGCTTTGCGGTGATCGCGTATGGAAAATTAGGTGGCATCGAGCTGGGTTATGGTTCAGATCTGGATCTGGTATTTATCCATGCGCTTGAAGAGCAGGGTGAAACCGATGGTCGTAAGGGCATTAGTGGGGCCGAGTTTGCGATTCGGGTGGCACAGAAGTTTATGTCACTGATGACCACGCAAACCCTGGATGGACGTGTTTATGAAATTGATACTCGACTTCGACCTTCGGGTGAAGCCGGCATGCTGGTGACCAGTTTAAAAGCCTATGAACAGTATCAACAGAAAAATGCATGGTTATGGGAACATCAGGCTTTAGTACGAGCCCGTTCGATTGCGGGTGATCAAAGTTTATGCGATCAATTTGAGCAGATCCGCTGCCAAATCCTGACGCAAGTTCGTGATGAAAATGAAGTGCGTGAAGAAGTGTTAAAAATGCGTCAAAAGATGAAAGATCATTTGGGATCATCTTCTGAGCAAAAAAAACATGGTATTTTTCATTTAAAACAGGACTCAGGTGGTATCGTTGATATCGAATTTATGGCACAGTATGTTGTGCTTGCATGGAGTGGGACGAATACAGATCTCGCCCATTTTTCCGATAATGTAAGAATTCTAGAAGATGCTGCTAAAGCAGGCTGCTTATCCAGTGAAGATGCCACAGCATTAATACACGCTTATCTCCGTGAACGAACTGAGAGCCACCGTCTAGCGCTTGCAAATCAATCTATGCAAGTCAATGCTGCGGATTGGCGCGATACCCGGGAGATCGTTTGCAAGTTATGGCAAAGATTAATTGATCCAACTGCGCAAGCATTGGAAAGTGAATAATTGTGTAAAAAAGAAAATGGAGTATGTGCGATGAGTTTGGCTGATCGTGATGGTTTTATTTGGCAAGATGGAAAATTGGTTGATTGGCGTGATGCAAAAATTCACGTCCTGACTCATACACTACACTACAGCATGGGTGTCTTCGAAGGCGTCAGAGCTTATGAAACACCGAATGGTACCGCAATCTTCCGTTTGCAAGATCACACTAAGCGCTTATTAAATTCAGCAAAAATTTATCAAATGAATGTTCCATTTGATCAAGCGACATTAGAACAGGCACAAATCGATGTTGTGCGTGAAAATAAACTGGCGTCTTGCTACTTGCGTCCATTGATCTGGATTGGTTCTGAAAAGCTTGGCATTGCAGCGACAGAAAATACCATTCATGCCGCAGTCGCAGCATGGGGCTGGGGTGCCTACCTCGGTGAAGAAGCCATGGCACGTGGTATTCGTGTAAAAACCTCTTCATTCACGCACCATCATCCGAACGTGACCATGTGTAAAGCAAAAGCATGTGGTAACTATACGGTATCGATTCTGGCGCATCAGGAAGTGGCACGCTCGGGTTATGACGAAGCCATGTTGCTTGACCCGCAAGGCTTTGTTTGCCAAGGTGCAGGCGAGAACGTCTTCCTGATCAAGGATGGTGTGTTACATACCCCTGACCTGGCGGGTGGTGCACTGGAAGGGATTACCCGTCAAACCGTGATTACCATTGCTAAAGACTTGGGCTATGAAGTGGTTGAGCGCCGTATCACCCGTGATGAATTCTACATTGCAGATGAAGCATTCTTTACCGGTACGGCGGCAGAAGTAACACCAATCCGTGAGTATGATGACCGTGAAATCGGTTGTGGTTCACGTGGTCCGATCACCACTGAAATCCAGAAGACGTTCTTTGATGCGGTTCAAGGCCGTAATGACAAATATGCCCACTGGTTAACTTATATCAAATAAGTTCAAAGCAGTGCAAAGGCGGAGCTTCGGCTTCGCTTTTTTATTGACGAATTAATAGTAAAAAAATGCCTAGGCTGTATGCTAAGATGGCACTATATTCAGTGCATATGTCTGAACGTTTTTAAGTTTTATCATAAAGCGGGACAGCATATCTCAAGCAATTAAGGTTATCAGATGGTAGATATTCAACAAGATTCGGCAACTCCTGAAGACAATGTCATTTTGTGTATGAAATGGGGAACCAAATATGGTGCCGAGTACGTTAACCGTCTCTATAACATGGTCAAACGTCATCTGACGTTGCCATTTAAAATGGTCTGCCTGACGGACCGTACCGAAGGTATTGACCCTGCTATCCAATGTTTCCCGATTCCATCGCTGGATCTGCCGGCAGGCAGCCCTGAACGCGGCTGGAATAAACTTTCAACCTTTGAACCTGATTTGTATGGTTTAAAAGGCAATGCGTTGTTTATCGATCTGGACGTGGTCATTGTCGATAATATTGATTGCTTCTTTCAAGCCGAAGGTGAGTTTCTGGTGATTCATGACTGGAAACGTCCGTGGCGGATTACCGGCAATAGCTCGGTTTATCGTTTTAAACTGGGTGCTTTCCCTGACGTCCTGCCATATTTCCGCGAGCACTTTGATGAAATCCGCGAGAAGTTCCGTAACGAGCAGGAATATCTGTCTTGGTTTATGCATAAAGAAGGCAAGCTCAGCTATTGGGATAAAGACTGGTGCAAGAGTTATAAATACCATTGCTTAAGAAAAGTTCCTTTTGCTTACTTCCAGCCACCAGTAAAGCCGAAAGGCGCAAAAATTATTATTTTCCATGGTGAGATCAATCCACCTGACGCGATCAGCGGTGGTGGTGGTAAATGGTATCGCTATGTGTTGCCATCCGACTGGATCAAAGAGTCTTGGCAGTAAGTCTAGTACGGGTCATTTCTAAAGCAGGGATGACAAGCATAAAAAAATCAGGCGATTTGCCTGATTTTTTTTGTATTTAGGGATTTAGATATTGTGATACTGGCGATACCAGTCCACAAAGTTTTTCACGCCATCCACAACTGAAGTTGCTGGCTTGTAGTTAACATAGTTTTCCAGTGCTGAACTATCGGCAAAGGTATCTGGCACATCACCAGGCTGTAGCGGAAGCAGTTCTAAAATCGCTTCTTTACCCGCAGCTTGTTCAATGGCCTGAATATATTCAATCAGCTTCACGGTACGATTGTTGCCAATATTAAAGATTCTAAACGGGGCATTGCTGGTCGCAGGGTTCGGATGGTTGCTGTCCCAGTTTTCATCCGGTGTCGCGATCTTGTCACTGGTGCGGATAATACCTTCTACAATATCATCGATATAGGTGAAATCACGGGTATGGTTGCCATGATTAAACACTGGAATCGGTTTGCCTTCAAAAATATGCTTGGTGAACTTGAACAAGGCCATATCCGGGCGTGTCCACGGTCCATAGACGGTAAAGAAACGTAGACCTGTGGTCGGGAGTTTAAATAAATGGCTGTAGCTATGCGCCATCAGCTCATTGGCACGCTTGGTTGCTGCATAGAATTGTAGCGGATGGTCAACGCCGTGCTGTTCGCTAAAGGGCATGGTGGTGTTGGCGCCATAGACACTGCTGGTACTGGCATAGGTCAGGTGAGGCGTTGCTGCGTAGCGGCATGCTTCCAAGATATTGGTAAAGGCAATCAGGTTGCTTTCCACATAACTATGCGGATTTTCCAGCGAATAACGCACGCCGGCCTGTGCCGCCAAATGAATCACACGGTCAAAAGCATGTTCTTTAAAACACTGATCCACCGCTGCTTTATTGGCAAGGTTTTCCCTGATCAGGGTAAAACTACCTGTATCACTCTTTTCAGCCACTTGCTGTAATTGCTGGGCACGTGCCTCTTTCAGGGATGGATTATAATAATTATTAAAATTATCAAAACCGACTACATCATCACCGCGTTCAAGCAGTTTTTGTGCAACACTAAAGCCGATGAATCCAGCAGCGCCTGTGACTAGAACTTTCATTCATCGCCTCCAAAAATATCTCGGGTATAAACTTTATCTTGTACATCTAGTAAGTCATTCGATAGGCGATTGGCAATAATCACATCACATGATTGCTTGAATTCGTTTAGATCCTGGGTAACTTTCGATTTAAAGAAGCTATCTTCATGAAAGGTCGGTTCATAAATGATGATTTCAATGCCTTTGGCTTTCAGGCGTTTCATCACCCCTTGAATCGCCGAGGCACGGTAATTGTCCGATCCGCTTTTCATCACCAGACGATAAATACCGACCGTACTCGGGTTTCTGGCGATAATCGAATCGGCAATAAAATCTTTACGGGTACGGTTGGCATCGACAATCGCCTTGATCAGGTTGCTTGGCACATTGTTATAGTTGGCCAATAACTGTTTGGTATCTTTTGGCAGGCAATAACCGCCGTAGCCAAACGAGGGATTGTTATAATGACTGCCAATACGCGGATCAAGACACACGCCTTCAATCACTTGCTTGCTGTCCAGTCCGAAGCTTTGTGCATAAGTGTCCAGTTCATTGAAGAAGGCTACCCGCATCGCCAGATAGGTATTGGCAAACAGCTTAATCGCTTCAGCTTCAGTTGAATGGGTCAGCAATACCGGGATATCCTGCTTGAGTGCACCTTCTACAAGTAAATCTGCAAATTGCTGGGCACGTTCAGACTGCTCTCCCACAATGATACGGGATGGGTAGAGGTTGTCGTGCAAGGCTTTGCCTTCACGTAAAAATTCAGGCGAAAAAATAATGTTTTCGGTCTGGAATTTCTGTTTGACTTGCTCGGTGAAACCCACAGGAACCGTTGACTTGACGATCATGGTCGCGTTTGGGTTAATGGCCAGTACATCCTGAATCACACTCTCAACACTTTGGGTATTAAAGTAATTGGTCTGTGGGTCGTAATCGGTGGGCGTGGCAATAATAATAAAATCAGCAGCTTGAAAAGCCTGCTGCTGATCTGTGGTCGCTGTAAAATTAAGTTGTTTTTCTTTTAAGAACAGGGAAATATCATGATCTTGAATCGGTGATACCTTGTTGTTCAGTAAATCTACTTTACTTTGTAGGATATCAAGGGCAACGGTTTCATGGTGTTGTGCAAATAGCATTGCATTTGACAACCCGACATACCCAGTTCCAGCAATCGCTATTTTCATAAGTACCTAACAGATTCGACATACATGATGGACGGTTAATAGGATAACCACAGTGAACCGAGTTTTAAATCCCATTCTACCGGTGTAATGACCATTCGTCCTGCATTTGGGGTGAGGGTAATTTCACTGAAGTAAACGTGATCCTGAGATAATAAGAAATCTACTCGACTATAACCATACGCAAAACAGAGTTTTTCTGACAATTCAATAATTTTTTCCAACTGTTGAGGTTTGGCTAAAGCATCGGGTGAGTTATCTTTCAGATCGACACGAAATGGCTGTAAGTTCCATTCAGTATCATACATGTTTGAATAGTCATTACCTTGGGTATCTTGTACATCAATTTCCAGATACTCTGGACGGCCTTCAAAGCAGTGTACCCGGCATGTGGTAATGGTGGATTTGCTGACAGGATCAACATAGAGTTCTACATATTGTTCAATCAGAATTTTGGGGCAAATATCTTTGTAGTGCCACTCACGTTTTCTGAAATACATGTTCTTTTTCATGTGATCTTTGATTTTAGCCTTGGCCGTGGTGACATCAAGTTTGCTTTTATCACGGCAAATCTTGGCACTGCCACTGTCATGCGTACATTTCAACACAAACTGATTCGGTAGTTGCTCAAAATCGATTTCATCAGCACAGGCATAGATGCCAAGCAGAGGAACCAAATAGTCATTTCCTACTTTTGCTGAAATTAAATCTCTGACGGCACATTTATCTGCCAGCTTGGTCAGTAACGGACTTCTTTCATAGATCATGCGCGCCGTAACTTTTTCATTAAAGCTTTTGGGTGCGCCAAAGTCAGGCGCATAGCCCAACTTACACATAAAACGTTTAGTGAGATACTTTTTATCTGAAACAAATTTAGTTCTAATTACTTTGGCTTGATATTCAAAATAGTCATAGTTAATCATTTTAAAAAAAGGTGTAATCCCGAAAAAGTAATCGATAATTATAGTAAATATGCTTAAATTCGTCTAATAAAAATATACAGATTTTCTTTACTATCTTATTCCAAAAGGTTTGATTTTGTTAAGGATTGTGAGATTTAAGCTTGGATTCATAGATAGGGAAAATACGATAAACACATGATGGAACGATACGATGTAAAACAATAAAATACTCAATAAATATAATATATTGATTTATATGAAATGATTCATCTTTTAGCATCAAAGGCTATTACCAAAAGAGGCTGACGTTAAACAGATCAGTGGTGTTATCATAGGCCATTAAATTAAACATCTTTAGCCGTATTTTCGTGCTTTCTAATTGTTTCAGAGTGAATTGATGAGTGAAATGATGCAACCGGTTGATGTGGTGATTGCCTGGGTAGATGGTAATGATCCAAAATTAAAGCAAAAACGCCTACAGTATCAGGGCAAAACACAGGCCTCTGATGCAGTAAGTGACACCCGCTTTGCCAGTAACCATGAAATTTACTATAACGTTGCATCTATTTTAAAGTACGTTCCATTTTGCCGTCATATTTACATTGTGACCGATGCGCAGCAACCGCAATGGATTGATGACTTTGTCAAGGATGGCATTTGTGAAGCCGGCAAGATCCGGATTGTGGATCACCGTGAAATTTTTGCCGGTTATGAACAATATTTACCCACCTTCAACACCCGTTCGATTGAAACCATGCTGTGGAATATCCAGGGGTTATCAGATTACTTTTTCTATTTGAATGACGATTTTTTCTTTAATGCGCCGGCGCAGTTAGAGGATATTATTGTCGAACAGAAAATGGTGATTTATGGTCATTGGCAAAGTAGTTTTGCGCTTAAGGCCAAGCTCTGGTACCGCCAATTGTTAAATCAGTATTTTGCCAAGCCGATTCAACCCAAACATATGATTGCGCAAATGTTGGGGGCGGATATGCTTGGATTTAAAAAGTTTTTTGAGATTCACCATTATCCGCATGCAGTGGATCGTAACATTCTGCAAGACTATTTGCTTGCGCATCCGGAGTTTCTGGAAAAACAGATTCAGTATAAATTTCGCAGTGTCGAGCAGATTAACCCGATTTCATTGATGAATCATTTAAAGATTAAGCATAATGAAGCGGTATTAAAACCTGATCTTGAGATTGCTTATTTAAAGAATGAAAGTAGTTTAAATAGCTTCTTGCACAGCCTGAACAATGCGCAGATCAAATATGGCTGCATGCAAAGTCTGGATCAGTTGAGCGATGCTGCAGCACAGCAGATTTATACGGCTTTAAATCAGAAATTGGCGGGCTACTTACCCCACGTTTTATTGGCGCAAACAGCCGAAGGATAAAGAATGAAAGTTGTAACTTATCTGATTAACCTGGATGGTAGTGATCAACGTCTGGCGAGTGCAACCGCACAGTTGCAGCAACAAGATTGGCCATTTATTCGTTTTTCTGCCTACGATGGCCGTGGCAAAGCGCTGTCTGAGTTTAAACAATATGATGATGCCGAGGCACAACGCATTTTAGGACGTAGCCTGATCAACTCCGAGCTTGGGTGTTATCTGAGCCATTATGGTTGTGTGGAAAAATTCCTTCAGACAGATGCCGATTATCTGGTGGTGCTGGAAGATGATATTCAGGTTCTACCGAACTTTAAAAATAATCTGCAATCACTGCTGAACTATCTGGATCAACATAAAGAGTTGGACTGGTATGTGGTGAATCTGGCGGCGAAAAAGAAGAAGCTTGCCAAAGATATCGTACAGATCGAGCAATATAACTTATGGCATGCCTACTATTTCCCGATCCGGGGTGTGGGGCTGGTCTGGTCGAGAAAAGGTGCTGAGGAGTTTGTCAAACTTGGCAAAGAGATTCATGTGCCTGTCGATATCTTCTTTCAGGGTTGGCTCAGTAAAAATGGCAAAGGACTTGGGGTCTGGCAGCCGTTCGTGAAACCTGCGGGTCTGGATAGTGATATTCTGGGCACGGTTGCAACACAGGGCATTCAGCGTAAGGATCTGGAAAAGCGTGATGCCTCGCATGGCTTAAAAAAACAGAAACGTATGTGGCGTGATCGCTTTTACGCATTCAAGCATCTTTATTTTTAATTAATATTGTCCGGTCAAATCACCTGAGTAAAAAGCTGAGGTGATTTGAAGATATGGCTGAGTAACCTGTATGAAAATATTTAAAAAAATATTCTATCTCTTGAAGTTCTATACCTTGTATTCGAACCAGAAGAGAGGGGTGAATCCAGCCATCGACAATGAAGCAGACTTGATCGTCCTTAATCCGACCACTCCTGATGCGGTCATCCCCAAGAAAATCTGGATGTATTGGGAAGGTGCACTGGCCGGATTTGTGGAAAAATGTGTGGAACAGGTCAAAAAGACCAATCCGGATTATGAAGTCCATTTTCTTACGCCAGATACCGTCGAAAACTTCTGTGATATTGATTTTGGTCGCTTCCCTAAGGCAACACCGCAACAAAAGGCCGATCTGCTCCGTTTTGAACTGATTTATCAATATGGCGGAATCTGGTTAGATGCCAGTACTATTGTGTACGAGAATCTGGACTGGATTCAGGCATTGGTCAAAAAGACTCAGACCCATAGCTTTGCTTATTATCGGGCCAAGAATACCACCATCAAAACCTTTCCTGTTTTAGAAAACTGGTTATTGGCAAGTGCAGCAAAAAATCCATTTTTCAAGTACTGGTTTGATGAGCTGGTGACTGCGATTGAATTAAGCCCAAAAGCTTATCTGCAAAAATTGAAAGAAACTGAACCCAATTATCAGGACTTGTTTCAGCATATTGGTCGTCTAGAGTATCTGGTGGCGTATGTGGCCTGTCAGAAGGTAATGCGTCAGCATTTGCCTAGTATGTGCCTCATTAACTGCGATAAAAATGCACTGTATTTTCAGGTGAAACACCAATGGGTCAAAGAGAAAGTACTGATTGATATGGCAATTCATCACCCGCCTGCTGAAATGCCAAAGCTGATCAAGCTCGCAGGCAAGGAGAGAAAAACCCTGAGCCATTATTATGAAAAAGGGATGTATCTGGAAGATTCATTACTCGATATCTAAATCAGAGGCGGTTAAGGGCTAAAGCAATGTTTTCGGATCAATCTTCTCAAAGGCTTGAACTGCACTGCTTTGAGATAGATTAAACACATGAATTCCTTTTTGATGAAATAGTGCTGCAGCGACATCAAAGGCTTGGAATACTTCATTGACATGACGATTTAAAGTCGTCGGTTGTTGATGCTCATGATTTTCATAGAAACGGGGTTGTGTGAAATTGTTCATATCCAGACCCGCAATATAAATTTCTTTATAACTTAGGGTATAGATCACCTGAAGAGCCACATACGCGACCGTAAAATAGTCGAAAGTTCCCTTGAAGATATCTTGTGAAAAGCCAAAACCCTTCTGGATAAAAAAGTCCTGTTCATTTTGATCAAAATGTTTGGCACGATCTAAAAAAAATTCAATGACATTATCTGTAATGGTTTCAATGATCTTGATCTGACAGCGGATCTCTTCTATCCGAACTTGTCTGAGAATCATATCTAGACAACGGGGTGTGGTGAAAAAGGTGCAGTCTGTATTCAGGACTTTGCGAACCAAATCAAAGCGACAGTCAACAAAGTTATGGTCAATAATGATGTAGCTGGAAAATGTGATCGACTCAAATGCGATAGCGCCGTTGACCCCAATATAGTCTATGTCTGGGCGATGCAGAATTTCGGGATCGAGTTGCTGAATAGAAGGACCAGCCGCCACCAGCATACATTTCTTGTGGTTTATCTGTTGTGGGGCAAGATTATTAGAAACCAGTTGTTTTTTATAATAAATCCGTTCAATGCGATAGTGCTGGTCTCTTGTTACAGTATAAAGCGGCCAGTAACGACGGTTATGTTTTGCTGCTTTAGGAAAGAAAATTTTATAAATTAATTTATAAATACTTCTGGAAATTGAACCTGAGAAGAAGTGAACCATTTAAACGGACCATTTATAAAATATCGTCAATAACAATGGAACCAGATGCTCGCAGGAGACAGTCCAGTTCCATGTATATTAGTCATCTAAAGAAAAACTTTTCTTTTTAAACTTGGCTTTTAAATTATGCAGAGAACGGGCGAACCAGTTTTTATCTTCAGGGCGGGTCACTTTGTTTCCACGATAATGAATTTGAGTGGCTTTAGAAAAGTCACCAAAAGGTTCAATCTGGTAATTTTCCGGACGATAGCCTGCTGCTAATGCTTCTTCATAATACTGGTCAAAGAGTTGCGTCAGGTCACTTCTTGGATGAGGCATGATTTTACCGTCAAACCAGTGTTTTTGACCTGCAGCTTCTAAGCGCGGTAAAGAATATTTATGGCTGAACTGAGTGCCCATATCTGAATAATGTAGAATTTTGATCTGATCAATCGCTAATTCTTCGCCATCAATATTATTGTATGAATCTTGATAAGGCTGAACCAGTTTTGGCTTATCTTTTAATAAGCGCATCAGTTTTTTGTGGCTTTCCGGATCTGCCTGTATGTCTTTTAATGGCGGTAAGTAGGCTTTCGCCTTTTCGCAATCCCATACACAGGTGCACAGTCGGGCCGAGTTTTTGCCACCTTTGGCAATCACCAGGGCATCATCTTGCTTGGGATGTGCCCATAACTCTGCAATATCACATAACACCACCACATCCGCATCCATATAAATGGCACGGCCCTGAAAATTACATGACTCTGGAATTGCCCATCTAAACCCTGAAAAAGGGGTCGCCCAATGCTCAGTGTGCCAGCCTTCACCCGTCTGTTGATTGGTATACCATGGACTGTTTGGGTCGTGGCTGAGCTGCATCCATATGATTTCAACGGGATGTTTGGTATGCTTGCGGACACTATAGTCCAGTACCATCATTTGTTCTAGATCACAGTTATTGGGATCGCAACCGACAAAAATTTTAATTGTGGAGTTAGACATTCCTAGCTTCCATCTTTAAGGCTGTATTCATAATTATAGTCTAAAAAGAGTGACGATTTTTGAAAAATTTCTCAGGTCGTGATGGATTTATAACGTGTTTATTTCAGGCAATGCAGTGATAACAAATACATTTATTGAAAAAACAAAAAAAGATTGCCAGTGCTGAAATTGTTTCTTTTGATATATTTGATACTTTGTTATTACGTCCATATCTCTCCTCGTGATTTCTTACACATTGAAATTGACCAATGTCTGAAGGGGTTTCTTTTGCATGAAGAGAAGCAGGGTTGAGCGTCTGAAAGAAAAATCCTGATAAACAGGAGAAAAGCTGACTCAGGTACAGATGAGTATGTAATTAAAGAAAATTATACCCAAATTGCAAATGGGGCTGAAATTTTCTATGCCGATCTTAAAGCTATTTTTGGTCAAACACCTGTTTATATAGAAAGACAGGAACTTATCCGTTGGATAAATATCTTTTGTGATCATCCTAACAGTCATGACATCAAACAAATGACCAAGATCAAATTGGCTGTCGATCGATGCATCACATGATCGTAGTATGCCTTTATTCTCGATGCAAACTTCATGCCTGGACTTTTTTAAACAACCCAAGGTGACCTTGAATGCGTTAAAGAACATCGCTTGGAGAACACCTTTACAGACCTTGATTTTACATATACTTCGACCTATCAAAGTAAAAAGAAAACCAGCGAAACAACTTAAAATCAGTTTTTTCCCCTACCTTAAAGTGCAATATTTTGTGTGGACATTTTCATTGTTTAAGCGGCTTTCTTGCCAACTGAGTTTAGGTGACGATAAGAAACATAGTTCTTGGCATTGGAGTTTTTACTAATCCCTTTAGCAGGGGATGAGTGTTTAAAATAGAGCGTTTAATTTTGATCAGTATTTTGTTTAAAAAAACATAGGTTGAGTAATCTTAGTATGAGAGAGTGAAAATTAATGTTTTTAAGTGTTTGAATTTAATTGCATTGTTGAGTATGCCTTTGCAGAAAAATCAGATTTCTAAATTAAATATTATTTTTTATCCTATATTTAAAAGATTTTATCTGATCTCGATTTATACTTATCTGAAATAATGTACAACATAATCAAAAACAAGTATTCTTAGCGCCTACAGGCATGTGGCCTAATTTGTATGAATTATTACTATTCCGATATGAAAAAGTTTGTTGTAAGTCTCTCAAGCGCAATCGAGCGTCGTAAACATATTTCAGCTCAATTTGAGAAACAGGGCATCGAATTTAGCTTTTTCGATGCTGTGACACCTGATATTGCAGCTTCAGATGCGCAATTAATGAAACTCAACGTGCATGAAAATCATATTGCTCGGGGAGAGCTGGCCTGTTTCATGAGTCATGTCCACTTATGGAAAAAAATTGTTGAAGATAATATTGCTTATATGGCGATCTTCGAAGACGATATTCATCTCGGTGAAAATGCAAATGTCTTTTTAAATCAATCAGATTGGATTGAAAAAGATTGGCATTTAGTCAAATTAGAAGCTTTTACCCCTAAAGTGATACTTGGACCTAAATATAAGGATTTCCCTCAGGAAGGTCGCGAGATCTATAAATTAACCGGCAAGAACTTGGGTACAGCAGGTTATATCCTTTCACGGAAAGGGGCAGAATTTCTATTAAATGAAATTAAGAAAATGGATTATATTATACCATTAGATAATTTTATGTTTGAATATGCTGTTAAAAATCATAATTTTATGATGTATCAAATGCAACCAGCGTTATGTATTCAAGACACGATCTTGCATTATCGTTCGACCAGTATTCAGTTCAAAAGCCAGTTGACCTCAGAAAGAAAGAAAAGAATGCACGCAAATAAAGCCAGTGGCTTACAAAAAGTATTGGTTGAGTTGACGCGAATTGTCGCACAGTTAAAAATGTTCTTTTTGGCGCGTCGGGTAACATATAAATAACTTTAATACACTGCTTAGCCATAACAGTTCTTAAGTATGTGATACTCATGAGACAACCAGCTTATCGACTTAGCTGATCAGCTGGTTAAGTTAAATTTTTAATATTTAACAAGCAATAGGCTAAGCCTATATGTCTCTCAAGATCCTTTCAAGGATGGTCAGGCATGCCTAGATAATGATCTAGGCTCAGCAGTCAAAATTTTTATAAAGTTTTTTGATTTCTTCAAGATCCAAATAATAGGAACTATGAATATCATTCGGATTGTCTGATGAAGTGGTAATGAATTTAAGATCACAATCATTCAATGTGGCTAAGGTAGAGAAAATAGAAAATTTTGCTAGATGGTTGGGTAACCAGCTAATTGCTTTACAGCCAGAAGAACAGAAAATGATATTCGACCATGCCGCCCCACTCGGACCAACGATAAACTCTGCATTATTAAAGATAGCAACCTGTTCATTAAAATCATAATCCTCCAAATAAAGAGGTGTGAAGTTTAAATTTTTGAAATATATTAAAATTTCTTCTTGGTTATAGCCTCTAGCAGCAGTCTCTTTTCTAGCCAAAAAGATTTTTTTAGGAAAATCCTTTGTTTGGCATGTATTGGATTCTAAGATTATTTCTCGTATTTCTTTAATCAGTGTACGGCTTTGTTGCACAAAGATTTGAAAGGCAAAGCGCCCCTAATTGAGCCAAATTTAAGGCGTAACTTGGGTAAGTGGTCGACCTAATTCCGTAAATCTGTTGAGGACTGCTACACGTGCATGAACCTCATTGACTTGGCTATCAAAGCTCCTTGCACTGAGTTTATCTCTTAATAATTTGATGCAGTGCATTTTAGTCTCAACCAAACTTCGGCGATGATAGCCTGACCATTTTTTCCATAGTGTCCTACCTAAACGTTTAATTGTTCGAAGTAATTCATTTCGCTCTAGCGAGCTACTCTTTGTATCTTTCCATGGTTTCGCATTTTTTCTAGGTGGAATCACCGCATGTGCTTGCCGATCTGCAATGACCTGACGGCATTGCTTGGTGTCATAAGCTCCATCGGTATAAACAGAGTCAATCTGCTCATCTTGTGGAATCTGATTAAGTAAATCACCAAGCACCTGTGAATCACAGACATTATTGGTTGTGAGCTGAATAGCGCGTATTTGTAGGGTTTTGGCATCTATACCAATATGTAGTTTACGCCATTGGCGACGATATTCAGCTCCATGTTTCTTGCGTTTCCATTCGCCCTCACCTAGAAACTTCATCCCTGTAGAGTCTACGAGTAGATGCAGCCCATCGCTACTTTTTTGGTAGCTGATTGCAATATCAATATGCTTTTGTCTTCTACAAAGCGTACTGTAATCTGGTGCGGTCCAATTTAATCCGCAAAGTTTAATCAGACTTTGCACAAAGCCAGTGACCATACGTAAAGATAGACGGAATAAGGATTTAATCATTAAGCAGCATTGGATGGCTGCGTCGGAGTAGGTTTGATTTCGCCCTTGTTTGCCTTTTGATGGAGCATACCATTGCGTAGCAGGATCAAACCAAAGGGCAATATTTCCGCGATTAATGAGTGCTCGGTTATATGCGGGCCAATTGGTTGTGCGGTAGATTTTGTGTGTAGGCTTCT
>NZ_AMZS01000048.1:0-46556 GCF_000314615.1 Acinetobacter sp. WC-323
TTATAAAATAACACAATGTATTCTGTAATATCTGCTTTAGCTTCATCTCTGGTTTTATAGTTGCAATGATGCACTAATTCATTCTTGAGTATGCCCCAGAAACTTTCAATCGGTGCATTATCGTAACAGTCCCCACGTTTGCTCATTGAACCTTGAAAATCACATTTTTCCAGTATCTTTCGATATTCATGGCTGCAATATTGGCTGCCTCTGTCCGAATGAATAATTAAGCCTTTCGTTGGTTTTTGATTACGAATCGCCATAGTCAGTGCATTGCAAACAAGTTGTGCGGTCATACGCTCATTTAAGCTATAGCCAACCACTTGTTTCGTGTACAGGTCTTTTACTGCTGCCAAGTATAACCAACCTTCAGCAGTCCAAATGTATGTAATATCGCTTGACCATGCAAGATTGGGCTTAGTCATTGAAAACTGTTGCTCTAGTAAATTTGCGTAGATCGCTCGATTATGATCACTCTTCGTAGTTCTTTTGAAACGCTTATGACGCTTACAATACAGCTGGTTGAGCTTTTTTATTTGACGTACAGCATACGTACTGATTTTGATACCTTGCGCTTGTAAATGCTTAGTTAATCGAATATAGCCATAGCTTTGTTTAGTTTCCTCATGAGCTATTTTGACCAAAATTGTCTGTTGATTTCGCTGAACCAATCTTTTATTCATGCCTCGTTTTAGCCAATCATAAAATCGTGACACTGAAACGTGAAGTAATCTAGCCATAAAGCTAATCGGGAATAAATATCTTTGCTGTTTCATATAGGCGTACCTTACTGACTTTCTTTCGCAAAGTACGCTGCTGCCTTTTTTAGAAATTCACGTTCCATTTCAGCTGTTTTGAGCTGTTGTTTGAGCTTTTTATTTTCTTCGAGGAAGGCATTTAGATCAGGTGAATATTGTTTAGTGCCTGCTAAGGTGCCAGTCTTTGCTTTATTATTCCAATTTGAAAGAGTTTGCATTGAAATGCCAAGTTGTCTGGCTGTTTCCGATACATTGCCTTGATTGGCTTCAATCAATTTTATTGCTTCAACTTTAAATTCTGCGGTGTAAGTCTTCTGTTTCTTGCTCATGGTAAACTCCTGATGAGTGTCTATAGTTTACCAAGTTAAAACCTCCTGTTTTCTCAGCACACATCAGTTGTTGGAGATCAACAACCCAAGTTTTCCATCTCAAAGAATCATAAAATTGATTAATATCTCCATGGAATCCCCACGCTAAGAACTGTGAATAATCAACTTCTAAATTTTCCCACTCTAATGTATCTGGAGAAAAATAATAGATATCGCCAATATTTACCCCTAATCCACCATTATTTATTGCAAAAAAACCTCCTATGACATCATCTGCTATAAGGAGATATGATGGTGGTTCATCTAAGTGAAGAATCGTTTTTCCTTGATTCCATTCGATTAGTCCACGATTAAGTTTTTCATTACCAGACCCTAGAATTCGTAACCAACCATGATCAATTAATATACCACCTGTTTCATATATAATCGCTCCAATTCTTGAGTGTGTCGTTATTTGTGAGTTAAGTAACTCGTTGTTAGCACGGGTTGAGTCTTTAGTTAATATTTCATAATGGTTGCTAGCATTTTTTAGCTCTTCTTTTATTCGATTCCAACCTGTTTCTTCTATATCCAATAATTCATTTAGGGTTTTCATTATTATTTATTCCTTAAACAATCCGAGGGAATAACGAAGCTAGGCTTCGCTATTCTTATAACTATCCTTCACTTTCACATAGTGACGTGCTGAATAAGGTAGAAACTCCATTTCTTTTTCAGTCAGTGCACGCACTTGTTGGGCGGGACTGCCGACATAGAGATAACCGCTTTTTAATACTTTACGTGGCGGCACCAGACTACCGGCACCGATCATTACATCATCTTCAATGATGACGTCATCTAACACGACGGTATTAATCCCGATCAAGACGCGATTACCAATGGTGCAGCCATGTAAAGTTACATGATGCCCAACCGTTACATCTTCTCCAATGACCAGTGGAGAACCATTCGGTTTAGATTGATTCTTATGGCTGACATGCAACATACAATGATCCTGTACATTACTGTTTTTGCCAATCTGAATTGAATTTACATCACCACGAATCACGGCAAAAGGCCATACCGACACATTTTCAGCGAGTTTAACATCACCTACAACAACCGACATGTCATCGATATAACAACTTGAATCAACATCTGGTTTCTGGTCGAGATAGGGACGAATATTCTTTTGCATAGCAGCGTTCGCTTGAAAATTTAGGGGAATTATAAAATAAAAAAGCATTCATACCCAAGAGCATGAATGCTTAATTTAACGATTCTAAAATTTAGAACAAGTTGCTGAAGAACATTTTGATATGGTCAATCATACGTGCAAAGAAACCAGCTTCTTCAACTGGTTTCAATGCGACCAACGGTTTTTCTGCAATCACTTTACCATCCAGACTTGCAACCAGTTTACCTACCACTTGACCTTTGGCTAAAGGTGCATTGAGTTTAGGCTGAACCACAAGCTGAGTTTTGATTTTGTCTGCCTGGCCTTTAGGCATGGTCACATTGAAGTTTTCTGCTAAGCCAATTTGAACATCATCTTGTTTACCGAACCAAACTTTTGCCTTGGCAAGAACCTGGTTGGCTGGTTGAACATTGGCAGTTTCAAAGTTTGAAAAGCCCCAGGCTAAAAGTGTACGTGTCTGATCGGCACGTTCATTCATGCTTGGTGTTCCGAAAATCACTGAAATTAAACGCATTGGACCGCGCTTACTTGACGTGGTTAAGCAGAAACCTGCTTCATTGGTATGACCTGTTTTTAAACCATCTACACTTGGATCGGTATAAAGCAGGGCATTACGGTTGCCTTGTTTGATGCCATTAAAAGCAAATTCTTTTTCTGAATAAATCGGATAGTATTTAGAACTGTCTTTAATGATGTGTTGGGCAAGGATGGCCATATCTTTGGCAGTTGAATAATGACCTTCAGCTGGCATACCGGTTGAGTTGATAAAGTGAGTGTTCACCATACCAACACGTTTTGCTTCCTGATTCATCATATGGGCAAAGGTCCCTTCATTGCCCGCGATATGTTCAGCCATGGCTTTAGAAGCATCGTTACCTGACTGGATAATAATACCACGCAACATTTCTAAAACTGTTGCAGTACCATTCAGTGGAACATACATACATGATTCAGAGCTGCTACCACGACACCACGCAGATTCATTCATGCGTACCTGTTCGTTTTCAGTCAATTCACCCTTTAAAAGTTTCTGCTCAATGATGTAGCTTGTCATCATTTTTGTCATTGAAGCAGGTGCCAGTTTTTCATTTTCGTTTTTGGCAGCGAGAATCTGTCCGGTCTCGTAATCCATTAATACATAGGATTTATTATTTAATTCTGGTGGAGCGGATAGGACAGTTGCTGCATATGAAAAGCTTGGCAAAAGTAATAATGCAGCAAGAGCGCTTTTGTGAGTCATTCTAGGTGGTTCCAATATCTTGTATGAAGCAGACGAGCCTAGCATTTTAGGATAAAGCAAAGCCGACTTCTACGGGGGAAATCGGCTTTTTCATACAGTATTGTAACCTGAACCTTAATTGTTCATCTTATTTGGAATAATAATTACGAACGTCATCGCAAATTTGACGGTTATCACTGTCAGAAGCTGCTTTTGCATCATTACGTGCTTCTTTTAAAGCTTCTTTAAAATCTTTACCTTTTACGCGTTTATTCAAGCTTTCAACCGCGTTGGCATCGTTATTCAAATAGGCTTTGACCAGATTGTCATAAGCTTTATTAAATTTTAGATCTTTGCCAATCAGGCTTGGACAAATTTCAGAAAGCACATAGATCGCGGCAAGCTCTTGCTTGGTAACGCTATCTGAAGTTGGAGTCACTTCAATCTTTTCTGCTTCTGTAGATTTTTTATCTGCCGCAAATGCTGTAGGAGCTAGAGCGCTAGAAGCGATGAGAAATGATAAACCTAGTGTTTTAAAAACATTTTTCTTCATAATAAATCAAACTCAGAACAAGACTTAAAGAATTTGAATAACTTATAGCATAGAAGCCGGTAAAAAAATGTATGTTTGCTGTAGGAAACGTGGAGAAACTGTGGGTTTAAATTTTCAGAATTTAAAATTCTTCAATACTTTTAAGTGGTTTTTGAATTTCAAAGGTCTGGTGGTTGGACTTTTTGTCAGGCCGAAAGGCGGGTGTGTTGAGTTGAATAGAAATGGTGTGGTTTTATCCATCTTAATTTAAAACCACACCGATATTTTAAAGCGTGATTAGCCTTCGAAATTCAAAACTTCTTCACATACCGCTTTTTGCTCTACCTTGTCGACTTCTGCCGCTGCTTCATGGGCATCTTTTAACAGGCTTTTAAATTCAGCATCTTTTTGCAGACTTTCAAGTGAAGCTGATTTGTCAGAATAATTGCTTAAATAGGTGCCGACCATTTTTTTGATGTTCTGATCAAATTTGGCATTTTTCCCAATCAGAGTTGGGCACATCTCAATCAGTACTTGCGCATTGGCAATGTCATCTTTAATGAGGGCATCTGCTTCTTTCACTGAAACCGTTTCATCTGCAAAGACAACAGGCGCTGTAAAAAGCGTGAAACTCACCCCAAAAACCTTAATAAAATTAGATAAATGTCTCATGGCTACGTAAATTTTTAATACTAAGAAGCCGTAAATATATATAATTCAAGGAATAATTCAATTGAAAAAACTGCTTAGTAACATTGAAGAGAATTGATTTTAGTGAATATTTTGATTGCAAACGATGATGGTGTGTTCGCACCCGGTCTACAAGCTTTGGCTCAAGCATTAAAACCTTTAGGTCGTGTGGTTGTGGTTGCGCCTGAAAGTGAACGTAGTGGTTATTCAAGTGCATTAACGCTGGACCGTCCTTTACGTCCTGTACAGATTGCTGAAGATGTCTGGGCAGTCAATGGTACGCCAGCAGATTGTGTCTATTTGTCCATGAATGGCTTATTTGATTTTGAATTTGATCTGGTGGTCAGCGGAATCAATAGCGGCGCGAATCTGGGCGATGATGTTTTATATTCTGGTACGGTTGGTGCGGCTTTTGAAGGGCGTTTAATGAAGCACCCTGCGATTGCCGTTTCACTGGCGGGCGCCAATGTACGAGCCTATGAGCATCCTGAACATTATGCCAAAGCAGCGCAATGGGTCCATGACTTCATTGCCAAAGGCTTGCCGGTTTTACCGCCGCGACATATCTTTAATATTAATATTCCGGATGTTGAGCAAATTCAAGGGGCTCAAGTGACCTACCAAGGCCGTCGGGCACAATCCAAACCAATCAGCAGTCATGTTGACCCTCGTGGACGTCAAGTGTACTGGATTGGATTAGCGGGTGAAGCCGTTACTGATCCGCAACCTGTCTCGGATTATGTCCAGTCAGATTTTTTTGCAGTCTCAAATGGTTATGTCAGTATTACCCCGATCCAGATGGATGCGACCAACTATACCGTATTGGAAAATTTACATGCGCATGTAAATGGTTAAGGGTATGAATGTTATAACTTTGTGAATAAAGAAAGTGAGAACTCGTTTTTTCTCACTTTTTTGATACTCTTAGCGCAAATAAATTGAGGTTTTTTCGATGAGGGCGAAGATGCACTTAAACCATGTCTCGGTTTTTCTATCACAGAAAATGATTAAAACAATCGTTTTGTCTATGGCGGTTGCGACAGTGGCAGTTATGACAGGGTGTGCATCAAAACCGCAAGTCAATGGTGGAGCACGTCATACGCTGCCAGCACCAAACTATTACACGGTGCGTTCAGGCGATACCCTAAGCGGGATTTCAAATCGTTATGGTTTGAACTATCTGAATGTGGCTGCACTGAATGATATCGCACCGCCTTATCGTATTTATGTCAATCAGTCATTGCGTTTAAAAGGCTCGGCTGCTCAGCGTACAACATCGACGCAAGCCATGGCACAAACCGCACCAATCCAGCGCCAAAGTATTAATTTACCAAGCCAACAACCCGTCGCACCAAAACCACAACCGGTGGTACCACGTCCGGTAGTGCCGACCGTACCGGTTAATCCGTCATCTTCAACTGTGGCCTCAAGCCTGCGTTGGGTGAAACCATCAAATGGCGCCGTCATTCAAACCTTTAATCTGGCGAGTAATGTCAAAGGCACACGCTATGGTGGAAATGTGGGCGATCCGATTTTTGCAGCTGCAAACGGGCAGGTGGTTTATGCGGCGGATGGCTTGAAAGAATATGGCAACCTGGTGTTGGTTAAACATATTGATGGCTACATCACAGCCTATGCCCATAACAGCAAGATGCTGGTGAAAAGCGGTGATAATGTGACAGCAGGACAGAAAATTGCAGAAATGGGTTCTTCTGGCGCATCGCAAGTCATGCTGGAATTCCAGGTTCGTTTAGATGGCAAACCTGTGAACCCGAGCACAGTTTTACCAAATTAACTAAAGATTATTAATAAACTTTCAATAATTTATTAATAATTCCCCTAGTCTATAAATAGACTTCCTTGTATACTTAATTTGATTGCTTTCATTAGAACAATAAGCATATTAATAAATTAAGTTGAGAGGGAAGTCTATGCTAGATCAATTGCGTGCAATGGGGGTCTTTGCTTGTGTCGTCGAAAAAAGTTCTTTCAGTGGTGCAGCAAGAGAACTTGGAATTACCACCAGTGCGGTCAGTCAACAAATCCGTTCTTTAGAACAAGAAATGGATGTCACCTTACTTCATCGTTCTACCCGAAAACTCAGTCTCACTGAAGCTGGACAGGCATTTTTCCTCAGTTGTCAGGAAATGTTGGCCGCAGCTGAGCGAGGCAAAATCCGCATTAATGAATTACGTGATGATCTGGTAGGCGATTTGCGTATTGCTACCACACCTGAACTCGGTGCCTTGCACGTTATTCCTGCATTGTCGCACTGGATGTCGGCGCATAAAGGGCTAGCGATTCATTTTGAAGCAGACCATCGTTATATTGACCTGATCGAAGAACGTATTGATATTGCGATACGCATGAGCTTGAAGATGGAAGATCAGCAGTTATCTGCTGTGCCTTTAGCGCGGGTAGATCAGGTTCTGGTTGCATCGCCAAGTTATCTGAATCAGGCGCAACCAATCACCCGTCCTGAAGACTTGCGTAACCATGAATTACTGCCGATAACCCTCATGCAAAATTATCAACATTTTACCTTCCGTCACGGCATCAGTGGCGATGTGGTGAATGTGGATATGAAAACACGTTTAGGCACCAATAATGTTTTTGTAGCCAAGGCGTTATGTCAACAAGGGCATGGCATAGCACGTATCCTGTATATGGATATTCAGAAAGAACTGATCAATGGATCGTTGGTTGAGGTTCTGCCAGATTGGCAACTACCATCTTATACCTTGCATGCCTTAACCTCTAAACGCGAACAATATCCAATGAAGGTACATCGCTGTATTGATGCCTTGAAGCAATATTTTGCCCAGTTACCCGGTGGACGCTCGTTACAGGGTGTTGCCTAAGTCAAAAGGCCATGTTCCGAGGAACATGGCCTTTTTGTTTATTTGCTTTTCTTTTTGCGCATCGATTTCAGCGTTTTTGCCTCAGCTGTGTTTTCTTCACTTGCTTTGGCTTTTGCTTCTACCTCATCTTTCTTGGTTTTTTTACGCTTTTTCTTTTTCTTTGGCTCGTCCTCTTCCACTGCTTCGCCGTCTTCGATGGCTTGCCAGTATTCAAGTTGTTCCATGACTGCAGCATAAATCGAGTTTTTGCTATAGCGACCTTTTTTATCCAGTGTACCCACTGGGCGTGCCATTAGAATTTCCAAGGCCTGGTCGATGGTGTCAATCGCGTGCACATGGAAGAGTCCCGCTTTGACCGCTTCACTCACGTCCTGACGTAACATCAGATGTTGCATGTTTTGACGCGGGATAATCACCCCTTGTTTGCCAGTCAAGCCTTGCAATTTGCAGGCATCATAGAAGCCTTCAATTTTGGCATTGACACCACCAATCGGCTGCACCTGACCCAACTGGTTCATCGAACCGGTAATTGCCCATGATTGGTCAATCGGGATCTGGCAGATTGCAGAGATCAAGGCAGACAGTTCCGCAACCGTTGCACTATCACCATCGACCTGACCATAGCTTTGTTCAAAAGCCAGTGCGGCAGAGAAGTGCAGAATCTGTTCACGACCAAAGTGTGCTTTTAGGAAGCTCGACATCAACAACACACCTTTGGCATGCAGAGAGCCGCCCAGTTCGACACTGCGCTCAATATCCAGAATATCCCCGCCACCTTGATATACAGATGCCGTCAGGCGAGAAGGTAGGCCAAACTCGACGTCAGCATAATGAATCACGGAGAGGGCATTGATTTGACCTAGTCGGTGACCTGAGGTTTCAATCAATTGGGTGCCACGTGACAGATCCTGCCAGTACAGTTCACGTAAATAGCCTAAGCGATATTGACGATGATGCAGGGCCTGATTGACATGCTCGTCGGTCACGATCTTGTCGCCTGCCTTAAAGGCATGGTGATGCGCTTCACGAATTAAATCGCCTAAGGTAGATGCATGGAGCGATAATGAGCTTTGATCTTCAGCCTGACGACTTGAATCCGTCAGCAAGGCTGCAAGTGCAGAGCGATCAAAAGGCAATAGCTTGTCAGCTTGTACATAATCCGCGATCAGCTGCATATAGGCCTGCTCGTTACTGTCATTACGTTGTAATGTATCTGTAAAGTCAGCACGGATTTTAAAGACACTGCCAAGTTCAGGCTCAACCTCTAAAATTTCATAATAAATTTCAGGTTCTGCCAATAAAACTACTTTTATTTCAAGCGGAACGGAAGCCGGCTCTATGGAAATGCTACCTGTTAACGTCAACATGTGCTCTAGCGAAGACAGCTTGAGCTGACCCGATTTTAAGGCACGTTTCAATCCCTGCCATGCATAAGGTTGCTCTAGCAGTTGCTCTGCTTCCAGCATTAAAAATCCGCCATTGGCCTGATGTAATGAACCTGGACGAATCAAGGTAAAATCAGTGGTAATGGTACCGTTATGGGTCAGTTGCTCAACATGGCCCAACAGGTTGTAGTGCGTCGGAAAGTCTTCAAAAATGACGGGTGCACCGCTGTTCGGTTTGTTCGATACAATGACATTGGCTTGGTAGCGTGATGGAACACGGTTGAATAAGGCAGGAGTAAAGTCATCCTCTTCTTGTTCAAGAATTAGCTCAACATTATCAATAATGTCTTCCGCATAATGTTTTAAATATAGATCCAGACCTTTGACATCTTTATTTTTATTTAAAATCGATTCTACCCGCGGGGTAACCACCTGTGTTGCGATATCACGATTTAGACTTGAAACCTGATCACGGGCATCATCTTCCAGATCACCGAGATGTAATCCGAGGCGTTCGAGTTTCTTCTCCATATAGCGAATATTGGAGGTAATTTCTGCACGCTCTTTGCTATTCAGAGTATTCAGGTCAGTTTGCGTCAACTCATGATATTCATTGTCCTTGAGTTGCATGGGAACAAAGACGTGTTTGTCATTACGTGAAATCAGTTTTAAATCAAGTTCTTCACCTTCTTTGGTCAGTTCTACCAGTGCCTGCTGTTGCACATCACCGGTATCCTGACGAATGCGCTCAATGCGGTTGTGATAGCTTTCAGCACTAAAACGGCGTTCTAACTGTTTAAGAATAATCTGCCATGTTTGCTGTAAGGCATTCTGGAATTTAACCCCTTGTCCTGCCGGGAAGCGTAAAGCAATCGGTTGACGCGGATTTTTAAAATTATTGAGATAGACCCAGTCATCCGGAGTCGGCATGGTTTTGGCGTGTTGTTGCAGTAAACGCTTGATCATGGTGCGTTTACCCAGGCCTGCTGTCCCCACAGCAAAAATATTGTAGCCCGAATAAGGCAGCGCGATACCCGCCTCAACGGAAGCACGTGCGCGGTCTTGTCCTAAGAAGTTATTGAGCGGCTTGATTCGTTTGGTTGAACTTGGTATTTCCGCTAAATCTGGAATATGGGTAAGTTGGTCTGCACGTAGTGCTGTTTTAAGCAGTGTAGGTTGTATGTCCGTCTGTTCAAAAGCGCTTGGAAATGAATTGATCTTCGCTGTAATCGTGTTTGTTGGTGTTAAAGATAAAGTTGTTGCAGTCATTTGATCAAGTTTTTGGGTCACTGTTGCTATCCAACAAATAAACGTAAGTTGAGTAATTAAAGGTATACAGTTTTAGACCTAAAGATCAAGCGAACTTGTGTTTTTTATCGACAAAACAAAAGAATGATTGCATAAAGCAACTTGCAAGCAGGAGCAAGAAACGATTGAATAAGCACATTTATAGATTATTGGAAAATAATAACCAATGACAACGCAAGCCACCGGGTGGGCTTCGGCATTTAAAGCATTTTTAGATCGCCGTGCCCTGATTATGTTATTTCTTGGTTTCTCTGCGGGGATACCAATTTTACTGATTTTTTCTAGCTTGTCTTTATGGCTAGGTGAGGCGGGCATTGAGAAGAGTGCAGTCACCTTTTTCAGTTGGGCTGCATTGGGATATTCTTTTAAGTTTGTCTGGGCACCGCTGATTGATGAATTGCCCGTACCATTTTTAACCAAACGTTTAGGTCGACGTCGCGCCTGGTTGCTGATTGCTCAAAGTTTGATTATCTGTGCGATCTGTATCATGGCATTTTCTGATCCAGCACTTGGACAGAGCTATTTGATCCAGATGGCGGTGGGCGCTGTGTTACTGGGCTTCTCGGCGGCAACGCAAGATATTGTGATTGATGCTTATCGTATTGAGCTCGCTGAAACTGAAATGCAGACCGTGTTAGCATCCACCTACAATGCTGGTTATCGTATCGGGATGATTGTTGCGGGTGCAGGGGCTTTGTTCTTAGCTGCCTATCTAGGTACAGCGAAAGGGAATTATATTTATGAGGCTTGGAAATATACTTATTTAACTATGGCCGCAGTCATGGTGATCGGTATTATTACCACGCTTTGTGTGCGTGAGCCACAGGTCAATCGTATTCATAAGCACTACAAAACCACTGATTATTATCGCCTAGTCTTTGTGTTTTTTGTTGCAGTCGCTACATTCGTGGTGAGTTATATCTATTCGGGCAATGTAACAGAGGCAATTTCTAAATCAGCAGACATTAAAGATACAGCCGCATTATTTGGTCTGGAAGCACTACGCTTTTTAACAGCTACAGCAGCAGCGCTATTGATTGGTTTTGGACTGGTCAAAATCGGTGTTGTGAACCAGCAAATGGCGAAAGAAACCTGGGTTGCGCCTATTCTGGACTTCTTTAAACGTTATGGTGTCAAGCTTGCATTGGTGCTGTTATTGCTCATCGGTTTTTTCCGTATCTCGGACATCATTGCAGGGGTCATTTCCAATGTGTTCTATCAGGATCTGAACTTTAGTAAAGAACAGATTGCGGAAGCCGTGAAGATCTATGGCGTTTTATTTAGCCTGATTGGTGGTTTCCTTGGCGGTTTGCTGGCACAACGTATGAACATTATGAAACTGATGTTTGTGGGTGCGGTGCTTGCAAGTTCAACCAATTTGATTTTCATTGGTTTGGTGAAGTCTGGCAAACCACTGGATCAGGTACAAGTTCAGGTGGGTGAGCAACACTATCAGGTACACACTGATGAGGTGGGCTACTGGAAGTTGCAAGTACCGAATGAGGTCTTGGCGAAAGCGAATTCAGTTCAGGTGAGTACCCAGTATCAGAATCAAGCTGATTCAAACATTCAACTTGTAGTGCCTTATTTAATTACTTCACAACAGCCACAAATCCAGTTGTTGCCGATTAGCAACGATGATCAGTTAACGCCAAAAGAATTAAAACAAAGTCTGGTAGTTAAAGGGCAGTTGGCAGGGATTAAGGCTGAAGATTTAAATGTAGAACGTCCTGTTGTTTTAAAACTGGATGGTCAGGAATTTGTCGCGAAAGTTGATTCCAATGGTTTATTTACGGGTGCAGTGGATGGCAAGCTGTTGCAAGCATCTAGCAGCAAAACCATTACCGCTTTGGCCAATTTGAAAAATAACACTGGCCATGAATTACTGGCAACCCGACAATATCGTATTGATACCACTGCACCTACAAATGCGCTAGATATTGATATTCAGCCTGTGGCGGTGATTGATCCAGCCCAGGCTAGCACTGTTGAACTCTCTGGCAAGGTCATTAAGAGCTATAGTTCTTTATGGTTGTATTTGGCGATTATTATCGATAATTTAGCCTCTGGATTGGCCGGTGCGGCATTTATCGCCTTCTTATCCAGCTTAACCAGCGTATCATTTACAGCCGTTCAATATGCGATTTTCAGTTCTCTCATGACGCTCACGCCTAAATTGTTGGGTGGTTATTCGGGAACAATTGTCAGCAATATCGGCTATCCGAATTTCTTTTTAATGACGACTTTAATTGGTATCCCAATTTTAGTTCTTGTGGTTTGGGTTGCGAAACTGTTACGTGATCATGAAAACCAGACAACACAGCAGAAAGGTGAATAACTATGCGCATGTTACATACGATGCTACGAGTAGGTAATTTAGAACAGTCTTTAAAGTTCTACACTGAGGTGCTTGGTATGAAATTGCTACGCCAACGTGACTATGAAGAAGGACGTTTTACGTTAGCATTTGTGGGTTACGGTGATGAAAAAGACAATACCGTACTTGAGCTCACCCATAACTGGGATACTTCTAGCTATGACTTGGGCAATGCTTATGGTCACATTGCCATTGGTGTGGACGATGCTTATAAAGCCTGCGAAGAAATCAAGGCGCGTGGCGGTAAAGTTATACGTGAAGCGGGTCCGATGAAAGGTGGTGTGACGGTTATTGCCTTTGTTGAAGATCCAGATGGCTATAAAGTTGAATTGATTCAGCAAGATCAGGATGCCTATAACAACTGATTCTTGCCTGATCGGTCGAAGATTTTTGAGCTAAAACGCTAGCTTTATTGAAATAGCCCAGTATGATGAGTAATTTGATCGAATGGTTGAATTATTCGCCATATTGGGCTTTTTCATTATTAGTGTGGATAGGGATAGTTATGTTGAAATTATTGGCATTGGACCGCTTTACAATTTTATTGGTTGTGATGGTGATACTGGCAACGTTTTTTCCAGTTTCAGGTCAGGTTGCACATTATTTTAATATTCTGACGACTGTTGCAATTGCCGTACTTTTTTTCCTGCATGGGGCAAAACTTTCGCGTGAAGCTGTGGTTGAAGGCATGCTGCACTGGAAAATGCATGCTTTAGTGTTTGCTTTTACTTTCTTGGTCTTTCCAGCGATCGGCTTATTAGCAAAGCCGGTGTTAGAGCCCTTACTCGGTCAGCAACTGTATTGGGGTTTCCTGTTCATGTGTTTCTTGCCATCCACCGTACAATCCTCCATTGCATTTACCTCGATGGCCAAAGGCAATGTGGCTGGGGCGGTGTGCAGCGCGTCTTTCTCTAATATTGTCGGCATGATGATTACCCCGATTTTAGTCAGCTATTTTATTTTAGGCCAAAGTCAGCATGACTTTGATCCAACCGAATCGATTCTGCAGATTACGTTGTTATTACTGGTCCCGTTTGTGTTGGGTCAGTTGCTACGTCCTTATGTTTTTCCTTATATGGTTAAAATGCCAAGTCTGGTCAAGGCTTTCGATCAGGGATCGATTCTGATGGTGGTGTATGGCGCGTTTAGTAGTGCGGTAATTGCCGGTTTATGGCAACAGGTGAATGGCCTGACACTGTTTTATTTAATCCTGGCATGTTCGGTGCTGTTAACCATCGTGATGTTACTGGCGTTATACGTGCCAAAATGGCTGGGCTTTAGTCGAGCAGATCAGGTGACGATTTTCTTTTGTGGCTCCAAGAAAACGCTGGCGAGTGGCGTACCGATGGCCCAGATCCTGTTTATCGGACAGCCTTTGGGGATGATTGTGCTGCCGATTATGATTTTTCATCAAATCCAGCTCATGGTCTGTGGCATTATTGCGAATCACTGGTCAAAATCGAATCAAGAATAGTTCGCAAAATTTAATTTATTGGCGTATAATGCTCGCCACTTGTTGGCTTTGCTCTGACCTTTAGAGTCTCGGTGAGTCAAAAGAAATGGTCTGTTGTGGTGTTGATCTGCACGTGTGCGAACACGTTGCTTTCCTCATGTTGAGAGTGATCAATTGCGATAACAGCTTAAGCCTTTCTTACTTAATAGGAGCATCGACCATGCGCGCCGATATTCACCCTAAATACGAAAAATTAGTTGCTACTTGTTCATGTGGTAACGTTATCGAAACTAAATCTGCGCTTGGTAAAGAAACAATTTACCTTGACGTATGTTCAGCTTGCCACCCATTCTACACTGGTAAACAAAAGAATGTGGATACAGGCGGCCGTATCGACAAATTCAAACAACGTTTCTCTGGTATGTCACGTTCTATCAAACGTTAATATCAAGAAAGAAAAAAACGGGCAATATGCCCGTTTTTTTATGCCCTTTAATTCACCCTCCTTTTCAAAAGGAGGGTTGGGGAGGATTTTTTATTGATCCTGTACGTCAGTAAGACGGTCCAGTTTTTTCTGGAAATAATTACCTTGCAAGAAGCGTGCTTCGACATTCCATGCATTGGCAAACAAGTTCATGTCGTTGAGTTCGGTTAAGAAAATTTCGACAGGCTTTTGCCCGATAAAGTGCAAGATTTTCTCTTGTAGAGCGGCCATTTCTTTTTCAGCACTCAGCATTTGAGTAAGTTTGCTGTGCAAGCTCAGATATTGAACATCGATTTGCTGCAACATCGAATCGCTATAGAGCGAATCACCAAAACCACGGATGGAAATCTCGGCACCGTGCTGACGCAATAGCGCGATCTGTGGCTGTGCCTGTGACAGGTTTTGTTGTAGTGCTTGTTCAGAGAACTGCAAAATTAAAGGATGAGCCTGTTTACTGCCAATAATGGTTAATAGTTTCGCCACCAGTTCTGGTAGCTTTTTATCATTTAGCAAGACCTGATGATTGAGGTTTACAATCAATTTCGCCTTTGGATATTGGGTAATAAAGTTGTGTAACTGCTTGCAGGCTTCAACAAGAATCCAGCGATCCAGTTGAATAGATAGCTCAGGATCATCTTTCAGGTCGCCAAGATCACTTAAATCCTGCCACTGATTATTATAGATAAACCCGCCAGATACTTCATAAGTATGCGTGTGTTGATCCTGTTTGTCATAGAGCTGCTGATATTTCAGATGGATATCGCCTGCATCCAGTTTCTTTTTCAGCTCTTGTAACAGGGTTAACTGCACAGCAACAGGAATATGTTCTGTGGTCAGGCCAATATCTGCATCAATTTTTGGACTATTGAACACCGGTAGAGGAACCAGGAAAGCCTTGGTTAACACCTGTTCAAAACGAACTTCATCTGCAATAGGCTGGCTAATTTCGCAATAGCCTAATTTTAAATGCAGCGGGAAGGTGTAGTGATCGGTCACTACCAATTGCGGTTTTTGTAAGCCATTCAAACCCATCAGCAGGGAATTGAGCACACTCTTTGATTCGGCCTGAAATAACGAGACATATAAACCATGTTCCACCTGACAGACCGGGACATTCACCTGTTCTTTAATGAAGTGAGGAATATTGGCAAAATATGCACGAGTGCCACGCCAATCGGTTTGGAAAACCTCACTCGGACAATTGCTTAAGCTGAATAAAACCAGCGCATTGGCATTGGCCGGGTGATTGCTAAGCTGGCGGTTAATATGTTGTAAAGCGCTGCTTAGACTGGATGCTTTCTCGGCAGGCGCGGCCGTTGAAGGTGTGGCTGCCGCTTGAGATGAAGTGCCACATTCAATATTAAGCTGGATTTCATCTTCATTGCCTGAAGGTAAGAATTCCAGTTGAAGGGGATTCTGCTTCACTGTCGCGTTTTGTGTACGAAGTTCAAAGCGGCCTTGTTCAAACTGTCCTTGAGAAATCTTTTTAAAGCGCAGTTTAAACTGGCTTAAATCCTCTGGCTGCAACACATCCAGAATCGGCAAGCCAATTAATTCTTCTGGATTGGCAAAACCAAATAGATTGGCGTATTCGGCATTCACATGCATGTGAATACCTTCCTGCAAAATGGCAACCGCTTTATGGCTTTCTGCAACCAGTGATTGAGCTTGCGTTTGTGCGGCTTCCAGTTCATTCAGTAAACGATGTTCTGCTTGCACCAAACGACTATAAGAAAGCGCACGAATGATACTGATATAGAATTTTTCTGGTGATTTCAGATTCAGGATGTCATAAATGCCTTTATGGATGTAGCTCTGATATTGATCGGCTTTATAATCCTCAGGTTCAAGCAGGAGAACAGGCAAATTGGGTTGTGCTGAGGCTTGAATCAGGGAGAGGGTCTGTTCGATTTTTAAATCGTAGGCCCGACCAAAAATCACAATATCCCAAGGTAAATTCAGCTGTTTCTCGAAGGTTTTCAGATCATCGAGTAAAGTGGCTTTAATTTGATGGTCTTGAGCCGTAAATAAAGCTGAAATCTGATTATAACGAAGCTGGTTGTCATCAATAATCAATAAACGTGTTTCAGTGCGTTTTAATTTTTTAGAGAGTAAAGAATTTCTCACTTTAAAGCTTCCCATAAATCTTGATCAATGGTGTCCATATTCTTTTGTGCCATATATCGCTGAAGGATCGGTTGTTCCTCATCATTCAGCAGTTCAAAATCAAATTGAACAAAACTCTGGGTTATTAATTGTGCGTTTAATAAATACACTTTTACTTCCTCTTTCCCCAATCTTAAATAAACAGCCTGGTGTTCTCGAAAAATTTGTGAACCTGGTAAAATTAAAGTTGTTTTGGTTTCATCCAAATTCTGGTTTTTTAATAAAAGTGTCGGATGATAATTGCTGATATGGCGATCTGCCTGAACCCGTACCGCACAAGGGAAGATTTCCTGTGCCAGTACTTCCAAACCGAGTTCCAGACTTTTCTCGGTCGATTGTTTGAGCCAACGAATCACACCGCCACGCCAATGCCCATGCGATGTTTCTTTAACTAAGATGTATTCACCTGTTCTTAAGTTCTTTGGTGCCTCCCCAGACCATTTAATACGATAACCGTTCACACTAATATCTAGGATATCGGCTTGGTAAACGGCTTTACTTTCACGGCTTAAGCGTTGAATTGCCGATTCCTGATTATCGGTTGAACTTTTTTTGTCCCAGGCCGACATAAACTTTGATTCATTTTGTAGACCGTAACTGTGGTCTAATAAGAGTGTTTCTGAAAAATTCTTAGCTTTGGACAGATAAAAGTGGGCCGTAAGTAAGCCAAAGCAGATATGTAATTGCGCTGAATATTCATAACGCTCATGTCGGCGCTCTGCCGTGGTACCAAGAATGGTTTGCACATGGAATTTTAAGGCCGGGGTTAAATAGATTTTCTCATTCTTGGACACATATTCTGCATTTTTGTGTAAGGTCGCGGTGACATGATCCAGAAGACTATGGGTGCTGATAAAAATATTGGGATTAAAGCCAGAGCTTTGTTTTTTATTATAAATGGGTGGATGATCTTTAGTCGTATCGACCACATATTTGGTCAGGTCTGTTTCTTTGGTCAGGATCTGAACCATTTTTGCCCAGTCGAAACTACACTGGAATAAAGCTTGAATCTCGGATTGACGGATTTGATTGGTATTAAAAATATCCATTAAAATCAATTGTGCATAAGCTTGCGAGATATTACTTAAGGCATTGGGTTTACCTTGTATCTGATCCAGGTTGGTATGCTGATATTTATGGGTCACGGCGGCATCATAAAGCTGATGGGCAATGAGCCATTGTCCTGCTACAGGTTCGCTATACAACATATGTTGTTGGTAGAGCAGTTGGGTCAGTTGTTGCAAGGACTGAAAGGTGGCCAGCGTTCGTGCTGTTTGCAGATTTTTCTTTTGGTTTAGGGCAAAGATAGAGAACTTCTGCTGATCGAGCTGATCGTTACTGCGACGTACAATATTGATATAGATTGCTGCGAAGTAACAACGCAGTAGCATAGCCAGTTCAATGATGTGTTCATTACGGTCCGAGCTAATCACGCCCTGATTGAAAAAATTCTTTTCCAGACTTCCTAACACATTTTCAATGGTTGGGTGCAGCACCTGAACCAGATCAAAACGCAAGGTTTCAGGGCATTCAAGTTCACTCAGTTCAAGTAAGGCGGCGAATAATGCTTTAGAGGTATCGCCCAACTGCATGATGGACAAGTTGGAAATCCATTCATTTAGACTTTTCGAATTGGTATCGCAAAAGCTGAGTTTGTCTCGTCTCAAGACAGTTGGAATTTGAAAAATATCCGAAAAAGCATTATTCATCATTGTGTTATCAATCTCAGAACGTTTGGACCCCAAAAAGCGGTGTTTTATTTTTTTCGCCCGCAATTTCCCTGACAAGTTTTGGTACCAGATAGCCTGGCAAACTTGCTAATACATCAGTATATATTTGATCTATCTCCGAAGATCTTAAATCAAAATGCTGAGCCCCTTTGACTTTATCCAAAACATGAAGGTAATAGGGCATTACTCGTGCTTCAAATAAACGGCTACTCAATGCATTTAAAGTTTCTGCAGCATCATTCACACCTTTAAGTAAAACCGCCTGATTAAGCACAGTAATATGGTGGAGTGATAACTGTAATAACTTCGAGCAGGTGAAATCATCAAGCTCAGCTGCGTGATTTGAGTGTACCACTACTACAATGCGTAGCCTACTGTTTTTTAATATAGAAATCAGCTCATCATCAATACGGTTGGGGATTACAATTGGAACGCGTGAATGAATTCTCAATATCTTGAGCTGAGGGAGAGATGCTAGACGTTCTAGCCACAACGCAATTTTTCGGTTACTTAATGTCAGTGGATCGCCACCACTTAAAATCACTTCATTGATCTGTGGATTTTGTTCAATATAGGCTTTGATATTGATCCAGTCGTCATTTTTAGGCAGGTTTTCCTGATAAGGAAAATGGCGACGAAAACAATAGCGACAGTGGATGGCACAGGCACCCGTCAGCGTGAGTAAAAAACGTGATTGATATTTATGCAGAACCCCGGCCATTTGATTGGCGGCTTCCTCACCAAGCGGATCGGTCACGAACTCAGGATGTTCTTCCAGTTCCAGATGATGTGGCAAGACTTGTAGCAACAGAGGGTCTAGAGGATCGCCAATGTTCATTTTTCCGACGAATGCACGCGGGACGCGCAATTTAAACTGTTCAGAGGCCAGGATTGCCCCTGATAATAGCTGATCGGTAGATAACTCAAGCAGATTTAACAGCTCTAAAGGATCAGTAATTAGGTCACTGAGTTGCGATTGCCAGTTTTGCTCTTGATGTAAATAGTTTATCATGCCATACGTTAAAAATAGTGTTAGTGTTACACCAGTGCGTGTAGTCTAACATTAATAGATTTGAGTTTTAAGTTTGGAGTGCGCCTTTCATGGCCTATTATTCTACAAATGATTTTAAAGCAGGCCTTAAAGTTATGCTTGATGGTAACCCATGTTCAATCATGGAAAATGAATATGTAAAACCAGGTAAAGGTCAAGCATTTAACCGTGTGAAATTACGTAACCTTCGCTCTGGTAAAGTATTAGAAAAAACATTCAAATCAGGTGATTCTTTAGAAGCAGCTGATATTGTAGAAGTTGAAATGGACTACCTCTACAACGATGGTGAAATGTGGAACTTCATGGATCCTGTATCTTTCGAGCAAATCGCTGCTGATAAAACCGCAATGGGTGATGCTGCGAAATGGTTAAAAGACGATTCAAATGAAAAATGTACAATTATGCTGTTCAATGGCGTACCTTTGACGGTAAGCCCACCGAACTTCGTTGTACTCAAGATCGTTGAAACTGATCCAGGTGTACGTGGTGATACTTCTGGCGGTGGCGGTAAGCCTGCGAAACTTGAAACAGGTGCTGTGGTACGTGTTCCATTATTCGTACAGCAAGAAGAAAGCGTTCGTGTAGATACCCGTACTGGTGACTACCTAGAGCGTGCATAATTGTGCCTGTGTAGCTGAGCTACGCAAGATATACAATTATCGAAGGGGATGATGAACAATCATCCCTTTTTTTATGCCAAAGTATTAGATAAATAATTGTAGTCAGAAGGTAAACTTACAAAGATATTTCTTCTACAGAAAATATAGAAAGGGAAAGCTAAGAGGGTTTGCTGACATTTTTTACTGCCATTGCATTATCTTGTACAGCTGTAATCGCTGCTCATTATTTAGAATAGCTAAATTGCATAAGACATGCTTTGTGTCCTCTAAAAATGTCCTTTGTCGCACGCATCTATGAAATGTCAACAGACCCTAACCACGCGTTATGTAATTGAGAGGTTTTGAATGGAGACAACACAAGCAAAGTCAACACTTTCCTCAAAGCTCCTATGGAGTTTGGTTGCCATTGTCGGGGCAATTTCATTTGGGATATTGGCGGTTAGTCGTGGTGAGCATGTCAATGCGGTCTGGTTGGTTCTTGCTGCGGTCTGTGTATATAGCATTGCATATCGGTTCTACAGTTTATTTATTGCAAACAAAGTTTTTGAATTAAATCCGAGACGGTTAACCCCAGCGCATCGCCTTGCCGATGGTCTGGATTATGTTCCGACCAATAAATTTGTTTTATTTGGACATCACTTCGCAGCCATTGCAGGAGCCGGACCTTTGGTCGGGCCGATTCTTGCCGCACAAATGGGTTATTTACCCGGGACGATCTGGCTATTGGTCGGGGTTGTTCTTGCCGGTGCCGTCCAGGATTTTCTGGTGCTATTTATCTCTACACGACGCGATGGCCGTTCTTTGGGAGAAATGGCGAAACAGGAGCTTGGCACTTTTGCGGGTGTGATTGTGATGCTGGGTACGCTTGGCGTGATGATCATTATCCTGGCCGTACTGGCACTGGTGGTAGTCAAAGCGCTGGCGCATAGCCCGTGGGGGGTGTTCAGTATCGCTGCGACGATTCCGATTGCATTATTCATGGGTATCTACATGCGGTATATACGCCCAGGGAAAATTGCCGAAGTATCGATTATCGGTTTTGTGCTGATGATGGCGGCGATTGTCTACGGTGGTGATGTGGCGAAAGATCCCTATTGGGGACAGTTATTTACCCTCAGTGGCACCCAATTGACATGGGCTCTAATTATTTATGGCTTTATCGCTTCGGTATTACCGGTCTGGTTATTATTAGCCCCACGTGATTATCTATCAACTTTCTTGAAAATTGGTGTAATTGCAGGTTTGGCGGTCGGGATTATCTTTGCGATGCCGGACCTGAAAATGCCAGCAGTCACACACTTTGTCGATGGTACAGGCCCTGTATTTGCGGGTAGTTTATTTCCTTTCCTGTTTATCACCATTGCCTGCGGTGCGATTTCAGGTTTCCATGCTCTGGTTGCTTCAGGGACAACGCCTAAACTGGTCGATAATGAAGTCAATATTCGTATGATCGGTTATGGCGGTATGTTGATGGAATCATTCGTCGGCATCATGGCCATGATCTGTGCGACAGTACTTGATCCGGGTATTTATTTTGCCATTAATGCGCCAGCAGCAGTTTTAGGCACTTCAGTAGAGACTGCAGCGGAAGCGGTGCGTAATCTGGGCTTTGTGGTTAGTCCAGAAATGTTGAGTTTATTGGCGCAGGAGGTCGGTGAGAGTTCAATCTTGTCTCGTACCGGTGGCGCACCGACATTTGCAATTGGTATGGCGCATATCATTTCAGAGATTTTCAATAACCGCTCAATGATGGCGTTCTGGTATCACTTTGCGATTCTGTTTGAAGCCTTATTCATTCTGACCGCAGTAGATGCAGGAACGCGTGCATGTCGTTTCATGGTGCAGGATACTGTGGGAATTGTGGTTCCGGCGATTAAGCAATCAAGTTCATTCTTTGGCAATATGGTCGGAACCTTTGTCGCGGTCGCAGGTTGGGGATTCTTCGTTTACCAAGGGGTGGTTGATCCACTCGGCGGGATTAACTCGTTGTGGCCACTGTTTGGTATTGGTAACCAGATTCTTGCCTCGATGGCACTGATTTTAGGTACCGTCATTTTATTCAAAATGAAGAAAGAGAAATATGTCTGGGTGACGATTGTCCCAACGATTTTCTTGTTCATTACTTCGATGACTGCGGGCTGGCAAAAGATTTTCCACGAAAATCCGAAGATAGGTTTCCTTGCACAAGCCAATCGTTTCTCGGATGCGATTGCGCGTGGTGAAGTGCTTGCACCCGCCAAAACCGTTGCTGAAATGCAGACCATTGTGATGTCAAACCAGATCAATGCGGCACTTTGTGGCTTCTTT
The DNA here is from genome assembly GCF_000314615.1 of Acinetobacter sp. WC-323. Taxonomy (NCBI): domain Bacteria; kingdom Pseudomonadati; phylum Pseudomonadota; class Gammaproteobacteria; order Moraxellales; family Moraxellaceae; genus Acinetobacter; species Acinetobacter sp. WC-323. The sequence goes on from NZ_AMZS01000048.1 coordinate 22,448, forward strand.
ATGATTGTTGCGATTGTAATGGTGATTGCGTCAATTGGCATTGTACGCCGTGCTTTAGCAAGTCCAACACCAACCGTGAATGAGGCACCAGCCGTTTATTCAGACACACCGATGACTGCGAATAGCATCAAAGGAGAGTAACGATGGATTTTAAAATTGCCCGGCAAGGCAGTGCAGTGATCGTGAAGATTATTAAATTCACCATCATGTCGCAAAAGCACTTGCTGTTATCACCAAAGAATTGGTCGCGTATCGCTGTTTTATGGCAACGTTTGCAGCAGAGTTTCCGGTTGATGGTCGGTGTGCCTGATTATGAAACTTATCTAGCGCATATGAAAGCACATCATCCAGATTTAACCCCGATGGATGCCAAGACGTTTTATCGTCATTGTATCGATGCACGTTATCCTTCGGCGGGGGGTAATATGAAAAAGTGTCCTTGCTAGAAATTATTTGATTTCTTTGAAAAAAAACCAAAACAGTGTATGTTGAACATACACTGTTTTATTTTGGGGGATAGAATAATGTGGGGCATGGAAAAGTCATCAGCTCAAGAGAAAACCAAGCAGAATCAGGCATTAGAACAGGATATTCAAAGCTTTACACAAAAGATTGAGCAATTCTTATTTGAAGTAAACCAACTGATTTTAGATAAACCGCAACAAACCAGATTGGCGCTGACCTGCTTGCTGGCGGGTGGTCATGTATTGTTTGAAGATTTACCTGGGCTAGGGAAAACCACATTGGCCAGTGCTTTGGCGCGTCTGGCAGGACTACATTTTCAGCGCATTCAATTCACCAACGATATGCTGGCCAGTGATGTGATTGGCATCAATATCTTTAACCAGAAAGAACATCTGTTTGAATTCAGGCAGGGGCCAGTTTTTACCCAGATCTTGTTGGCCGATGAAATTAACCGCTGTAGTCCCAAAACTCAAAGTGCACTACTGGAAGCAATGGAAGAAGGGGCAGTCACCGTCGATGGCGTGCATTATGAATTGCCGCAACCGTTCTGGGTCCTCGCCACACAAAATCCGTTATTTCAAAGTGGCACCTATGCATTACCTGAATCACAACTCGACCGTTTCTTGATGCGGTTATCACTGGGCTATCCTTCCCGACAAGCGGAAAAATTGTTATTACAACAGCGTTCACGACAGGTATTGATCCATCAACTGGATACCGTGTTTAATCAAGCTGATATTTTACATTTACGGGAGCTGGCAAAGCAGGTTTTCCTTAGCGAGGCGGTGCTGAATTATATTCTGGATCTGGCCGCTGAAACTCGAAAGTTACGTCATGGGCTGTCCACACGTGGGGTATTGGCATTGAAGGCTGCGGCACAAGCCTATGCCTTGGTGGAGGGGCGTGGTTTTGTAATGACAGACGATGTACAAGCTGTTTTTGTTGCGGTGGTCGCACATCGCTTAAGTCTGAGTGAGCTTGAAGTTGGACAGATTTTGCAATCAGTTGATGTCTTATAGTTGAGATTGACCTATGCAAAATAGACTCAAGCGGCAGCTACAACAATGGATTGCAAAGCGCTTTCAGGTTGAAGGCAGCAAAATCTTATTGCAGAAAGATGTACTGGTGTTTATTTACAAGCAAGGTTTTTTATATCTGGTGCTGATTGTCATTACATTTATTGCAGGCATTAACTATGCCAATAACCTGATTCTCGGTTTTTGCTTTTTAATCAGTGCCATTCTTTGTATCAGCTTTTATCTGACCTTTAAGCAGTTGCATGGCTTGCAGATTGAAGTGGTCGCTGCAGAGGTAGGGCAAGTAGACCAGCCGCTGATCTTGAAAATTTTATTAAAACAATCCACCCAAACAGTTCGATATTTGCGTCTAAATTGGCAAGAACAAGAACATTTCCTGTATCTGGACCAGACTCAACAAAGTCTGGAACTCGCCGTTTTACCGGAACAACGTGGTAGATATGAACTGGATGCCTTGAAAATTTATGCGACCTATCCTTTAGGATTGGTGCGTGCATGGACCTATCTATATCCACAACAAGAGGTCTGGATCGCCCCCAAGGCCACTGACTGGCAAAAAGAACATAAACTTCAGCCGACTTCGGCGCAGGACAGTCTGGATGAATTTAAAGAGCTCAGAACTTTCCAGCATGGGGATTCTTATCAGAATGTAGCATGGAAGCAGGTTGCACGTGGGCAGGGTTTTTTAATCAAGATGTTTGAAGCGCAGACCAGTCATCAACACCTAGATATCGATTATCAGCTCATTCCAGCACTGGACCATGAACAGAAACTAAGCTTGATGATGGGGTTGATTGAACAATGTGAACAATCCGGGAATGACTATGCTGTAATTTTGCCACACGCCAGACTGGAAAGTGGACAAGGTCAAAGCCAATTAATCAAAGCCAGACTTTTACTTGCGCAGGCTTAAATATGACCAAAGCCATCTATTTTTGTGTTTTAGCTGCTTTAGGATTGATCCTGATCGGTCAAGTGAGCTTTATTCCAGTCACACTCAGCGGATTGTGGGGCATTGTCTGGCTAACTTTGGTATGGCGCTATCACAAACAAAAAATTACGCCAATGCCTAAACTACTTTTGGTGGCATTTACCTTAGTGTCGGTTGCGTTGATTTATATTCAGTACCAAAGCTTACTCGGCGTAGAGGCGGGGGTTGCATTTCTAACCACCTGTTTATTTGCCAAGAGTCTGGAGTCTAAAAAAACCCGCGATTTACTGATTGTCTTTAACTTTGCCCTATTTGTCAGTGCTAGCTTACTGTTATATAGCCAGGCTTTCTGGATGGCCATGATCGTGTTTGGGGCATTGCTGATGTGCCTCATGGGCCTCTATCGGCTTCAAACTGATTTATTTAAACAGAAGAATCAGACCAGAAATCAGTTAAAACAAGATATAAGGCAAATCCTGAAGTTTGTCGGGATTGCCACACCATTCTTTATACTGCTGTTTATGTTCTTTCCGCGGTTACCGCCGCTGTGGGCGATTCCCATTCAACAGAACCATGCGACCACAGGCATCAGTGACCGGATGTCACCGGGGGATATTGCGCAACTATCTCAGTCTTCTGCCTTGGCTTTCCGTGTCATCGCACCGATGTCTGATTTTCCCGGTCGGCCAGAGCTATATTGGCGAGCACTGGTTCTGGACCAGTATGATGGCAGCACCTGGAGCAGTAGTTTTGATAATCAGCAGCTCAAGCGCATTCCTGTCTCCTCACGCCGTGTGAGCTATCAATATTTACCTGCCGATGAGCAGGCCAACTGGATCATGGGACTGGAATATTCGATTCCCCAAGAGCGTTATTTACAGTTATATCAAGACGATAGTATTCGTCCTTCCAAACTGGTTAAACGCAATCAACCGATACACCTGCTTTGGTTAGGACAAACAGCAACGGTGCCAGTCTACTTATCATCGCGTCAACTTGAACTGAATACTCGATTTGATCAGGGCCGAGATAGAAAAGCACAACAACTGGCGCAGCAATTATTTGAGCAGAACCAGAGACAGCCTGAAAAATACCTACAATCGGTACTGTCCTGGTATAGAGAAAATGGCTTTAGCTATACATTAACGCCGGGTACTTTGAGTGGAGACCGGATTGATCAATTCCTGTTTTCCAGTCGCAAAGGTTTTTGTGAACATTATGCCTCGAGCTTTGTGATGATGATGCGTTATGTGGGAATTCCCGCACGCGTAGTGACAGGCTATCAAGGTGGACAATGGGCACCAGACGGACAAAGTTGGGAAGTCCGCCAGCTGGATGCACATGCATGGAGTGAAGTTTATCTGGATGGGAAATGGCAAAGAATTGATCCTACCGCCATGATTGCACCACAACGAATTGATACCGGTATGCAAGATTATCTGGCGCAAGACCAAAATGTCTGGGGCGAAGGGCAAACGCAGGCCTGGCGTTTACAGCAGTTTAAATTCCTCAAAAATATGCGCATCTGGAGTGACTATCTCAGCTATCAATGGCAAAGCAAAGTGGTCGGTTATGATGCAGAAAAGCAGAAAAACTGGTTATCCCGATTAGGTCTGGATTCAAGCTATGGCTATGTGATTATTTTAGTCGTTGGTATTGGCAGTATTTTGTTGCTCTACGGTGGCTGGTACTGGTGGGGACAACGAGGCAAGCAAGAACAATATCAACGCTTGATTATTCAATTTGAGAAACAGTTACCTCAGCATTTGCATAAATATCCAGCGGAAAGCTTTCATCGCTGGATACAACGTATCGCTGTGTTGGTTGAGGAGCAGACGCCATTCGAACAAGTGACTGTGTTATATCAAAAAATCGTATTTTTAGAGCAAAACGACCAGCTCAATATCCAAGAATTTAAGCGGTTGCTTAAAGACTGTGCGATTGTCATCAAACAGTCGCAAAAAAACTTGTGAAGCGACAAAAAAATGAATATCATGCTTCTTATTCTAGGTGTATAGCTCAGTTGGTTAGAGCGCTACGTTGACATCGTAGAGGTCTCCAGTTCGAGTCTGGATATACCTACCAAGATATTAAAGTCATATAACTTTTCATAAAGTTACATGAACTCCAAAGCCCTGAGTCAAAACGATTCAGGGCTTTTTTTATAGCTTTAAAAAGGCGGATGGGACTAACTGATAAAACAAGACGTAACGACATGAATCTTAATAATAGATCTATTAAGCTGTTGCATTTTTGTTTTTAATTGTTGATTTTAATCGATAATTTATAAGACCTACTTTTTGTAGGGCATTTCTCGAGTAAACTATGCCTATCGTAGTCTGATGTCGACTGTTTAAGGACATAAACAGTGTTTTACGATAAGGTTTTGGAATGGTATTACTTATAAATTCTCGGGCGCGATAAAGTCGCTAAGAGCTTAGTGAAGTTAATGAAAAAATTTATTTTAACGGGCCTTACTGCAATGGTTGCAGTACTTTCTACCCAGACAATAGCAGCAGATTTTTTTGCAGGAAAAGATTATACGGTTGTACAAAATCCAGAAAAAACGTCTGTTCCAGATAAAATCGAGGTACGTGAATTTTTTTGGTATGGCTGTACCTATTGCTTTAAATTAGAACCGCATATGCAAAGCTGGTTGAAGAAGATTCCAAAAGATGTGTATTTTCTTCGTACGCCGGCAGCAATGACACCCATGTGGGAGCAGGGTGCGCGTGCCTATTATGTCAGTGAAGCATTAGGCGTTCGCAAGCGGATACATTTACCATTATTCCATGCCAATTTTTCTGGCAATCAAAGAATTTTGCAAAAGGAAACTTTTGCTAAATTTTTTACCCAATACGGCGTACCTGAGCAAAAGTTTAATAGCATGTTTGATTCTTTTGCAATCACGGCAAAAATTGCTGAATCCAATCAATTGGCGCGTAAATACCAACTCACGGGCGTTCCTGCGGTCGTGGTAAATGGTAAATATATTGTTCAGGGCGGTGATGAAAAGGTTGTGCAGGTGGTGGATTATCTGGTGAATAAAGAACGTAAAAACCAATAATGTTTAGTTTTTTATGATGATATTATTTTGAGTTCAACACATTGTTTAGATAGTTTACTTCGGCACGGTCATGAGGTATTGGGCTAAGCTTTTTAACATTAAAAGGGTGCTTGACCCCATTCACAATTGGTGCTAATTTAATCAATAAGGAAGTCATATACTATTTGGGATTTAAGAGAAATCTTGCCTAAATGCAAAAAGATATGATGACCTGAATACACAGCTAACAACGAACGAAACAATCTAGATTGTTTTTAAAAATGTTCAAGGTTGTAGAAAAGCCCGTTAATCGGGCTTTTTTAATGTCTATCTTTTTTAAAGTCTAGACTCAGGATATAGTCGTTTCTAAAGATTGGCAGGGCACACAAGATTTCTAATGCTGTTATTTATTATTGTACTGGTTGTGATTGGCTTGGTTTTATTGATACTCTGGGTAAAGAAAACCAGCGCTAGACAAGTTTTATCTGACTCTAGTGATTCGTATTCGCCAACGCCTTATATCAATGACTCATCTCAACATCATGCTTCCAGACATACCGATCACTGTAGCATAAGTGACAGTACTAGCTCGGATTCGGGGAGTTGTGATGGTGGCGGAAGTAGCGATTAAAAAGCTCGTACCCCCGAGGGAGGAGTACGAGTTAAAACGGGGCTTAAGGTAGGTCAAACCAGATCATCTGACTGTCTTGCAGCGCAGTAATGGTTGCTGTTTCATCAAATAGCAAGGCATCACCAGCTTTGACTAAATGATCTGCAATCATTACTTCACCTGAAATCACATGCACGTAGTTCACTTTTTTCTGTGCTGTAATGTCTAGATGTTGATCCTTTTCAATGACCGCAGTTTTCACTTCAGCATTTTGACGGATCAGCATCGGTGCAGATTCATCACCTGCGATCAAGTGCCATTGGTTTGGATGATCTTTCGGATTGAGCTGAATTTGCTGATAGGTGGGGTCCGCATCTTGTACATTCGGTTGAATCCATATCTGTAACAGATGCACCGCTTTATCATGCTTGTTCATTTCACTGTGAGTGACGCCTGTACCCGCACTCATCAATTGCCATTCACCTGCATTGATCTGGCCTTCATTGCCCATGCTGTCTTTATGGGAAATGGTGCCATCCAGTACACAAGTCAGGATTTCCATATTGTCATGTGGGTGAGTACCAAAACCATTGTGTGCAGCCACGGTATCGTCATTAATGACGCGCAGGGCACTGACACCCATGTATTTCGGGTTGTACCAGCTACCAAATGAAAAACTATGATAGGTGTCTAACCAGCCTGCTTTAACATGACCACGATTTTCACTACGATGTAGATAAGCATTCATCTTTCATCTCCCAAATTATTATGTTCTGCTTGATGCTTATATTATCGATTCATAATAGGGATAAATAGTCTTTTATTGCGACGTGTTGTTCTATAATTGAGATGATGGGGTTGCTTATTGTAAGGGCATAAAAAAGGCCGAATACAAGATTCAGCCTTTTAAGGTTTGATACCAATGTATCAAATGCTTATTTTGATTTGTTTTCCAATTGTGGAATTGCAGAGCCTTGACCTACAGAAAGCAGACCAGTTTCTGTGTAGATACCCAGTTTTGCACGTGTATCTGTGATATCAAGGTTACGCATGGTTAACTGACCGATACGATCCATCGGTGTAAACATCGAATCACCTTTCTCCATCGTTAAACGCTCAGCTTCATAAGTGAGGTTTGGAGATTCAGTGTTCATGATGGTGTAATCATTACCACGACGTAATTCAAGTGTTACAGTACCAGTAATTGCTTTCGCAACCCAACGTTGCGCAGTTTCACGAAGCATCAATGCTTGTGAATCGAACCAGCGACCTTGGTAAAGTAAACGACCTAAACGTAAACCGTTGATACGGTATTGTTCAATGGTATCTTCGTTATGAATACCAGTGACTAGACGTTCATAAGCAATGTGTAACAATGCCATGCCCGGTGCTTCATAAATACCGCGAGATTTTGCTTCGATAATACGGTTTTCGATCTGGTCAGACATCCCTAGACCATGACGGCCACCGATACGGTTTGCTTCTAAAATAAATTCAACCGGATCTTCGATGCGTTGGCCATTCAGTGCAACCGGCATACCTTCTTCAAAAGTAATGCTCACTTGTTCTGGCTGGATTTCAACGTCGTCTTTCCAGAATGCAACACCCATAATCGGGTCGACGATTTTAATACCGGCATTCAGGTATTCTAAATCTTTGGCTTCATGTGTTGCGCCCAGCATATTCGAGTCAGTTGAATAGGCTTTTTCTTTTGACATTTTATAGTCAAAGCCGTTGTCGATTAAGAATTGCGACATTTCGGCACGGCCACCTAACTCATCAATAAACTGTTGGTCTAACCACGGTTTATAGATTTTAAGGGCAGGGTTGGTCAATAAACCGTAACGATAGAAACGTTCAATATCGTTACCTTTATAAGTCGAACCATCACCCCAGATATTAACGTCATCTTCTTTCATTGCGGTGACCAGCATGGTACCCGTCACTGCACGACCTAAAGGTGTGGTATTGAAATAAGGAACACCACCCGTGCTGATATGGAATGCGCCACATTGAATCGCGGCAATACCTTCAAGCGCAAGTTGTAAACGACAATCGATTAATCGAGCTTTGACTGCGCCGTACTGTTCAGCTTTCTTTGGAATAGCATCATAGTCATCTTCATCAGGTTGACCCAGATTTGCAGTGTATGCATAAGGCTCTGCGCCTTTCTGTTTCATCCATAATAAAGCTGCTGAAGTGTCTAAACCACCAGAGAAGGCAATCCCTACTTTTTTACCTACTGGTACATGCTGCAAGATCGTTGCATTATCAGTCATTGCTAGTCCTAACTATTTCGAAATAGGCACCCTAATACTTCGGTGACCAAAGAGAATTTATACGTTCCGTACTATATCACTTTTCAAATCGATTTTTTTTCTGTTAGGAAAGGAATTCTTTTTTTTTCATTTGAAAAATAGATTAACATCGGAAAAATATAAAGTTTTACGATAAGCACGAATAATATGGCATTAATAGATCGTGAACTTTAAAAAGTCTCACGTGAAAAATACATCAAGAGGCTAAAAAAACGCTTTTTATAAAAAAGTGCCTTAATTAAAGCGCATCATTTAGGCCAATAAACTGCTTTTCAATCGGGGTAAAAACATGGTCCTGACGTGCGATCAGATAAAGACCGATATCCCGATATTGTTCAGGCGTTTCCCGATAATATTGAATTTTATATTTCTCAATCAATGACTTGGCAATCATGGAAATGCCCATGCCCAGCTGGGTAAAGTGAATTAAAGCTTCATGATCATAAATATGGGTGAGTTCACCCTTTTTAAGATTATAGTCGCTATAGATGCTATCCAGAGTTGTGGCATAGCAGCATTGTTCAGAGGCCAGCAAGATATTTTGATGATTCAGACACTCTTCAAGACTGTCATAGTTAATCATATTTTTACCAATAATCACCAGTTGATCATCCGCCTTTTGAATATATTGCAGGGTCTTCTGTTTTGGATGACCTAGCGCATAGGCCATATCCAGATTGCCGGCGAGAATTTCATCTTCAATATAGCCCGTAGAACCCGTTTTCATGGTAATCGAGAGGTCAGGATAAGCCTCATATAATTTGCTAAAAGACGGGTAAAAACGCATGCCACCGAGACTGGTATTGGTCCCGAAACGCAGTACGCTTTCTTGTTGATAGATTTTATTTTCGGTTTCCTCCCAGGTGAACATCATCTTCTTGTATTGGGTATACAAATTCATACCTGATTCAGTCAGTTCAACGCCTTTGGGTCTACGGATAAATAACTGGCGTTTGTAATGATTTTCAATCTTCTTGATTTTTGCAGTCATATTGGATTGTAAATAATTGAGCTTATGTGCCGCCGCCGTAATACTTTTCAGCTCGGCTACAGTGACAAAAGAACGGATATCATTAATATCAATATTCACGGCAATTCCTCAATCGTGCCAGCTCATCCATTCCGAAAGATAAAATTCAAAAGGAGATTCTGCTAAATCAGCATCAAAAAAAATGATGGATCTATTAAAACATAGCATTATTCATGATGTCATTTATTTTATACACTAACATGACTTTCCAAGGGTTGAGTACAACACGTGAATATTCGAGTCGTAAGCGCAATCGCGTTGTTATGTCTGGTCTGGGGTTCTTTATGGGGCTTGGTTAAACACAGTTTGCAAGTCTTTCCACCATTCCTGTTTATTTCTACACGTTTGATTCTGGCTGCACTAACTTTAATGATCATACAGCGAATGTTGAAGAAACCGATTCTGCCAAAACCGTCAGAGTGGAAGCCCTTGATGATTTTAAGCTTGCTGATTTGTCTAGGTTTCTATGCAACGCAAACCTTTGCGATGCAATTTGTGGATTCGGGTTTATCGGCAGTGCTGGTCTTTACCATGCCAATTTTTATTGGAGTGCTGGCACATTATTTCTTAAATGAACGATTGAATAGCCAAAAGAGTATAGGGCTGGTTTTAGGTACATTGGGGCTGATTGCCATTCTTTGGCCACAACTGCAGCATATCCATATGAATACCTCATTGCTCGGGCAAATCTTGTTAATTGGTTCTGGCTTCTTTTGGGCCTTATCAACGGTGTTTATTAAAAAGAATTTTGCGACGTATGACAAAATCAAGCTGACCATTTGGCAACTGTTATTAGGTGGAGCTATTATCTTTGCTGGTGCTTTAGCTTTTGAACCTGTAGATGTCCAGGTTTGGCTCAACCCTTTAAATGAATCTGCCTTATTTTATATTGCAGTGGTTGGAACCGGATTTGCATTTGCATTATGGAACTGGATCGTGAGTCAGGTGGATACTTTTGTTGCTTCGATCTCAATCATGTGTATTCCAATTCTAAGTCTATTTTTTGGTTCGCTGATCTGGCATGAACCTTTAACCCTGAATATCTTAATCGGTGCGGTCTTTATTTGTCTGGGGATTGTGATGAGTTCACTCAAAGTGAAAAAAACAAAAAGTTGTTTGACTTATTCATGCAATCAACAGCCTTAAACGATGTACCATTATTAAATGTTGGCGTAAAAAAGCAGTCAGTGAAATGACTGCTTTTTTATAGGTCGATAATGAAGATTAGTTTCCAGTCATCACGTTAAATTGACACTTTCAACCATTAAAATTCGATTTACAGTCATCCCAAATCAATAAAAAAGTATTAAAGTACTATGCAACAAGTTGCAAAGCCAAAATTAAACAAGGAATACCATGACTAGCTATGCAAATATCTTAAAACCATTACATTTGGGTTTTACTACCATTAAAAACCGTGTCGTAATGGGCTCAATGCATTCAGGTTTAGAAGATCGTTTTTTTAATTATCCTAAACTTGCAGCTTATTTCGGTGAGCGTGCAAAGGGTGGTGTTGGCTTAATTATCACGGGGGGGATTTCTCCAAACCGTCAAGGCTGGTTATTACCAGCGGGCGGAACCATGAATAGTCTGGCAGATATTCCGCATCATCGTCTGGTCACGCATGCGGTACATAAACATGGGGCCAAGATTCTGATGCAGATTTTGCATTCCGGGCGTTATGGTTATCATCCTTTTTCTGTTTCTTCTTCTCCTATCCAGGCGCCAATTAATCCGTTTAAGCCGCGTCAGATGTCTGATTCACAGATTTTGGCAACCATTGACGATTATGCACGTTGCGCCAGTCTGGCCAAAAAAGCAGGCTATGATGGCGTAGAAATCATGGGCTCAGAAGGTTATTTAATTAATCAGTTCCTGAGTAGCCATGTCAATAAACGTACCGATCGTTGGGGCGGCGATATTGAAAACCGTATGCGTTTTCCTGTCGAAATCGTCAAAGCCATTCGTGCCAAAGTCGGTGAAAAATTCATTATCGCATTCCGCTTATCATTGCTGGATCTGGTGCATGACGGCAATACCATGCAAGAAGTAATTGTGGTTGCCAAGGCATTGGAAAAAGCAGGGATTACACTGTTAAATACTGGTATTGGCTGGCATGAAGCCCGTGTACCAACCATTGTAACCTCTGTGCCGCGTGCAGCATTTGTCGACTATACCGCAGCCGTGAAGCAGCATGTCTCGGTTCCGGTGATTGCATCGAATCGTATCAATATGCCGGATGTTGCTGAAGAAATCATTGCTTCAGGTAAGGCGGATATGGTGCAGATGGCACGTCCATTTTTGGCAGACCCATATTGGGTCAATAAAACAGCCACCAATCGTGTTGATGAAATTAATACCTGTATTGCCTGTAACCAAGCCTGTTTAGACCATGCTTTTAAAAATCAACGGGTCACTTGTCTGGTCAATCCGCAAGCCTGTTTTGAAACTGAACTGGTCTATATCAAAACCAAAAAACCAAAACGTATCGCCGTGGTCGGTGGTGGTGTTGCAGGAATGTCTGCCGCAACAGTAGCTGCAAGTCGTGGTCATGCCGTGACCTTATTTGAAGCCAATGATGATGTTGGTGGGCAGTTTAATCTGGCCAAAGTAGTGCCTGGAAAAGAAGAGTTCCATGAAACCATCCGTTATTTTAAAGTGCAATTGAAGCAAACCGGTGTCGATGTGCGTTTAAATACGCGGATCAGTCGCGAACAATTAGAGCGAGAAGGCTTTGATGAGGTTGTGGTAGCAACGGGCGTGGTGCCACGTGCGTTAAAAATACAAGGCAGCACTGCACCGCAGGTCTTGTCTTATGCCGAGGTTTTGCGTGGTGCTGAGGTCGGACATAAAGTTGCGGTAATCGGTGCTGGCGGGATTGGCTTTGATGTATCAGAGTTTCTATTAAAGCCGCCTCATCAGCCTCAGCCGCAACCTTTGGCAGAGTGGCAACGTGAATGGGGGGTTGACCCAAACCCGGATTATATTTCTGAAGGGGGCATGCAGCGTCCAGAAGTGGACGTTCCTGTGCGTCAGATTTATTTATTGCAACGTAAAACGACACCACTTGGAATCGGTCTGGGTAAAACTTCGGGTTGGGTGCATCGTGCGCAACTGAAAAAACATGCCGTGCGTATGTTACGTGGTATACAGTATAAAGCAGTGACTGATGAAGGCTTATGGGTTGAACATAATGGACACGATCAATTGTTGCGCGTAGATACCATTGTGGTCTGTGCCGGACAAGAATCGGTCAAGGATTTAATGCCTAAAGAAGGTGAAAGTACTTTGGCAAACTATCATATTATTGGCGGAGCTAAGCTTGCTGCGGAGCTTGATGCAAAGCGAGCGATCCGGGATGGTGCTGAATTAGCCGCTAAACTGTGAAATTGATGAAACAATATGCATTTGAATACATTGCAGTTAAATTTCTCTTGTATAAACAGGGCAAGCTTTGTATTCTTACGCACATGGAAGCGTGGCAGAGCGGTTTAATGCACCGGTCTTGAAAACCGACGAGGGTGTGAGTCCTCCGTGAGTTCGAATCTCACCGCTTCCGCCAAATATTTAAATAAGCCCTTGTTTTTACAAGGGCTTGTTTTTTATCTATGATTTTACCCCTCAACCTACCCCTCATCAAACATTGGATTAGGTGATATCTAAAGAGACATCTTTTTACTTATTTGGACATCATATTAGTTGAAAGAAAATTTCTAGTAGAATTCCAAACTGATTTTAAGGTGGGGAATTTTGCAAATATCCACTTTGGTCTTATGCTTGAATGGTCTGTTGTATTTGGTTTTTTACTGTTGCTTATCTTTACTTTCATCTTGGATGAGTTTTCTTGATCTTATACATTCTGTTTATGAGATTTTATCGATTCATAATTATGGGCAGACTGTAAAAAAATAAATCTACCCATATTCTTTAGATGCTTGTAAGTGATGTTAAACCCATAAATTTGATGATACTGGTATATCATACGGACTGTTAAGTTGTCTGCATCCTTACAGATTGATGATCTCATATAAATTTTCTGGTGATAAATTTTTCACCATATCATTTAGACCTTTACTTAGACTTGCTTTACTAAATGTATGTTCATAAAGTATGTCCCTCATACCACAAGTGATAAATATTGTTGCTTTTTTAGGCTTTATGGTTTTTATATCTTTATCATTTTCAAGTAATTCATAAAGCGTTTGGAACAAATCGGAAAAATAATCCATGCCTGTATGATTGATTGAGTTGCGACGATCTTGATTGATAGCATTCTCAATTATAGTTTGGTTTGCAGAGCCGTGAATTTCACTTAGCATAAATTTAGAATAATTCGCTGATTCAAACTGCTGGATGTTACCCTTGTTGATCTTTGTTTCAAAAATTTTATCGTAGTAAATCAGGCTGATTAGCGCAGTAAGAATTGCATCAGCTCTTTTGAGTACTTCAAGTGAATTTGCACAATCATCTAAAATGATGCTCAAGCTATGAATTTTTTCAGAAACCTTATTGTCAATAATAGGCTGGGCATCTGTCCCATTTCTCTGATTATCTAATCTTGTAGCCATAAATTCATGTATAAATTTACTTAAAAGCACAGGCAGATTGCTAACATCCTCTTCTAGATTTAGATGAAGATTTATGAACTTTGAAGGTGGCAAATTGGCATCTAACGGAGAGCATCCAATAAATGATTTTGTGGACTTCTGTAGTGGTGTACCATAAATTTTCAATCCTTTAATTGCATTCCTAACTTCGTGATATGAAGGGACTTGAGTTATATTTGTGCCTTTTATATCTTTGCTATTCTTAAAATTATGATATTCAATATAAATTTTAAGATAATCCAAAAATAGAGATTTAATATCCCAGAATGGTAACAAGTCAGGTAAGAAATACTTTTCGTTCAAAATACGTTTGAGGTTTGTCGAAAAATTGGGGAATTGTGTCCATTCTTCATAACTTTTGATGTTTTCCCAAAATATGCAATAAAGTTCTTCAAATATTGATGTTAGTTCATCTGGTTGAAGTAAATGGTTTAACAAAAATATATCTTCATCCACTAATTGCCTTGTTTGACAATATCCCATTACATGGTTGAGTAACTGTCTGCCAAAGACAATTATCTCTACTTCAATCTTGATTTGCTCAATAGGTAGTGACTTTCTTTCTTTATATTTTTCAGTTAGCAGGTTGACCAGTTGCCTCAATATTACATCCCTAATACGTATTAACTCGTTATACAGATTTGGGAAAGTTGCTTGAAACTCTCTTGCTTTTACAGCTTGCTTTACTAATTTTTGCATTACAGGGTGAGCTATTCTGTAAATTTCATGATCGAAGACGGGATTACTCATTTAAATACGCTACTTAACAATTGTGAATCTTGTTTTGCTGATGTTTCTGAGGATTCTAGAGCATATTTATATCCGAAGACATCCACATCAGGTTTAAATCGGAGTAAACAATGCAAACCTCAGAAACCAAAAAAAATCAGATTCTTAGAATGAAAGGAGTAACAGAATTAGTCTGTTTAAGTAAATCAAGTCTGTATGACAAAATGAACCCGAAATCCAAGAGATATGATTCGTCTTTTCCTCGTCCGATTAGATTGGGACTATCAGCCGTTGGTTGGTTAGAGCAGGACATAATTGATTGGATCAATTCAAAAAAAAGCTAACCAGATTAGCAAGATATCTTTACAACTCTCACATACCCTATTAACCCTTATAACACTGTAATTCCTTGATTTCGAGGTCATGGGATTACAGTGATTTTTACGCCTGACCATTTGTGTTACTTATATGATCAGTATATCTAATAATATTAATTATTATATAAATTGACTTAATTAACAAATTGTTAGGTGTAATTACGTACAGAGAAGTTCATTATTATGAATCAATCATCCTATCTTATGAGTAATAATCAAACACCTGCTTTAGCACATGAATACTTAACACAAGTACCTGAACACTTTCTAAATCAGCAGACTGAAATAACTGATACTGATTCATCTAATCAGCCCATTCAGATTACAGCACCATTGGAAGAGCAACAGTCTTTACTCAATTCAATGTATGAAGAATGCTTCAATGCAGCAGACGATCAGCATTCAAGCTCATTGGCATTGGATTACTTATTAGATTTCAACACTGAATATAACCAATATGAAATTCGATCAAATCCTGAAGCTGAGAAAATATTCTCAGAAATTGAATTAGTAAAACAAATCTTAAAACACAACTATGTGCAGGCTTATCGTAAGATCAAAGGCACTCTGTATCATGGATGGTATGAGCCTATTGATAAAAAATTCATTGAATTATTAAAGCAAATACTCATCCAAGGGTTTGATCCTCTAGAGCATTATGATTGTGAGCATCATAAGATTGTTATGCAAGCGTATAACGAAATTCTAAAGGGTTATTTTCATGCTGATTTTTATCTACATTACCCCAATGATATTATTCAGCTAAGAAATACTGATGGAACAATAACTTCAATTTGTTATGCAGAATTAATTAATCTATTCATTGAACGTTTGTATTTGCTAACTCAAGAAAAGGAATTCAAATACCAACAGAAAAAACGAAGGGAACGTTCCCAATATCAGCAAAAGGTCGCTACAGAATGTGTAGATACGATACTGGCTAAACATTCGAGAATTGTCATTGCTCGTGTCGATTTTCGTTATGGAAAAACACAAAACCCTGAACTTGCCCAAGTCAAAGCAGATTTAATCACATGCCTTCGTTATTTAAAGCGTACTTCAAATTTACGTATATTGGGCTATCTATGGAAATTGGAATTTGCCGAAAAAACGGGCTATCACTACCACTGTTTTTTCTTTCTCGATGGTCGTAAACACTCACAGGACATTAAGTTAGCACAACAGATTGGTGAGGTCTGGAAAAGAGTGATTGGTGATGAGGGGACTTACTATAATTGCAATATTGATGCTCACAATGGCAAATACAAAGATGTCGGTATTGGCACCTTACATCGCAGTGATAAACAAAAATACGAGTATTTGATTAAAGCCATCCGTTATATAACCAAAAGAGACCAATTCATTGTGCATAAAAGGATTAAGCAGGATGAAGAGAATGAGCAAAACCTTAGAAATGATAAAGCCTACTTCATACGTGTATTTGGTAAAAATATTGCTAAGGATGTTGCGATAAAAATGGGTAAATCTCTTAAAAATACTGGTCAAAAGGAGGCATGAAATGACTCATTATTCAGCGACTCCTCAAGCACACTATATACCGCAGACACCAATTATCCCATTCATGCTGGATGTTAATACTCATTTGTTCTTAGGACAGAGTATTCAAAATGCAGCTCAAATTGAAAATGGGAAACTAGCGGTTATGGATAAACGATCACCCAAATGTTTGGATAAGAATTATCGTATATTTTTAAATTCTCTACCTTGGCTGCATTATCACCGTTTGGTATTACATGGATTTCAACTAAATCCTTATTGGGCTGCAATCTTTGATACAGTAGGCTTTTCTCATTACGGTAATATGAATTACCTTGTAGAGAATGCAGAGCTTATTCATGATCAATTTAAACATAAGTTTCTGAAACGACGGATTGCACTGGAATATACAAAATTTATTGAACCAATTAATGAAAGTATTAAATTCCAAAAGGCATTGTTTAAACGTTGTCTAGACAAACATAAGCAGATCAATTGTATGATCTATGATTTACCTTGTATGTTTACTATTCCCTTACAATTTGATGCCGAAGTTAAATTACCAAAACTTGCTAGTAAATGGCTGGAAAGATTACATCAATCCGAAGAATTAGCTGGCAAGCTGTATGATGTGCAATGGCGTATTGTGAAATCACTGAATGGATTTTATTCAGTCCATGCCATCATTTATGTGATTGGTGATGAGTGTAAATATTCTGATTTTATCTTACGGGTATGGAGAGGGGCTTGTTTACACAAGGGACATGAGCTTGTGCAAGGATCACCTTATTTGGTTTGGGAAAAACACTGTTACTTTGCGGACAGTGATATGCGTAGCTACTGGAGTAAACAGCTTGAGTTTCTAAATGGCCCCCTCAAACTTTATCGGTATATGAGTCAGCATATTTCCTATTTATGGCAAAGCTATACAGGGAATATCCCTGCTAAGTAAACTTTTCAAATATAAGGCGCTCTGATTAGAACGCCTTTTTTATGCTTGTATAAATCGCTGTGATTAAATCTCTAAAAATTATAGGTATAGGTCAAACCACTGTTGGTGGTGATGGTCACTTCACGGACATATTCAGCGGAACAGCCCAAGTAGACTTTTGCCACTGAGCCATAGCGCATATTTTGGTAATCGTAAGTGCCTTTGCTTCTGCAATTACCACGGTTGATTAAAACCCCTGTGATGGTGGTTGGCGCATCGTTCAAGGACATGATGTTTAACAAATCGGTATAGCCTGTCATGGAGTATTGTGATTCTTCACGACGGACACGGACTTCAAATTGTTCTTGTACAGTGGGTTCAGTCCCTTCCTCAGCATTATATGACTCATCTTCCAGAAAGGATTTATCAACGGCTGGAAAATCATCTTCAGATTGAGGCGGAGTTTCAGTCGCATCAGCAGTGCTATGCTCACTTGTTTGAGTTGGGGTATCCTTTGGTTTTGGTGCATCGTTACCTGAATTACACGCAGTTAAAGTCAGTAGCAACACACTGGATAAAACAATCGATGGAATAAAATTCATTACACATGCCTATATTTAATCGAATATTGTGATCTACAGGGTTGGGTGAAAGCCCAACTCTGTGTATTTAATTGTTTGGTCAATCAATTTTTTACTTTTTATAAAAGTGGGAATTACTCATCGATCTTTTTAAATACCTTTTCGATCGGCGTGTAGTTTTCCAAGCTAAAATCAAAAGGAATTGGCTTTTTCAGTGTCACATCAAATTGCTTTAATCGAGCATTTTCTATGCCGTTGAAATGTTTGCGTTGAAAGGACATGGTGCTCGGTTCAAGGATGGCAATCGGTTCATTCGCAGAATCAGCTTGAGTGTTGTTGGCCTGATAAATGACTAAGCTCTCTAATTCCAATTTATGATTATTGAAGTTAAAAATGTAACCGACATACTTCTGTCCACCAGCCGTAATAATATTTTGTGCTAACTCTGGCGTGGATGGGGCTGTGAAATTCACAATAAGATCAGATGCGAAATTCATATTCTCAAAATGTAATTGTTTCGAATCAGCATCGTAATAAACAAAATTATCAATCGGACCATTTGGTCGATCATTCGGTGTATAGCTGCTTGGCATAAACAGACTTTGACCAGACGTAGCATTTAAACTGAGTTCTAAAAGCTTCAAGTCATAATTTAGATGGGCATTTTTAGTATCCAACTCATTTTGAAGTGTCTGAATACGTTGTTGATATTGTTCTGTACTCTCAAATTGATCTTTTTGTGGTGGAGTCACCTGCATTGTCGATCTTATATAATTGATTGCCGTATCATGCGCTGCACGCAAAGAATAGTCATCACCTAAAGCAAAAGTGAATGCAGGAAACTGTTGATCAGTATGTCCGATCACTAAAACTTGATTGTTTTTTAAAGCCAGCACATTTCTTAAATCATTGAGAATGGACTGGAAATACACGCAGTTTGCACAATAATCTGCAACATCGTCATTTTCAGCAAACATCTGCAATCCATAGATGGTTTTATACGGTGGATAAAAGGAAAAATACCCCTCATCTTTGATGAGTTCCTGAAAGTCTTCTCCAGTCTTTGTTAGCGGAGGTGTAATTTTATTGCGAGCGATAATCAAAGGAGAAGAAACAGCCTGTGCAGGGACAGCATCATTCAATGACATGTTTTCAATCTTTTGAGATAGTTCTTTATTCTCTACATCATCTTGTTGTGGTTTTGAGCAGCCGACCAACGCAAGGCTGGTGAGCAGCGCAATTGAAATGTATTTCATCCTATTATTTTCCCCATCCAATATTTTTTAAGTTTTTAAAAATGAATTATGAAATTGCCTGTAATTTCAAATACATTTTGCTTGGCTGTCATAGGCTCTAGCGATGCTGTTACTGAGCACAATAAGGACAACCAAAATAAGCTGTGCGATGAATTTCATGATTTTTATCCAGCACAAAACACCACTGACCAAAATGGATGCAGCAGTTAATTGATGCCTTGAGTCAATCAGGACACAGTGAAAGCGTGTGATAAATGAATTGGAATAAAATGCCTGAGAGGCAGAGAAAGTGCAGGGGAATAATAAAGCACAGTAAATTGCGTCATGGTTGACTCCTAGATGAATTAGAAGTTCTACCGAATCACTGTCAATTGATTATGGTGGCAGAACGAAAAGGGGTTGACAGACTGGACATCTAGAACCAGCACGCGCGAACGCGTCCCCCTCCCGTTCTACCGCAAAGGGGGACGAGAAGGTTTTTACACATACAAAGAATACTCAGATGAATAAACTCCGATGCGCTAGATGAGCGGTCTGTCAAAACCGACTGACAATGTAGGTCAGCCCTTGCATCATAATCGCTGCTAAAAAACAGGTCAATTGATCTGTTTAATCATCATTCAAAAATTGCCTAAAACTGATGAAAAAAAACGCATTCTAAAAAAATACAAATACATAGCATCTAATTGAGAACAGTGTTTCTCCATTTGAGATAGCACCAATACATGCTTCAGCTACATTGCAATCATTTTGCCTGCTTCCCCAGCAGGTTTTTTTATTCATTTACAGGAAATACCACAATGAGTTTGCCATGTCCTTATTGCCAGTCCCGAGAGACGGTACTGCTTGAATCAACCCAACATTTACCCAGTACCTCAACCAATAACCCCATTTCCAATAGTGTGATGTCACCGATGGCACTTGCCACATTAGGAGTGAGTGTTTCCAAAAGCCTGAATATTCCTCCAATTGCAGGTGCAATCGTTGGGGTACTGATTGGCGGTATCTGGATGTTGATCACTGAAGATGAACAGCAACAACCGCTTCACCCAACTTATCGCAAACAGTATTACTGCAACAACTGTGACCGCAGCTTTAGCCCGAATTTACGCAATTAAGTATTTAGCAAAATTTAAATCGAACCCTTTTACCCATTCAAAATCGATACAGGAATTATTCTTATGGCACATTTAGTTGAAACTATGGCATTCACTGGACAAACCCCTTGGCATGGGTTAGGCAATGAACTCACACCAAACCAACCCATCGAGGTTTGGGCACAACAAGCAGGCATGGACTGGCGGATAGAATCCTCGGATGTCAATTACATGGCACAGAATGAACGTGGACAAAGCATCATCATGCCTTTTGAAGAACAACGAGTGCTTTACCGTTCAGATACGCATGCACCTTTATCCGTGGTCAGCCAACGCTTTCAAGAAGTCCAACCGATGGAAATCCTACACTTCTACAAAGACCTGACGGAGCAATCAGGCTTTGAACTGGAAACCGCAGGGGTACTGAAAGGTGGCAAGAAATTCTGGGCATTAGCCAAGACTGGACAGACTTCAGCACTCAAGGGTAAGGATGTGAGTAATGGCTATATTCTACTAGCGACGGCTTGTGATGGCACTCTAGCAACCACTGCACAGTTCACCAGTATCCGGGTGGTATGTAACAATACTTTGGCAATTGCTCTCAAAGGACAAAATACCAGTGCAGGTGTGGTTAAAGTCCCACACAGCACTCGTTTCGATGCTGAGAAAGTTAAACAACAGTTGGGTATTTCAGTCCGTGCATGGGATGAACACATGTATGAAATGAAACAACTGAGCCAGCGTAAGGTAACTCAGCAGGAAGCAGCAGCCTTCTTTGATGCGGTGTTTAACAATACCAACCTAACTATGGCTGAACAAGATGAAAGCATCATTCAGTTCTATCGAAATGCTGCTATGCCAAACCAAGGCATCAACACCCCAACCAAAGCGGACAATAAAACCGAGCCAAATGGACGTGCCATGTCGAAAGTCATGACCATGTTTAACGGACATGGACGTGGTGCAGAACTGAGTTCAGCCAAGGATACCGCTTATGGATTATTGTGCAGCATCACCGAGTTCTGTGACCATGAACGTCGAGCGATGAGTACCGATCATCGACTCGATTCAGCATGGTTTGGTGCAGGGGCTGCCATTAAACAGCGTGGTCTGGAACAGGCATTGAGAATGATTGCCTAAATTCAGTTTCAATTAAGCCAGCTCCATTAGCCTAAGCATACAGTAACACCGTACAAGCACAGCAACACCTTTAGCCGCACCCTCATGCGGCTTTTTTATGCCCAAAATTCAGCTTTTACGATTTTATCGATACAGGAATAATTGCAATGAATAGTCATACTCAAATTCAAAACACGCTAAATAACCCACCACTACAACCCTATTTACCGAATCTAAATCAATCCATTCAGCAGATTGAGGTGGGAACCCGAACCAAACGAGATCGACCGAATACGCAACCACGAAAGACCAAAGCCCTTACAGCAAAAAGACTTGCCAACACCAAACAGATGAACTATCAACAATGGTTAGAAGTCAGAAAACAGGGTATTGGCAGCAGTGATGCAGCAACGGCCTGTGGACTGAATCCCTATATGTCGATGCTGGAACTGTGGATGATCAAGACAGGGCGGATGCAACAAAACATCGAGGATGAAAGTGCAGGTTACGCACCCTTGTACTGGGGAAAAAAGCTAGAACCTTTGGTGGCTGAATACTACAGCATGCACACCAATCATAAAGTCCGTCGAGTTAATGCAGTATTGCAACACCCTGATGAAGACAAACAGTTTATGTTGGCGAACTTGGATTATGCTGTAGTCGGTAATGAAGAAGTGCAAATTTTGGAATGTAAAACCGTGGGGGAATATGGCGCAAAACTATGGCGAGATGGCGTGCCTTTATATGTGCTGTGTCAGGTACAGCATCAATTGGCAGTGACAGGTAAACAGGCAGCGCATATTTGTGCCTTGATCTGTGGGCATGAAACCAAAATCTATAAAGTGACTCGTAATGAAACTGTGATTCAGCACATCATTAATGCGGAACGTCATTTCTGGCAATGTGTCGAAACAGGTATTCCACCCAGTGTAGATGCTTCGGATTCAGCAGCTAAAGCCTTGCAACAACTTTATCCTGAACAGATTCCATTAACAGTAGAAGACCTGACCCAAAATGAACAAGCTAATTATTTGTTTAATCAGTTACTAGAGGAGCGACATAAAGTTGAACAACACCAGCAGTATTTTGATGAACTGAAACATCAACTACAAATGATGATGAAAGAAGCAGAGCGAGCGGTATTTACAGGTGGTTCAGTCACATGGAAGAAATCACAAGACTCAATCAGCCTAGACAGTAAATCATTGCTTAAACAGCATCCTGAATACCTACAGCAATTTCCGAGCCTGTAAATTATTTTGTGTAAGTTCCATTTTTTATAAATGATCTTTTAATCGATCATCGAACTGAATCGTAAACCAATTCATTGCTAAACGCCAATTTTGAATTGGCATCGTCCATTTCTTCGCAGCATTTGATGTTGCTAAGTAAATGACCTTCTTTACTGAGTCATCAGATGAAAAGATTTTCCTTTTCTTCGTTGAATGGCGTATTACGCTATTCAACGACTCAATCGCATTTGTTGTATAAATAGCATGACGTATTTCGGCTGGATAGCTAAAGATCGTTCGGATATTTTCCCAATTGGCCCGCCAGGATTCTCCAATTTTGGGATACTGGTGATTCCATTGATCACAGAAGATGTCTAGGGACTTTAAAGCATTTTCCTCTGTACTTGCCTGATAAATCGCTTTCAGACCCGACGTAACAGCCTTGTAGTCTTTCCAGCTTACAAATCTCAGGCTATTGCGTACAACATGCACAATACACAGTTGAATATCAGTATGAGGGTAAACAGAGGCTATCGCGTCAGGAAAGCCTTTTAATCCATCTACACAGGCAACAAGAATGTCCTGTACTCCTCGATTTTTTAGCTCTGTCATGACTGACAGCCAGAATTTGGCACCTTCTGTCTGAGCAATCCACATACCCAGTAATTCTTTTTGCCCATCCATATTGATGCCTAAAGCAAGGTATACGGACTTGTTAATCACATTGGAGTGCTGACGGACTTTGACAACAATACAGTCAAGATAGACAACAGGATAAAGGCTATCTAAGGCTCTATTTTGCCACTCAGTCACTTGCTCAATCACAGCATCGGTAACTTTGCTGATGAGAGATGCTGACACATCGGCATCGTACATTTCTTTGAAGAAGGCTACAATTTCCCTATTAGTCATTCCTTTTGCATACAGTGAGAGGATTTGGTCATCCATACTGGTGATGCGTGTTTGGTGCTTTTTGATAATTTGTGGCTCAAATGAACCTTCTCGATCACGGGGAATATCTAAAGCCAGTTGTCCATCTTGAGTTGTAATGGTTTTAGAACTAAACCCATTACGGCTATTTGAGCCTTTCTTGGGCTGATGCTTTTCATAACCGAGATGGTCTGAAAGTTCAGTATTGAGTGCAGTTTCAATCATGAATTTTTTAAAGACTGCTGTCATTTGGTTTAAGTCTTCTGGTGTTTTTAGACCTTTAGCCAATTCGGCAGCCATACTTTTGATTGTTGCT
>NZ_AMZS01000049.1:0-38884 GCF_000314615.1 Acinetobacter sp. WC-323
TTATAAAATAACACAATGTATTCTGTAATATCTGCTTTAGCTTCATCTCTGGTTTTATAGTTGCAATGATGCACTAATTCATTCTTGAGTATGCCCCAGAAACTTTCAATCGGTGCATTATCGTAACAGTCCCCACGTTTGCTCATTGAACCTTGAAAATCACATTTTTCCAGTATCTTTCGATATTCATGGCTGCAATATTGGCTGCCTCTGTCCGAATGAATAATTAAGCCTTTCGTTGGTTTTTGATTACGAATCGCCATAGTCAGTGCATTGCAAACAAGTTGTGCGGTCATACGCTCATTTAAGCTATAGCCAACCACTTGTTTCGTGTACAGGTCTTTTACTGCTGCCAAGTATAACCAACCTTCAGCAGTCCAAATGTATGTAATATCGCTTGACCATGCAAGATTGGGCTTAGTCATTGAAAACTGTTGCTCTAGTAAATTTGCGTAGATCGCTCGATTATGATCACTCTTCGTAGTTCTTTTGAAACGCTTATGACGCTTACAATACAGCTGGTTGAGCTTTTTTATTTGACGTACAGCATACGTACTGATTTTGATACCTTGCGCTTGTAAATGCTTAGTTAATCGAATATAGCCATAGCTTTGTTTAGTTTCCTCATGAGCTATTTTGACCAAAATTGTCTGTTGATTTCGCTGAACCAATCTTTTATTCATGCCTCGTTTTAGCCAATCATAAAATCGTGACACTGAAACGTGAAGTAATCTAGCCATAAAGCTAATCGGGAATAAATATCTTTGCTGTTTCATATAGGCGTACCTTACTGACTTTCTTTCGCAAAGTACGCTGCTGCCTTTTTTAGAAATTCACGTTCCATTTCAGCTGTTTTGAGCTGTTGTTTGAGCTTTTTATTTTCTTCGAGTAAGGCATTTAGATCAGGTGAATATTGTTTAGTGCCTGCTAAGGTGCCAGTCTTTGCTTTATTATTCCAATTTGAAAGAGTTTGCATTGAAATGCCAAGTTGTCTGGCTGTTTCCGATACATTGCCTTGATTGGCTTCAATCAATTTTATTGCTTCAACTTTAAATTCTGCGGTGTAAGTCTTCTGTTTCTTGCTCATGGTAAACTCCTGATGAGTGTCTATAGTTTACCAAGTTAAAACCTCCTGTTTTCTCAGCACACATCACATCAAGAACTGAAGCAAGGTCCGATATCTTTGAATATATTGAGATGTTCTACAATTCAAAACGCAGACATGGTTCCAATGGTCAGCGTTCTCCATTAGATTATGAAAAGGCCCATCAAAAGATGGTTATGTGTGTCTAGAATTTTGGTGGCTATTCAATAGTAAGCTTAGAAACAATGAAATTGTTAATCTTTATCAATGTTATATATTTAATTTTAGGGAGAAATATTTATGATTAAACTTAAAAATATTGAGATATTAAAATATAAGTCATTTACAACTCCTCAATCAATAAACATTGAGGAAGATATAACTGTTTTAGTAGGAATGAATGAATCGGGAAAAACTTCTGTTTTAGAATGTTTAGCTAAAACTAATTATTTTGAAGATGATGAAAAGTTTAAATTTAACGAAACGTTAGACTATCCTCGAAAAGAACTAAAAAGTATCAGTAAGTCGGATAGCAAACCTAAAGCAATTATTTGCACTTATCATATTTCAGATGAACTAATTGGCTTAATCGAAAATAGGTTAGGTAAAGGAACTTGGCAAGGAAGTAATGAAATCACCCTAACAAGTTCTTATGGTGATTCATCTACATTAATAAGTGGTGTATCGATAAATTTTGAATTATTTTTAAAACACTTAAATTTATCTGATATTGGTGATGATGTAAAAACTGAGTTGAAGTTGGCTCTAACAGAAGAGAAATTTGATCAAATATTAAAGAAGTTCCCAGATGAAACCGAAAGGTTAGAGCCTTTAAGAAAATATTTCTTCAAAAGTTCTACATGGATGACTTTTATTGAAAGATATGCATATAGTGTTTTAATAAAAAGACATTTACCAAAATTTATTTACTATGATGAATATTATCAACTCCCATCAAGGATTATTCTAGAAAGTTTTTTAGATGATGATGTTGATCTATCGGATGATCTAAAAACAGCAAAGGCACTCTTAGATTTATCCGAAATTAATGTGAATGAACTTATTAATGCAGACGATTTCGAAGACTTTATTGCTGAATTAGAAGCAACTGAGGCTTTGATTTCTGACACACTATTTCAATATTGGTCTGCAAATCAGAACTTAAATATTGAATTTAAAATTGATAAAAAAACAGCTACTGTGAAAAGGCAAGTAAATACAAGTTATGGCAGTGCTACAACGGTCGATACAAATATTGTTGAACATGTCTTAGATATTCGAGTAAAAAACTCGAAAACGAGAGTTTCTTTACCTCTTCAGAATAGAAGTAAAGGATTTAATTGGTTTTTTTCATTCTTAGTTTGGTTTAACAAAATTCAGGCTGATTCAAATTCAAAATATATTCTACTCTTAGATGAGCCAGGCCTTAACTTGCATGCAACTGCTCAAGCAGATTTACTACGTTTTTTAGAAAGTTTGGTTGATAAGTATCAAGTTATTTATACAACTCACTCACCTTTCATGGTAGAAACAACGAAATTAAATCGGGTCAGAACGGTATTTAGTGACTCCGATAGCTCTATCGTTAGTGATAGTATTCAACAAAAAGACCCTAATACACTTTTCCCTTTACAAGCTGCTTTAGGGTATGATGTTGCACAGAATTTATTTATTTCTAAAAAAAATCTATTGGTAGAAGGTGTCTCAGACTTACTATACTTGACCACAATTTCAGAATATTTGAATGCGAATAAACGAACTGGCTTAAATGAAGATATTACAATTGTGCCTACAGGCGGTTTAGATAAAGTTGCTAGTTTTATTTCATTACTTCGAGGTTCAAAACTATCAATTTTCTGCCTATTAGATTCGTTTACTGACCAAAAGTCTCAGGCAAGATTTGATAGTCTAACTATTCAAAAAATTATATCTGATAAAAATATAAAATTTTTCCATGATTTTTTGGATAATAGAAAAAAAGCTGATATTGAAGATATATTTACTATTGATGAATATCTGCAACTTTTTAATATTTCTCTCTCATCTACCCATGCTGAAATTAAGGTGGAAGAATTAAGTACTGAAATTGAAGATATATTATCAAAAATTAATAAAGTTATTAAAAAGAATAGATTTAATCATTATTTACCTGCAAAAGAATTTGCTAGTAATAAGGATTTTGTTAATAGCCTTTCAGAAGCTACTTTATCAAGATTTGAAACTATCTTTAAAGAGGTCAATAAGAATCTTAAATAGTTTTTGGTTTAATAGACTTGCCTATTAGGGTGAGTCTATTACTTTACCCAGTACGTTATTTAATATAATTTTATAGACATCCAAGTGTTCTTTTTAATTTTCAATAAAATTAGTCAACTCTATGATGTCAGTGCTACTTAACTTACGAATATGTTTTCCACTTCTTAGTATTTTACGAAAATAAAAGCTCATTGTTCAACGAATATAAATATAAGATGACTTTTAAATCAGCTTGTCTCTAATCTCGAATCCGTTAATATCCTCAAAAAGCTATTTTTCTTGTCCATTTACTTCTTCAAATACACCTTTTGGGTTCAAAAGCATGTGTTTGATCGGTTGACCAGTGAGCTGATTAATATCCAAAAGATCATAAACCATTTGTTGTCCTAGCTGTTCACGCCGGACAGCTTCAATAATTTCCTGCATTTTTTGAAATTCTTCAAAACTCAGAACAACAGCTTCGGGCGCATTCTTCGTATAAACAAAAACAGGTTTATGACTATCTTTGACACATTGAACAATTTTGCTCCAAGATTTGCGAACATCAGTCGCAGAAACAATCGCACCGTTTATAAAAGTTAATCGATTCATATCTAAGACCTTATACGGGATAGCAAAAATTAAATCATTTCAGAATCTTGTTCCGAATGTAAGAAAACGACCGTTATTTATTATGGGACGATTTTATATTTCTAAAATTAGTAGATGATATTTGTATGTAACTATATAATCTAAAAAAATAAATTTTAAATCGTGCAAATTAAAAATAGGGAAATCTATGCTTACTGGAGTCTATGAACCGTACCGGGTTTGTCGGAGACTTTTTATTTAAGTTAGGCCACCTGACCTAACGGGTTAATCTTATCATAGTACATTGCTTCGAACTCAAAAGGCGATACATAACCCAGTGCACTGTGTACACGCTTTTTATTGAACCAATCTACCCAGTTTAGTGTCGCAAGTTGTACATCTGCTAAACCTTGCCAATCTGCTTTTAAATATTCAATCACCTCTGTTTTGTATAAGCCATTCACCGTTTCAGCCAGAGCATTATCGTATGAATCACCAGTTGTACCGACTGATGCTCGTAAATTTGCAGCTTCTAAACGATTGGTATAGCGAATAGAAAGATATTGAACACCTCTATCGGAATGATGAATCACATTCTTTGGCATGCCTCGATCATGCAATGCTTGCTCAAGTGCATCGAGCACCATATCTGTATTCATCCGTGTAGATACTTTCCATCCAACAATTGCTCGTGAGAACACATCAATAATAAAGGCGGTATAGAGAAATTTGATGTTTCTCAACCATCATGAAAGTATCATTGCTTATCCATCGTACTCTAGTTGGTAAGTCTACCGTACAGGGAAACTGATCTCCAATTAAACCAGCATTTTTTGAAAGAGATAGGCCAGCACAATTTCCGCCTTTCATATAAAGAGTTTTTCTTGTTAAAACAGTTTTGTAATCAGTTGCATTTCAACCCCTGTAAAAACTAATACACTCAATAAAATAAATCTTTTCATTTTTAACAAATCATCAATAACGCTATCTAAAAATTTAATCTAAATCATTAAACGTTGAGTATCTAACTAATTTATCTGCAAATATTTCTTTAGCTAAAACTCTCAATTGTGTATATAAATTTTCAATTCTATCTTCTTGATTTTTTATCTCAGAGAGATCTAAAAATAGATCTCTATTTTCTTCAGAGAGCCACATAAACTCATCTAATATGCTTTTAAAATTATCTATTTTTTTTTGCATATTAGTGTCTAAAGATTGAGATATAAAGAAAAGTTTGTATTTGATTTTTTCAGAAGATTCAACAAACTCACTAATACTTGTACTGGTGATCATATCGGAAATTTTTGCTCTAAATTCTTCTGATTTTCCTTTTTCGCTTTCATATTCTTTTAATTTATAGAATTGGCCAATAGTACATCCCAATGAATTTTTCAGAAAAAATAAGGATGATGCTAAATCATTTAGCATCGGGAATACTTCAGTTGAGTGTTGGCTAAGAATTTCGGCTTTCTTAATATCTCTCCAATCTTGAAATAGGATAACAGCAATGTAAGCAGTAAGTATTGTTGCTGCCGTGCCTGAGATATCTTTAATAAAACTAAGAATATCATCAATAAAAGGTAGAGATACTGCCGAGATTACGATGACTAAGATTGTTAGTATACAAACTGCTCGCCAAAACTTATTCTCAATACCTTCTTTATTTTTTAGAAACATATAGCACTCAAATTTTTAGTTTCTCTAAAATTAACATAATGGTGCTTATACGGAACGTGTTTTTAATATTACTTTAAGATTAGTATCTTATCGTTATTCATACCCTCTGGAACGTTCTCGTTCAACCGACTTGGAAACAAGTCGGTTTCTTTTTAAGCAAAACTGTAACTTTTAGCCAACAAAATTGATCAAAAAACATTCTATTTTGCATTTTTTCCTGATTTATCAATGTTCACATTTCAGAAATAACCCCCAATTTCTGCGGACAACTCTTGGGATAAAATAGGCCAACTTTGTAAGCTAAAACTTACACAGATTTAAGGATTTTGCGGATTGGTAATTCAAGTCATTAGCCGTATGATGAATATATAACGAAACTGGATGTTTCCAGACAACAAGAATAAGAAAATTGCGCAAGGAATGGGCAGCATGAGATCAGTAAGACGAGCAACCCGATATGAAAAAGCCCGACAGGATGTAGGGCTTTTTTATTGCCATTTGAAAACTGGCTGAGTTCGCTATAAAACATAGACTATAATCTATATTGTGGTTGTTGTATGTGGACAGTCATCACGACAGATCTGTTTAATGAATGGCTTGAACAGCAAGACGAATCAACACAAGAGAAAGTCTTAACCGCTTTAGTTGTTTTACAGCAGCAGGGACCAAGTTTAGGTCGCCCTTTAGTTGATACCGTATATGACTCTAAATTTACCAATATGAAAGAGCTACGCGTTCAGCATCGAGGAAAACCCCTGAGAGCCTTTTTCGCATTTGATCCATTTCGACAGGCAATTGTGCTGTGCATCGGTGATAAAGGCGGTAAAAAGCGTTTCTATAAAGAGATGCTGAACATTGCAGAGCAGCAATACGAACTTCATCTCTCAACCCTTGGAGATCAATCTAATGGCTAAAACCTTACAGGAATTATTGGCTAGTCGCTCTCCAGAGAGCCAAACTCGTATTCAACAAATGGCTGACGAGCTACTTTTAGAAACTCAGCTTCACTTTATTCGAGAAGAATTAGAGATTTCCCAAAAGGAACTGGCTGCAACTCTTGGAATCAAACAACCTTCATTGTCAGCAATCGAAAACCGTGGCAATGATCTTAAGATTTCAACCATGAAAAAGTATGTTGAAGCTATGGGGGGGGAAACTCCGTATTGATGTAGAGCTTCCAACAGGAAAACATATAGGATTCAATGTTTAACAAACAAAATGGGAGCGTTAATCTCTCCCATTTTTTTACTTCGTAGAGGCTCTATTATGTTTAACAAACTAGAATTTATTCTTCTATTTGAAAGGATTCTTAAAATACTCTTTTAATATGGAAATAATTAATAGTGTACTGATTAAAACTAGAAATACTATAAGAATCGAAAACATACAATCCAAAGAATATTAAACATTACTGATACAAAAATAATAATATTTTTTTGTCTATTAAGTAACTGAAATTTAGTTTTCTTTACAAGTTAAGTTTTTTATTAAGTTATAATTAAAAGTAAATTTTTCCCAACTAGTATAAAGTTTAAGATTATAGGTTATTGAATTGTTTCTTATGCAAAAAAAAGTCAAGAATCTTTATTTAAGAAAAGGTGAACACTCATTTGTTCTGCAATCACAGTTCATTTTTAAAGCTAAGCAGCAAAAATGGACTAGTGAAGATATCCAAAAAATTATAGAAAAGACCTTATATCAAGATAAATATAGGGTATATGCAATTTTGAGAGAGTATTCTAGCCAGAATTACGGGTAAATTTGACTTGAAAAGAGAAGGACTAAAGTCTTTTAGAAGGACATATCTTGGATCCTGAATAAGATTTTTAGTATTAAAGGAGTAAAGTTTAGCCTCGATATAAGTTTAATCTATTATTTTACAATAATATTCCATATATCAATACCTAATTTAACTTTAGTTCCTATCGCCAACCCTGTATGGTGCCCGTTCAGAAACACTCTATCCGAGGCTAATATGCATAGTTTTTCTGTAAAAGATTTAGATCAATTAATTGAAACGAATCTCAAAGATGGGAATAAATACAGTAAATTATTGATTGAATATAAATTATTTTCTGATTTGATGTATGATTCTATATTTTATACAGAAGTGTCTAATTCAGCTCTGAGCACTACGAAAAGAAAATATAAGCAACTAAAAATTAAAATCACCACACATCAATATCAGCTTCATTTTGAATAAATCAATAAAACGAAAGTTCTCAGCTCTCTCTTCGTATATGGGAAAGTCACAATTTATGGCCTTTCTCATATCTATTTAACATAAAATTTCTTATGCGAATCTTGAATGTAAGCCCAAAATAGAAATGTCCGGTTTCTCCAAAGTAAAAATGTCCGCTTTTAGAATATGCGCTTTTGCAATTTCCTTAGCGGACGGTTTGATATGTTGGTGTCTATGTCGGATAAAGAACTTAAACGATTGTCGGTCTTGCAAGAAATCTGTGATCAACGTATAACTCAATCCCAGGCTGCTCAGCTACTTCATATCTCAGAACGTCACATCAGACGCTTACTGCAGAAATACAAAGCTCAAGGTCCCGCTGCATTAGCCCATGCCGGTCGTGGCCAAATCAGCAATTCTAAACTTCCTGAAGAACTCAGACTTAAGTGTCTCAATATTGTTTCAGATCAACTTTATGGTTTCGGACCCACTTTAGCGCATGAAAAGCTCACCACCGTGCATGGATTCGATCTTTCAGTAGAAACCCTGCGTTCCTGGATGATTGCAGCCGATTTATGGATCCCTCGCTGCAAGCGCCTGAAACGACCATATCAGCCTCGTTATAACCGAGATTGTTATGGTGAATTGATCCAAATTGATGGCTCACACCATGATTGGTTTGAAGGTCGAGCACCTAAATGCTGTCTGCTAGTATTCATCGATGATGCCACAGGAAAATTGCAGCATTTACGCTTCTGTGCGTCAGAGTCAGCCTTTGACTATATGATTTCGACACGTTTATATATCGAACAGCATGGTAAGCCATTGGCATTTTACAGTGACAAACATTCAGTTTTTAGGGTGAATCAAAGTAGCAAGAAAGACACCAAGATTACCCAGTTTGGACGTGTTCTGAGCACTCTCAATATCGATATCATTTTCGCTAACTCCCCTCAAGCCAAAGGTCGTGTAGAACGAGCGAATAGAACACTTCAGGATCGTCTGATTAAGGAGATGCGTCTAGAAGGCATCAGTTCAATTGCAGATGCCAATAAGTGGCTGCCGTGCTTTATTGAGCAATTTAATCGTAAATTCGCCAAGATGGCTTTTAATTCCAAGGATCTACATCGGCCTATCGCTGAAACAGCCGAAGAATTAGATGATGTTTTTACCTGGCGTGAACCCCGCAGGGTCACGAACAGCTTGACGATTACTTATGATAAATGCGTATATATCTTGGAAAACAGCGAAGAAAATCAAAGATTGGGCGGCAAGTATCTTGAGTTCCTGGAATATCCGGATGGTACTGTAGCCATTGAATATCAGGGAAGAAAAATCAATTACAGCATCTTTGATAAATTAAGTCAGCTCAACCAGCGAGAGATCGTTGAGAATAAACGTTTGGGTTCTGTGCTGGCACATATTCAACAACAGCATGAACAACTGGAACACCAAAACAAACGCAATCGTTCTCAAAAGATGCCACGTAGACAAGCACAGAAAACAGCGATTGAACAACGAAATCTAAATCCTGTGCTTGACTTGGAAATGTCCATATAGGACATTTCTATTTGGTTATTAGGTAGGACATTTCTACTTGGGAATAACATTGAAAGATTAAGCTATTTCGTAATATTTTATCCAATAAGCATTGTCGAAAATATCAGTGTAATAGCTTAACTTCTTACAATGTGAAAAATAGTCACAGCATAAATCTCTAATAATTTCAATTTCCTCTAGGCTATCAGCAGCATTCACTAAAAATATAAACTTGTCCAAGTTAACAAGTAATTTACTACTATTTTTCAAAGGTTTATTATTAGACATTGAATCCTATATGTTTTCCTGTTGGAAGCTCTACATCAATACGAAGTTTTCCGCCCATTGCTTCGACATACTTTTTCATCGTTGAAATTTTAAGATCATGACCACGATTTTCGATTGCTGACAATGAAGGCTGTTTGATTCCAAGGGTTGCAGCCAGTTCTTTTTGAGAAATCTCCAACTCTTCACGAATAAGGTGAAGCTGAGTTTCCAACAATAATTCATCCGCCATTTGTTGAATACGAGCTTGACTCTCTGGAGAGCGATTAGCCAATAATTCTTGTAGGGTCTTAGCCATTAGATTGATCTCCTAAAGTTGAAAGATGAATTTCGTATTGCTAATCGGCAATATCTAACATCTCTTTATAAAAACGCTTTTTACCGCCTTTATCACCGATACACAGCACAATAGCTTGTCGTAAAGGATCAAACGCGAAAAAGGCTCTCAGTGGTTTACCTCGATGCTGAACACGTAGCTCTTTCATATTGGTAAATTTGGAGTCATAGACGGTATCTACTAAAGGACGTCCTAAACTTGGTCCCTGTTGCTGTAGAACGACCAACGCTGCGAGTACTTTCTCTTGTGTAGATTGATCTTGCTGTACAAGCCATTCGTTAAACAGATCCGTTGTAATGACTGTCCACATATTACAACCATAATATAGATTACAATCTATATTTTATGCTTAATTGAATTATTATTCAAATGAAAATAAAAAATCCCGACGTCATGTCGGGATTTTTCGGTGTGGAGCGCATAGGTAGGGCTGACTACCTAATGGTCATGGTGTCTGACTGATTATTCTTGTTTTAAGTCATTGAACATCCTGTTCATATAGATCGATCATAGGGACTTCACTGGTGCTTGGATACAAACAATTTCGTAAAATGCTGTAAGCCAAAGCGTACAAAAAATCATCAAAAATTATCCCAAAGCTTAACCGCAAGAAATGGGGATAAATTCAGAAATGGAAGCCTTAAGGAATCGGAAGGAACTTACGAATTGATCGTTTTTTAACCAATTTTATTGGCAAAATATATCAAAACTGCTCATAAAAAGCCGACTTGTTTCCAAGTCGGCTTTTCGTCATCGTCGAGCAAATTATTTATAGCATAAGTTTTTGATTTTTATATGTTTCAATTTGTTCATTTCGTATAACGCCCATTATGTTAAATGGATTAAAATTGAGTCATTTATCTGAAAGGATTTTTAAGATGTTCCTTCACTATAGAAATAATTAATAGTATACCAATCAAAACTAGAACTGCTATAAGAATCCAAAACATACAAACCACAAATATTAAACATTAATAATACAATAATAATATTTTTCTGAGCATAAAGTAACTGATATTTAGATTATTTTACAAGCTCAGGCTTTTGTTAAGTTTTAATTAACAGTAAATTTTTTCTAATTGGTATAAATTTAGAAGTAGTAAGCTATTTAATTGTTTCTTATGGAAAAAAGTAAAGAATCTTTATCTAAGAAAAGGTAAGCACAAATTTATTTTGCAATCAATATTCATTTGTAGGGCTAAGTTTCAAAAGTGGACGAATGAAGAGATCAATGAAGTGATAGAGAAAACTATATATGAAGATAAAATTAGGGTGTAGGAGATTTTAAGAGAATATTCTAGAAATATTTAGGGCGTGTTATCAATTAAGCCTGGTAGATCGCTGATAAAAAGTTTTGAGCCAATTTATCATAGCGTGTGGCAATAGCACGATACTGCTTGAGCTTGGTAAAAAATTTCTCGATCAGATGTCTTGCCTTGTAGGAGGCATCCCAGTATTGGGCTATATTTTGCAGCAGAACAAGCTGACAAAAAAATGTATGAGAATAAGCAAAAAATTAAATCAGCTTTAAAATTAGTTGCAGAAGCTATCTAAATTTTATATTAACTAAAAATTAACATAATACACCTTATACGAGGTCAAAAATGGGAGCTTGAAGCTCCCATTTTTAGTCTTTAATGCGTTTTTTTGCTTCGTCATAAACTATGCTGTCAGCTCGTTTCCCAACGGTGATGAGCAAGATAACTACCTGATCATCTTTGACTTGATAGACCAGTCGAACTCCAGTCTTTAGTAATTTAATTTTATAACATCCCGTGAGATCACCTCTAAGCATATTCTTGGGAATATGTGGCTGCTCTATGACCTTGGCGAGTTTCTTCTTAAATTGATCTCTTATAGCACTAGGAAGCTTTTCCCATTCAGCTGTGAAGTCCTTATTACGTAAAAGCTTATAAGTCATCTAAAGTAATTTCCTCGAACATTTCTTTAGGATCATTCATACGTTTACGAACAATCGCTAATAGCTCGGTATCCTCTTCTGAGAGTAAAGCTTTTTGTACAGGGAGTTTCCCAGTCGCTGCAATGTATTCAAGGACATTTGTAAAAAACTCAGTAGGTGCAATACCTTGTTCTCTAAGAACTGAATAAGATTTTTCTTTAAGGGCTTCATCAACCCTGAAGTTAACAGTAGCCATTATTTTTTTCCCATTTATTGAATGTATGGGGATATTGTAATGCGAATTGCATTACATAGCTAGTTTTTATAACAGCCATTATGTTAAATGATGAAATTTTAGATATTTTTACTAAAAAACGATATAGAACAGTAAAAGTAGCTGAGCAAACCTCGATCTAAGCAAGATCGAGGTATGGATTTTAGTTTTTATAGCTAGGAAATAGTAAAAACTTTATCTTAAATATAAGCGCTTATGTAAATTATAGACTACTATCTTACAAGCCTGATTTAGCTGTATTCACTAAATGTGAAGAAGTCTGTCTGTCTATAACAATATAATATTTATTGATCCACTCTAGTGCTTTATCTAATGATGATTCTTGAAAAGAGACTTGCTCTTCTCTAGAAATAGATTGGCCGATTAGAATGACTCTATTAAAAAAGCCTTGATCAACAGCATCAAAGTCAGCTTTTGAACATATTCCTTGAGAATACATGCCAGCATAAGCGATACGAAGAGCGTAAAGTAAGGGCATAAAAGTACTATGTGATGGCTGTTCATATAAGCTACTTAAATAATCCTCAAGGTCTTTGAACATGTCATAGTACTTTCCTTGTGCTGTATGGTTTGAAGGAGTAATAATTTTTGTTAAATCATCGGGTTCTAGGATAGTTTTTTTACTAGCTCCTTGTATTGAGTTAATGACATCAAACCATGCTTGAATTTCACCTTCTGGAAGATAAGAACTTCCAACCTGAATGTAGCTTTTTGCAAAAGTTAAACGGCTACTATTTAATGTGTTTTGATTTGCCTCTATTAACCTTTTTATAAGCGTACATCTTATTTTTACAGCCTCATCTATTCCTAACTCCTTAATCAACTGGGGGCTGACACTATTATTTAATATTGATAGTGGGCTATTAGGTAAGTCCATTGCAGATTCTTTATTTAATGCATTCCTATATTCAATTTCATGAAATTGTGAAAAATCTACTAGTTGTTTTCCATCATTGTTCCCTTGTGATGCTCCACAAAGTTCCTCAATTAAAAAAAGATAAAGCTCATTGGGTGATTTAATACTATTACTTAATTCTAAGTAGGCATTATTTATGAATTTTTCTAAGTAAACAGGGTTTTTTAAGGAGTTTTGCTTTTTAGAAGAAAAAATACCAAACATATATTGCACTCTTTAAATTTCTTTTAATTATTATACTGTTTTTATCCATTAGAAATATCTAAATTTTATTAATAGGAACTGTATAGATTTTCTAAAATTAACATAATACGCGTTATATGAAATTCAAAAAATGATACTATTTTTATGATAATTAAATAAATTTTAGGTGAACATAAGTTAAATAGAGCTTATGTCCGCCATATAATTTTAAGGTTCCCAGAATTTATCACCCTGAGTTTCATAAAATTTACTAATGAATTCTTGAAAAGTATTAGCAACAATGTACCAATCTTGTCTTTGATCTATAGGTAAGACAACAAAAATAGAGCCGTAATCATCACTATTAGGATCACATCGAACTAACAATAAGTCTGAATCTCCATAGAATTCTCCAATAATTAAGTCACTTTGAAGAGCGTCATTATTACGATTAATTTTATAAATTTTTGAAGCAAAAATTACTTCCTCAATAGAATATAATTTTAAGCCCCATTGTCCGTATTCTTGATCTTTAAATAGATCTGCACCATTAGATACTGTATAAAAATCCTCTAATACTTTTGGTAAAAGTACTTGGGGTATTTGTGAGTAAATTTTGCTTTTTAGGTTTAATGAACACTGCAAAGGAAAGGGACATTCCATACCTCTCTGAATAGCTTTCTTAGGTTCAATCTCCCATTCATTATGTATTTTTGCTATAATTTCATGAACACTATTCATTTATTAAACTCTTAAAAATCCTTAACTTTTACTAAAATTAACATAATACGAGTTATACAAAGCCTGAGCCAATTTCCTACGTTTTTTGCTTCGTGTAACCGCCATTATGTTAATTTTAGGAAGTCTTAAGACTAATTTTCAGACTTATCCCACCAACTTTGAGCTAAATCAGTATTTTTAGGAATGCCTATACCATCACGATACATAACGGAAAGACTTCGCATTGCTTTCTTATTACCTAACTTTGCAGCCTTTTCACGAAGTTCTAAAGCTTTCTTAATATTAACTTCTATTCCGCTATCTGCGCGAGTATATAGGTCAGCTAACTCAACCATTGATTCAGAATGACCATTTTCTGAAGCTTTCTGAAACCACTTAAAAGCTTTTTGGAAATGTTCTAAAGAATCGTTTTTGTCATCATCCTCTATTAATCTAGCATAGGTAACATATCCATCAGCTAACCAAAACATTGCTGCTACATTTCCATTTTCAGCTGATTTAATAGCCCAAATTTCAGCTTGATTTTCATCTGAATCAACACCATGACCATATAGATAAATCTCAGCTAATTCTAACTGGGCAGAAGTATCTCCACTTTCTGCTTTCGCTAATAAATCATTAGAAAAAACAGGTTCTGCAAATGTTTCCATTGAAAGGCAAACTCCTAAAGCCATAAAAATATTTACTAATTTATTCAATTCTTAACCTTTAAATTAAACTCTTAGGCTTGTATGTTTTTACATCATACCTAAAAGAGAACTCTAAAATTAGAGTATATTTTTAGTCCTATTTAACATAAAAACTCTTATACGAAATGCTATTTTTATTCCTTTAAAAATCAATTTTTTATATACTATTAAAAAGCTCATTTACCCTCGAATGGGCTTTTTTAATGATTTTTTATGTTCCACGCTTACTATTTGATCAATGTTCCACGGTTTTAATAAGCCAAGGTGAACAATCAGATCAGCCATACGGCTTAAAGAATCGGCTCCCAAAGCCTCTTTTTTCCGGTTAAGGCTCTACGTGTTCAGGAATAGGAATTCGCTTATTCTCGATTACCCAGTTTAGTGTCGCAAGTTGTACATCTTCTAAACCTTGCCAATCTGCTTTTAAATATTCAATCACCTCTGTTTTGTATAAGCCATTCACCGTTTCAGCCAAAGCAATATCATATGAATCACCAGTCGTACCGACTGATGCTCGTAAATTTCCTGCCTCTAAACGATGACATTGTTGTCAAAATGCAGGGTATTGGTGGCTCCCCTTAGGGGCATAATTTGTTGAAGCCTAGGTTACTACTAAAAAATTAAAAAAATATTAAAAAACAGGAGCTTATAGCTACAATTTTTATGTTAGCTTTCTAAGTCTCTATGTTAATTTGAAGAATACTTCATCATAATGTCCGAATACAGCTATATTTTTTTGATTTCTATAATATCACTTGATTCAATTAGCGATTGGATATTACCAAATAAACTTTGAATATAATCAGAGGCTATATGGATATCTAAATCCTCCCTGCTACGCCATTCTTCTAAGAAGAAATATCTACTCGAGTCATTTTCGCTAATATAAAGCTCATATTTCAAGCATCCTTCTTCTTGAAGCGTAAGCTCTATTACACTTTTTAAAAGCGCTTCTAACGTCTCTTTTTGATCTGATTTTGCCTTAAAGTTCGCAATTATTGAAATAGTCATTATTTCACCTTGAATTTGTTTTAGAAGTTTTCTAGTACAATTTTGCCTTTTGACTTGCCTGATTCAAGCAACTTATGCGCCTTCTCCAAGTTTGCAGCGTTAATTTTTCCTAGATTTTGGTTGAGGGTACTTCTAATTTTTTGCTGGTCAACTAATTGGGCAACCTGTTGCAATAGATTACCTTGCTTTTCAATATCATCGGTTTCATACATTGAACGGGTGAACATCAACTCCCAATGGATAGAAATAGATTTAGTCTTAAACGGCATAATATCAAATGCTTGTGGATCATCGATCAATCCAAGCTTGGCTTGTGGTGCAATCAGAGAAACTATTTGCTTGATATACGTTTCTGTATGATTTGTAGAGAATACATATTTTGGTTTTTCAATGCCTAGTGTCTCGATTTGTACATTTAAATCTTTGCTATGATCAATGACATGGTCGGCACCAAGTGATTCCACCCAAGATTTCGTTTCTTCACGTGAAGCTGTTGCTATAACGCTCAGATTTGTTTTTGCTTTTAGGAGTTGGATAGCAATTGAACCTACACCGCCTGCACCACCAATAATTAAAATACTGCCAACTTCTGTTTCTGAAATTTGAAACCGATCAAACAGCATTTCCCATGCCGTTATTGCAGTTAATGGCAATGCTGCTGCTTCTGCATTAGATACTGTAATTGGTTTAAGACTGATAATTCGTTCATCGACTGCTTGAAACTCAGCATTACTACCATCTCGGGTTAAATTGCCAGCATACCAAACAGAATCTCCTACTTTAAACGAGGTAACTTTTGAGCCAACTTCGATAATTTCCCCAACGGCATCCCAACCTAAAATACGATTATTTGCTTCAGACGAATTTTTTCTCACTTTAGTATCAACTGGATTCACAGAGATTGCCTGAACTTTTACCAGTACATCACGTTCCTTAAGCGTAGGCTTCGCTTTTTCAATATCTACCAATGAATTTTTAAAATCATCATGGTTATTTATAACATACGATACGGCTTTCATAGATTTGTCCTCAACTTTAAAAAAATATAGTAAAAATGGGAGCGAAGTACTCCCATTTTATGTTATTCAATAATTAAAACTCTTGGCTCGTTGGGCGCAAAACAATTTCATTAATATCTACATCCGCAGGCTGTTCAATTGCATAAGCAATTGCTCGAGCGACTGAGTCAGCTGGTATGGCTTGTTTGTAGAAATCAGTAACAAACTCTGAACTTTCTTTATGAGAAGAACCAAATTTTAGTTCTGACTCAATTGCACCAGGCTCAATAGTAGTCGTTCTAATTGTTCCCCCAACTTCATGACGAAGGCCTTCAGAGATGGCTCTTACAGCAAACTTAGTACCGCTATAAACAGTACCTCCTGGACTAAATACTTTTAACCCTGCAACAGATGCGAGATTAATAAAGTGTCCAAAGTTTTGTTTTTGGAAAACAGGCAGTGTAGCTGCTATACCATAAAGAACACCTTTAATATTAATGTCGATCATACGATCCCATTCATCAACTTTTAGCTCACTTAATGGTGCAATAGACATTAATCCAGCATTGTTTACCAATACATCGATTTGACCAAATGCGCTTAATGCCTTTTCAATAAGTGCTTGTACTTCATGTGGTTTGGTTATATCCATACCAATAAATTCAGCTTGACCACCTTCAGCACGAATGTCGTGAACAATAGCCTGTAATTTTTCAGTACGTCTAGCACCAAGTACAACCTTTGCACCTTTTTTAGCAAGTAAGCGAGCAGTAGCTTCACCTAAACCACTACTTGCACCAGTGATAACAATAACTTTATTTTCTATATTATTCATATAAGTAACCTTCAACCTATCTGTCAATCATATTTGATGGGTTAAGTATTACAGCCTTGTCAGGTATAATAAATGAATAATATTATCTTTCAGAATTCCTATTTACGGAATAATTACCATAACACAGGATTGGACATGCAGAACAAATTGGAAATGATGCGTATCTTTTGTGTCGCAGCAGAGTCTCGAAATTTTAAGGAGGCAGCAACTCAGCTAGGTATTTCCCCACAGGTAGTGACACGGGCAATAAAAGAGCTAGAAGAGCAGCGCGGAGAGATTCTGTTCTACAGGAGTACTCGACAAATTAAAATTACCGCTGATGGTGAGCGTCTGGCAAAGCAAGCACGTTTTGCGGTGGGATCAATCGATGCTTTGCTTGTAAAAGACACCAAGGAAAAACGAGATGAAATGCGTGGGACTGTCCGTCTTACTGTGTCGTCTGTGTTAGGGCGTAAATTGGTAATACCTGCACTAGCAGAATTTGCCACACGTTATCCAGATATTGTCGTTGATTGTGTGCTAACAGATTCACACTCGGATGTGATCGATGAGCGGATAGATATCGGGATCAGATTTGGATTTTTGCCGGACAATCGATATGTGGCAAAGGAATTGGCTAAAGTGAACTTTTATTCTGTGGGTACGCCAGAGTTAATTGATAAGGTTGGAATGCCCAAAAAAATTATTGATCTTGATAAATACCCTCTAACAGCACTAGTCGATCATAAAACAGGGCGTTACTGGCCATGGACATTCACCGAAAGTCGAAGCTTTACGCCATCAAAGCCCCGTTTTATTACAGATGATCTAGAAGCTGAATTTCAAGCTATTCTCGCTGGAGTCGGATTCGGACACATGCCTGGATTTCTAGTTTTGCCGTGGCTTAGGAGTGGTAAGCTCATTCAGATACTTCATGAGGAAAACTCTCCCGTTTGGCGCCTGTATTTATATCGTCCACAGCGGGGCCCGACACCTTTGCGAATCCGAGCATTGTTTGATTACTTAGCGGAAGTGCTGGGCCATATAGAAACTTGAATCAGATGTAACTAACCTTTTTTTTAGAAAGTAGAAATCAGATAAGACCATCATGTATTTAGAGTAACTACAATTTTTCCTATTTGCTGATTTGATTCAAGATAGCGCTGAGCGTCATGCATGTCCTCAAAGTTAAAGCAACAGTCGATCACTGGACGAAGATATCCTGCACCTATACTGCTAAGAATAAATCGTCTGGCTTGCTCCCTTAGAACAGGGTCATGGAGAACCTCAAGGAATAAAAAACCTCGCATGGTTAAGCTTTTGCGTAATGCAACTTTAAGGGGAAATGGTGTGATCTCCGGGCTAAGTGCACCATGCATAACCATAGTTCCTCCCACAGACATCGCTTTTGCAATCTGTTCAATATGTGGCCCTCCCACAGCATCGAAGGCGACATCAAGATGTTCTCCACCTAAACGTAAAACAAGCGCCTCATACAAATCTGGTTCATCTTCACGGGCTATAACATTTTTAACACCGAGATCCAGTAAACGTTGCTTTTTCTCTATCGTCTGTGTACTTGCAATGACCTTAGCATCCGCTGCTTCAGCTATCTGTATCGCAGCTAGTCCTACGCTACTTGAAGCTGCTGTGATCAAGATCGTTTTTCCTTTCGAAACTCCACCAGCATGGATTACACCACCCCAAGCCGTCAAATACTGCATCCAGATTGAAGAAGCTTCTTCCCAGCTTAAACTATCAGGTTTGTGAACTAAAAAAGTTTCTGGAATCAGAAGCTTGTCCGTATATGTCCCATATTTGGCTAGATTGTCAGTCGGAAGAATCGATACTGCATCTCCTGGAGAAAATTGGCGTACACCTTCACCTATCGCAAGAACTATGCCTGCTCCCTCATATCCCAGACGAGAAGGGAATACTGCCTTTTGAATATAAGTACCACGCCGAAACA
This sequence comes from Acinetobacter sp. WC-323, assembly GCF_000314615.1. NCBI lineage: Bacteria > Pseudomonadati > Pseudomonadota > Gammaproteobacteria > Moraxellales > Moraxellaceae > Acinetobacter > Acinetobacter sp. WC-323. The sequence continues at coordinate 19,450 of NZ_AMZS01000049.1, forward strand.
TTACATCAGCCCGGTTGAGTCCGATCGTTTTCATCTGTATTAGAACTTCTCCTGCGGCTGGTAAAGCAACAGGAAGTGTTTCTAATGTCAGAACATCTGTATCTCCAATACAATTGAAGCGCCAAGTCTTGGCCTGAAGTGCGTTAAATGACATCAATAACGACCTTAATATTGGCAGAGCGATCTTGAACAGCATCATGAGCCTCAATCGCTTGGTCTAGAGTAAAATGACGAGGATCAACAATAGGACACAGTTTACCTTCCTCAACGAGACGGGTAGCGATCTTAAGGACATCACCATGATGAGAACGGCGATTGCCTGTTAACATCGGCAATAGGACGAATACGCCAGACAGTGTGGCACATCGTAGAGATGAACTCGCTAAATTATGATTACCAAATGCAGCACAGCTGGTAATGTGGCCATAGTGAGTTGTCATGGAAAGTGAGGCTTCGAGTACTGGACCACCCACAGTGTCGTAAACAATGTTAAAGCCTTGACCCTCAGGGCTTGCAGCAATAATGTCATCGGAAGATGCTGTTGTGTAATCGAGAGGTGTTGCACCGAGTTCTGAAATCAGCGATTGATCAGCTGTACGACCAGTCGCCCAAACATTTGCATCAAGTGCTTTTGCAAGCTGAACAACCATATAACCAACGCCACCAGCACCACCCTGAACCAGTACAGTTTGCCCTGGTTGAACCTTAGCATTATCCACTAAACCTTCCCAAGCGGTGAGGAACGTCAATGGTAGTACTGCTGCCTCGCGCATAGAGATATTCCGTGGCTTTAATGCGATCAGATCAGCATCTGCTACAATATATTCTGCTAAAGATCCTTGAAGATTACGAACGCCACCAATCAGACCGTAAACTTCATCTCCGACGTTGAAGTGAGTGACACCTTCACCAATAGCAGTTACAACCCCAGCCATATCTGTTCCCAACACGGCAGGAAGCTCTGGCATAGCATATGGTGCTTCACCAAGACGAATTTTATAATCAATAGGGTTTACACCACTAGCATGAATACGTACTAGAACTTGCCCAGCCTCTGGTTGAGGTATAGGGAGTTCTACACGTGTAAATTCATGATCACCAAAATTTTCTAGGATAAGAGCACTCATCATCTTATTCATAGTTGTTCCTTATTCATAACTGGGGGTTGATATGCACAGTACCAAAGTAAAATAATCCAATAAATGATATTTATAGGATTTAATAATTCCTAAATAATGAATAATAAATATCATCCGCTCACTAAAAATAATCTAGTACAGTCTGTAAAGGCATTTTTAATCTAAACTATCGGTAGTATTTTTAAGGTGTGATACGTTCAAAATATCTACAAAGTGGCTAAAAGTTGGAAACATAATTCTAAAAGGTCACAGCATTACAAAGAACATGAGCCAAAATAAAAAAATGGGAGCTAAAGCTCCCATTTTTTTGTGACTTTTGTATAAGCTCTACTATGTTTATTTAAAAAAATTAAAAATAGAGACAGAAAATTTTCGCTAAAGACCTTTTTGATTTTTCGATTTATAAAAAGTATTGCTTTTTATACTATGGGGCACTATAGTATAAAAACTAAAAAATAAGGAGGTCTGATGTCTAGGGCATGTCCTCATTTGGCTTTGCACCAAATTAACATGCAAGCAATGTAAATCATAGACTGATAATTTCGTGCAAGCTTATCAAATCGGGTCGCTATCGCTCGGAAATGTTTTAATCTCGCAAAGGCATTTTCAACTAGATGACTTAAACGATATTAATACCGATCAAATTCTTTATTTTCTCTCTTACTATTTGATTTCATTGGGATGATCGGCACAATATTTTGCTTTCTTGGCAACGTCCTAATTTTTTCCGAATCATAACCTTTATCTGCAATCAGATAATCTGCCTCACCAATCAACTACTCCGCAACTTGGCTGTCATGGAGTTCACCTCTAGTGATTTTAAAATCAATCGGCAATCCATTCGCGTCGGTTGCAAGATGAATTTTTGTGGTTCTTTCACCTCTAGACCGTCCAATTGCTCGCTTGAAACCGTGCCGAGCTCCACTTGCATGCTGATGCGCGCATATGTAGCTTCCCTCAATGAATACTCATTCTTGATCCAATACGCCTCGTAGTTTAAAAAAATTTACCCCACAAGCCCTTACTCGCCCAACGATTAAAGCGGTTATATGCTGTTTTCCAAGGACAAAATTCTTCAGGAATATCACGCCATGTTGCATCTGTACATAATTTCCATAAGATGGCTTCCATGATATTTCTACCGTTCTTTGAACAATAACAACCATGAAATTGCATCGTAGACTGGATTTGTTGTCAAATATCATCGGTGAGTAGAGTTCGTGCCATTGAGAAATATACAAATAAAAAGAGGTTAAATCATTCTTTTAAATCTTTAAAATCAATTTTTCAAATGAGGACACGCCCTAATAGATAAACAGTTTCAATATCTTGACTTCGCTTAAAGTCTAGTATGTTAATTTTAGTATAACTCTAAATAATTTGTTTCTTTCGAGTCGCTAACCAACACAAAACTGCTCCTGCTGTCACCATTGCAACACCTTGCCAAAAGATAAAAGATAAGGACGTACTTAGAATTAATGCCGCAAACAAAGCTGATAGCACGGGAATAAAATAAGAAGCTCCAGCCATTAACGTCATGTTCCCTGAAATAATTCCAATATTCCAAGCACCATATCCCAAACCTAAAGCACCAGCTGCCATAATCAGAGTGACTGTATTGTCATAAGTAAAATTAAGAGCTGACCCACTCATGAGAAGGTATTTGATCCATAGTACAACTCCAGTCAAGGCAAAAAATATAGTGACTAGATTTTTACCCTGAGATGTTTTTACTGTCACAGAACAATATGCAGCCCACAAAATAGCAGCAGCAAAAGCTAAACCATAACTAAGAGGATTAGCTTTTAAATTAGTAAATATCTGAAAAAAATCAAATCCAGTATCTCCTCCTAATACCCAACAAATTCCAACTAAAGCGAATATGCAGCCAGGAATAATTAAAATATTGGCCTTAACGTTGTTAAAAATAATTGCGAATAGTAGAGTAAATGTTGGCCATAGATAATTAATCATGCCGACTTCGATTGCTTGTCTACTGTTTTGCGCATAGCCAATAGAAAGGGCAAAACATAATTCATAAGCAACAAATAAAAGGCTTCCCCACCATAAATAGGATTTTGGGATGGTAGAAAACTTAGGCATACCAACCATGAAAACTAAAATCATGGATGCGACACTGTAAATTAGAGCAGCACCAGCTACAGCTCCAAAGCTCTCACTGACACTACGCATTAAGCCTACATTTGTACTCCAAAATATGACAGCTGTAAGACCAATTAAAGTCGATATATTTCTATTGAATGTAGGGAGAGCATTTAAAAGCATAACCTATTCCTTTTAAGCCTTAGCATTGATTAAATGATGTGATTTCCTCTCTAATAAAGCCATACTTGCAAAAATTGCAACTATAACTAATAAGATACTAGGTGCTAAGGTATTAGCTGTTTGTTGAATTAACCAAGTTGCAACGAAAGGAACTGTTCCACCTAACAGTGCATTAGCAGTATTAAAACTAAAGGCAAAACCGGTATAGCGCACTTGTATAGGGAATTGTTCTGTTAAATATGCAGGTAAGCTCCCATCGTTCATTGCTAATAATGTGCAGAACATGAGCTGAATGATCACCATTTCAATAAAACTGGCAGTTGAAAGTAAGTAGAACAAGGGTACAGTCAGTGCTATAAAGCTTAGACCTGCCCAAAGCAACATTTTCTTACGTCCAATTCGATCTGAATATTTGCCCATCACAAAAACTACAGCAATATAAAATAGCAATGAAATTGACCCTGATATAAAGGCTTGGGATTTATTTACACCTAACTCTGTAGCTAAATAATTTGGCATATAACTAAAAATAAGATAGAAGGCGGTGGCATTTAAAGATGCAACTGCAAATGCTTTAAAAAGTGCTGGTTGATACTGAGTAAATAAGGCTTTGATTGGAAAATTTTCTTTGTTGCTATTTTTTTGATGTTCTAAAAACTCTGGGGTTTCTTCTAACTTTACACGGATATAATACCCGATTAAACCTAATGGTGCTGCCAATAAAAATGGAATTCTCCAACCATATTCGTGTAAAAACGCCTCTGACATGAAAGCGAACATCGCCGCTGCCATTAAAGAGCCGAGTAGTAAACCCGTTGCAGTACTTGCAGGAACTAAACTGGTATAAAGTCCTCTTTTTCCCTTAGGGGCGTATTCTGCAAGAAAATTTGCTGCACCAGCATATTCACCTGAAGCGGAGAAGCCTTGGATCATCCGGAATATTAATAACATAATCGGTGCAAAAATACCGATACTTTGATAACTTGGTAACAGTGCAATACATACCGTAGCCAGTGTCATTAATATAATCGACCACGATAGTGCATTTTTTCGACCAAATTTATCCCCAACATGCCCCCAAAAAATACCGCCTAATGGACGAAAAATAAATGAAATTGCAAAGATCGCATATGTAGCCATTAATGCGGTTAAAGGGTCACTTTTCGGGAAAAAAACCACTGCAATAACTGTTGCCAAAAAACCATATGCAGCATAATCAAACCACTCCACAAAATTACCAATAAAGCTGGCGCTAGCAACACGTCTTAGAGTATTTTTTTGCTCTATTTGATGATTGTTTTTCATTCTATTTACTCCTAATTAAATAGGCACTCATTTTCAGAGTGCCTATTTAAAATCTTTTATTTGATAATGTTATGTTCTGGACCATATGGGAATTTGGTAATATTTTCATTTCCTGATTCTGTAACGACCAAGATATCATGTTCACGGTAACCACCAGCCCCAGCCATTCCTTGCGGAATCATAATCATAGGTTCCATTGAAATCACCATGCCTGGTTCTATCACCGTATCAATATCTTCACGTAATTCTAAACCGGCTTCACGACCGTAATAATGTGATAACACACCAAAGGAATGTCCATAACCAAATGTGCGGTACTGCAATAAACCTTCTTCATAGAAAATTTCATTTAACTCTTTAGCAATATCACTGCAACGTGCACCTGGGCGAATGAGTTTTAAGCCAGCTTCATGCACCTTGACATTCGCCTCCCAAATTCGTAATGAAGCATCATCACAGTGATCAAAGAACTGTGTACGCTCTAAAGCTGTATAATAGCCAGCAATCATAGAAAAGCAGTTTAAACTTAAAATATCACCTTTTCGGACTTGGCGGGTTGTAACAGGATTATGTGCACCATCCGTATTAATGCCTGATTGAAACCAAGTCCACGTATCCATGAGTTCAGAGTTTGGAAAACGTTTGGCAATTTCACGTACCATGGATTGAGTAGAGGCTAAAGCCACTTCATGCTCTGGCACACCTTCACGAATTGCTGCAGTCACTGCAAAACCACCAATATCACATACTGCAGCACCTTGGGTGATATGTGCAATTTCTTCAGCAGATTTAATCATGCGTAGCTTCATGCATGCGGCACTAATATCCACAAACTGCACATTCGGTAAAACTGCTTTTAACTTGTTTAAACGTTCTAAAGGTAAATGATCAAACTCAATTCCTACACGGCCTTTATTTGGAATTTCTTGTGTAACCGCTTTAAAATAGTTATCACGCTGCCAGTCAGTATAAACTACGTTATAGTCGCCAATCGTACGACGCCAAGGTTGCCCAGCATCAATATTTGCTGAAATTGTCACCACTTTTTCTGGGCTAACCACCAGACCGTAGAAGCGCCCAAATGAACAATAAATAAAGTCTGCATAATAGTTAATGTTATGGATTGAACTAAATAGAATATGATCAATTTCTAGCTCTTCCATTAGTTGGCGTAACTTGCTCTGTCTATTTTGATACTCAGATAATGAAAATGTTGCAGAAACTTTTTCACCATTTTCAATGGTTAATAATGATGGTAGTTGTGAAGCAACAAAATTATTTACTAAAGTATTCATATATTTTCCTAGATCAATGTAATGTAATCAATGAGCTAAGCTTATGCAGAATATGAATAGGGATTTTTGCTAAAAGCGTCAAAAAGTTGTCAAAAACCGACAAGACTAAAAAACACTAATGAGCAAAATCCAGAATGTTACGTTCAAATTTGGGGGAATAGTTAAAAAAAGCTTTATAGGCTTTAGTAAAACTAGATACATTACAAAAACCACATGCCAAAGCAATATTTGAAATGTTTAACGTAGACTGTTTAAGTAGATTCTGTGCATAGGTGAGTCTTAGTTTTAAATAATATTCTTTTGGAGCCAATTGTAGATTCATTTTAAACAAGCGCTCTAAAGTACGCGGTTGAATTTTTACATGCTGTGCAATTTCAGCAATAGTTAAAGGCTCATTAATATTATTTTCCATTAAGCGCAATACTTCTTGAATCTGAAAATCAAGTTTTTTCTTATGTTCAGCAATAGGTTGATGTTGAATTTCATTGCTCTCACGCACTTGATGAACAATAAATTGCTCACAGATTCTTTTAGCAATATTTGGATAGTGTATTTCAACAAGTGCCAAGCCTAAATCAATCGCTGCAAGCCCACCAGAACAGGTAAAACGGTTCGCATCAATGGTAAAAATATGTGGGGTAAACTGTACTAATGGAAACTCTTCTTGTGCCGCTAAGGTATTTTCCCAATGAAGGCTAGCACGAAAGCCATTTAGTAGATTGGCTTTCGCTAATACATAAGCGCCTGTACATAAACCACCTAAAGCAATTTTTTGTTGATCCAACCTATATAAAAAATTCTTTAAGCGTACTGTCATATTTTTATAAAGTTGAAAACCACCACAAATAAAAACTATATCCATGTTCAGTAAATGTGACCAAACACAGGTATGTTGTATTTGAAGACCATTGCTTGCGCAGCTATGATGACCATCTAAACCCGTTACATTCCATTGGTATAAATTGTCTTCTGTAACATAATTAGCCATACGCAAGACTTCAACCATGTTTGAGAAAGCAATCATTGAAAAGTTATCGAGTAATAAAAAACCAATACGCTTAGAGTTTTGTAACATAAATTTAATGTTCTTCACTTTTTTCAATATTTTTATAAAGCAATTTTGAGACCACAATTTTGATTTTTTCAGATTTAAAAGTCACTTTTGTCTTTATTTCCATGAGGCTTTGTTGCATAAAGCCTTTGATAGCAGAGTGAACCGTACTGGGTTTGTAGGAGACTTTTTATTTAAGTTGGGCCACCTGAACTAACGGGTTAATTTTATCATAATACTTTGTTTCAAAATCAAAAGGCGATACATAACCAATGCACTGTGTACACGCTTTTTATTGAACCAATCTACCCAATTTAATATCGCAAGTTGTACATCTGCTTTTCAATAGTCAATCACCTCAGTTTTGTATAAGCCATTCACCGTTTCAGCCAAAGCATTATCATAGGAATCACCAGTTGTACCGACTGATGCTCCTAAATTTGCTGCCTCTAACAGGAAAACGAATAGAAAGATATTGCACACCTCTATTTAAATCATGAATTACATTCTTTGGCATACATCGGTCACGTAATACTTGCTCCAGTGCATCAAGCACCATATCTCTATTCATCCGTGTTGATACTTTCCATCCAACAATTGCGCGTGAGAACACATCAATAATAAGGGCGGTATAGACCTAGCCTGAATTTGTTTGAATATAGCTGAAGTCTGCGACCTGACATACAAAAAGCACTGCTTCGCAAGGGTCAGGATGATCAGCACTAAAATTACGGTTCACCAAGCCAACTGCCCGTTTTTGGTCATCTCGTACAAAGCCTTTTCGATTTATAAAAAAATATTGTTCTTTTTTATACTATAGGGTACTATAGTATTAACACTAGCAAATAAGGAGGTCTGATGCCTAATCAGGTTGAAGACAAAAAAAAGATTCTTCTACGCGTCAGAAAGATCAAAGGTCAGACGCAAGCGATTGAAAAAGCGTTAGAAGACAATGTGGAATGTGGTGCAATTCTGCAACAAATATGCTCTGTGCGCGGTGCTATTAATGGTTTAATGAATGAAATGTTGGAGGTTCATTTAAAGGACACTTTAGTATCAGGTGAAACCACAGAACAACAACGAAAAGAAGAATTGGCTGAAATCGCCAAGATTTTAAAATCATATTTAAAATAGATCTGTATAAGGAATTATTCCATGAAGTCACGTGCTGCTGTTGCGTTTGGTCCTGGTCAACCTCTTCAAATTGTTGAAGTTGATGTTGCACCACCGAAGAAAGGTGAAGTATTAATCAAGATCTCCCATACCGGTGTGTGTCATACAGACGCATTTACTTTATCTGGCGATGATCCTGAAGGTGTTTTTCCCGCTATTCTCGGGCATGAAGGTGCTGGTGTTGTAGTTGAGGTTGGTGAAGGCGTGACTAGCGTCAAACCAGGTGATCATGTAATTCCACTTTACACTGCTGAATGTGGCGAGTGCGTATTCTGTAAATCTGGAAAATCGAACTTGTGTATTTCCGTTCGCGAAACTCAAGGTAGAGGCGTAATGCCAGATGGTACCACTCGTTTTTCCTACAACGGTCAACCGATTTACCACTATATGGGCTGCTCAACGTTCAGTGAATACACTGTAGTGGCAGAAGTATCATTGGCTAAAATCAATCCTGAAGCCAATCACGAACATGTCTGCTTACTGGGTTGTGGGGTAACAACGGGTATCGGTGCAGTACATAACACGGCTAAAGTACAAGAAGGTGATAGTGTTGCGGTCTTTGGTTTAGGTGGTATTGGTTTGGCAGTCGTACAAGCCGCACGTCAAGCTAAAGCAGGGCGTATTATTGTGGTTGACATGAATCCAGATAAATTTGCGCTGGCAAAAGAGTTTGGTGCAACGGACTTCTTGAACCCTAAAGATTACGATAAACCAATCCAGCAAGTAATTGTCGAAATGACTGGCTGGGGTGTAGATCATTCATTTGAATGTATTGGTAACGTGAATGTGATGCGTGCAGCCCTTGAAAGTGCACACCGTGGCTGGGGACAATCCGTAATTATTGGTGTAGCTGGCGCAGGTCAGGAAATCTCTACCCGTCCATTCCAACTGGTTACTGGTCGTAAATGGCTAGGTTCTGCCTTTGGTGGTGTAAAAGGTCGTACGCAACTTCCAGGAATGGTTGAAGATGCCATGAAAGGTAAAATTCAATTAGAACCATTTGTGACACATACGATGGGCTTGGATCAGATCAATGAAGCCTTTGATCTAATGCATGAAGGTAAGTCAATTCGTACTGTAATTCATTACGAATAATTGCGTCAGACCTTATACTTTTCCATGCATGTGCATCATGAATGACATGCATGGAATCCTCTAAAACGGCACATCATCTGTAAAACAGATCTATCTGTGTAGGCATCGTGTATAGGTTCAATAAACCTGCCTACATTTTAAATCTTTATCACTATTCTCTGTGGAGAATGTAAGACTCTTTGTTTACTTGATTTCTCATGAAGTCTTGCTCAACATAGGTAATTGATTATGGAAATAATTGAGAAGCATGCTTCTTTTGGTGGATCGCAAGAAGTGTATCGCCATCAGTCAATAGCATTAAACTGTTCAATGAAATTCTCAATATATCTGCCACCTCATGACAAAGATGAGCGGTTGCCAGTGTTATATTGGTTATCAGGATTGACTTGCAACGAACAGAACTTTATTACTAAAGCCGGAGCACAAAAGTATGCGGCTGAACATAAAGTCATTATTGTTGCACCAGATACCAGCCCACGTGGAGAGGATGTACCAGATCATGCAGATTATGATTTAGGCCAAGGCGCAGGATTCTATGTGAATGCAACACAAGCACCCTGGTCGCAGCATTTCAAAATGTATGATTATATTGTGGAAGAGCTCAGAAATCTGATTGACCTGAATTTTCCGACCAATCAAGTCCAAAGTATTATGGGTCATAGCATGGGTGGTCATGGTGCATTAGTAATTGGATTAAAAAATCCTGAGCTGTATAAAAGTATTTCTGCTTTTGCACCAATTGTTGCACCTAGCCAAGTACCTTGGGGGAAAAAGGCTTTTACACACTACCTAGGTGAAACCGAAACTTTATGGAAAAGCTATGATGCGATTGAATTAATCAAAAACGCTGAAGTTCATTTACCTATTTTAGTCGATCAAGGAACAGCTGATGATTTTCTTGAAGAACAGTTAAGGCCTAAGCTTCTTAGTGATATTTGTTTGGAACAAGAATATCCTCTTACACTTAACCTAAGAGAAGGGTATGACCATAGCTATTACTTCATTGCGAGCTTTATAGAGAAACATATAGAGTTTCACAGCAAATTCCTAGCTAAATAACTTTCATAGATATGAGGATGTACAATATTGTTCTTGAATGCTTCTTGAGCAATATAATTTCCAGATGAAGAGGTCAGCTTATAAAGCTAAGGTAGAGTCAATTGATCCTTATATAAATAAGATTGAATTTAATCATCTCATATCTTGATTTTTTGATTCAAATGTTAATGATATTAACTTGAATAAATTCATAGCATTATGTCGAAATAAAAACCTAAATTTTGGCTCAGCTATGGGAATTTTTTCTAACTTTTATACAACAAAACTTTCTGACATGCATACATTAGCAATGTCAGAATCAGTTTGAATTCTAATCAATTATGGAGTTTTAGTCATGCTTAAAACAGCTTTATATGTCCGTCTTGAAGCTAAACCGGGTAAAGAAGACGAAGTGGAAGCTTTTCTTAAAGCCGGTTTACCTATTGTAATGGAAGAACCTGCGACAGTTGCGTGGTTTGGCCTACGTCTTGGACCTACAACATTTGGTATTTTTGATGCATTTCCTGATGAGGCGGGTCGCCAAGCGCATTTATCTGGCAAGGTTGCAGCTGCGTTGATGGCTCAGGCCGAAGAGCTATTTTCAGAGCCACCGTCTATTGAAAAAGTAGATGTTTTGGCGAGTAAACTACCAGCTTAAACCGATGCTTAAATGTATGAGGGTGCTGTCTGAAATTTTGAATGTAAGGCAGCACTTCAACCCTATGATGTTTGTCAGAGGCTTTCTATTCAAGTTGGGCTACTTTATTTAATGGCTTAATCTCATCATTTACAAGGGTCAATATCCAAAACAGGGTAAATAAACAAATGCAACTATTTACACGCTTTATATTGAACCAATCTATCTAATTTACTGTCGCATTTGTACATCTGCTAAACCGTGCCAATCTGCTTTTAAAATATTTAATCATTGCTATTTTGTATGAGCCATTCACTGCTTTAGCCAATGCGTTCACGACCATGTCAGTAGTCATGCGTGTTGATACCTTCCATTCAACAATCGCTCGTGAAAATACATCAATAATAAAAGTGGTATAGAACAAGCCTGAATGTGTTTAACCATCACTAAGGTCGGCAAGCTGAAATAATTTTTATAAAAATAGACGACTGGTCTATTTTTGTGTATAGTTAGCACATAGTGCAGTCAAAAGCCGCAGTGTTGTCCAATTTTTTTAAAGTTTATTTGATGAATAACGGTGGTTTTTCAAATCAATTAGCTGATCATCCTAGGATAAAAATATGTTGAATTTTAACTTTTATAATCCGACTCGCATTATTTTTGGTGGCGATACAATAGCTAAAATCAATGACTATGTGCCTACAGAAGCAAAAGTATTAATGTTGTTTGGTGGTGAAAGTGCACGTAAGAATGGTACTTTAGCTGAGGTGCGTGAAGCATTAGGTGCAAGAGAAATTCATGAATTTGGCGGAATTGAGCCGAATCCGAGTTATGAAACCCTCATGAAAGCTGTAGAGCTGATTCGAGAACAAAAGATAGATTTCTTGATGGCTGTCGGTGGCGGATCGGTAATTGATGGTACTAAATTTATTGCAGCAGCAGTCAATTATACAGGGGATACATGGGAGATTTTAGAAACCCATGGTACTAAAATTACTCAAGCTTTGCCTTTTGCGAGTGTACTCACCCTTCCGGCAACTGGTTCAGAAATGAATAGCGGTGGGGTAGTAACCAGAAAATCGACCCAAGCCAAATTGTCATTTAACAGCCCCTATGTTTTTCCGCAATTTTCCGTACTGGATCCGAATAAAACTTTTAGCTTGCCGACGCGCCAATTAGCAAATGGCGTGGTCGATGCATTTGTTCATGTCATGGAACAGTACTTAACTTACCCTGTCAATGCACAAGTACAAGATCGTTTTGCCGAAGGTCTATTGCAAACTCTGATTGAGATTGGACCGAAAATCTTGGAAGATTCAGCAGATTATGACACGCGTGCGAATTTGATGTGGGCTGCTAGCATGGCACTGAATGGGCTAATTGGAGCTGGTGTACCACAAGATTGGTCAACTCATTTGATTGGGCATGAGCTCACGGCTTTACATGGTATTGATCATGCTCGTACCTTGGCCATTGTGTTGCCGGCCAATCTACAAGTGCGTCGTCAAGAGAAGCGAGAAAAATTACTACAGTATGCAGCTCGAGTCTGGCAGATTGTCGAAGGTGATGAAGAACAACGTATTGATACTGCTATTGCTCGTACTCGAGCCTTCTTTGAGCAACTTGGATTGCCGACTCGTCTTAGCGATTATGGACTGGGGGAGACAGATATTGAGATCATCATTACGCAACTTAAATCACACAATCTTACACAGCTAGGCGAACATAAAACTGTTTCATTAGAGATCAGTCGCCAAATTCTCGAGACGAGTATCTAAATAAGCGTATCTGTCATGGTCACGTTACACGACAAGTGATCATGCAACAATGCTCCTCAATCCTGAAAAATATCGGAGAAATAACATGAAAATTTTAATCGTTTTAACCTCACATGATCAACTTGGCAATACTGGTAAGAAAACAGGTTTCTGGCTAGAAGAACTTGCTGCACCGTATTACACCTTTATTGACTCTGGTGCTGAAGTTACGCTGGCGTCGCCTCAAGGTGGGCAGCCACCACTAGATCCGAAAAGTAATTTGGCCGATGCGCAAACTGAAACCACTCATCGTTTTGAAGCTGATCCAACTGCAATGCAAGCATTGGCACAGACGCATAAACTTAGCGAAATTTCTGTAGCTGATTATGATGCAGTGTTTTATCCAGGCGGGCATGGCCCATTGTGGGATTTAGCAGAAGATCCGATTTCAATTTCTGTGATTGAACAGGCGATTCAGTCTGGCAAACCTGTTGCAGCAGTGTGTCATGCCCCGGGTGTTTTTCGACATGTGAAAGCGAGTAATGGAGCGCCTTTAGTTAGCGGTAAATTAGTGACTGGTTTCACCAATACTGAGGAGGCCGCTGTAGGTTTGACTGAAATTGTACCATTTTTAGTCGAAGACATGCTTAAAGAAAACGGTGGTCATTATTCTAAAGTGGATGATTGGCAAGTATATGTTCAAGTAGATGGCTTGCTGGTTACTGGACAAAATCCAGCATCTTCTGCTGCAACCGCTACAGCATTACTTCAATTGTTGAAATAAAGAGTAGCTAGTCTCTGTTGTGGTGCTTAGCAGTGAATAAACTTCTGACTCTGAGCAACTGGCGCAATAAGCAAAATAACCCTCACTTAATGGTGAAGGGCCTGAGTGAATAGCTTTCCTTCCTTTATTTTTCTATATACAGGAAGGAAGGTTATTTTTTTTAATTTAGATCAATTAAGCCATGATGACTTGGATTCAATGAAATGAAAGACAGCAAACTTTTTCAAAACTTAAGCTTAGGCCCTTATGTTTTGCAAAACCGTATTGTATTGCCACCATTAACGCGGTCGCGTAGTACTCAGCCAGGGAATATTCCAAATGAACTGATGGCAACCTATTATCAACAGCGTGCCGGGGCAGGATTTATGGTGACCGAAGGTACGCAAATCGAGCCACGTGGTCAAGGCTATGCTTGGACTCCCGGTATTTACAGCCCTGAACAGATTGCTGGATGGCGTAAAGTGACGGAAGCAGTGCATGCTAAAGGAGGCATTATTTTTGCACAACTTTGGCATGTTGGGCGTGTTTCACATACATCTTTGCAACCCGATCACGCATCACCGGTCGCGCCCTCGGCTATTAGGGCTGATAGTAATGTTAAAGTCTTTATTGAAACCGGGCCCAATGCAGGGGCCTTGGCTGATCCTTCAATGCCACGTGCTTTAAGCAATGCAGAAGTTAAAGAATTAGTGCAACTCTATGCTCAAGCAGCGCGTAATGCATTGGCTGCTGGTTTTGATGGGGTTGAAATTCATTGTGCAAATGGTTATTTGGTAAATCAATTTATCTCTGCACATAGTAACCACCGTGAAGATGAATATGGTGGATCACTAAACAATCGTTTGCGTTTTTTACGTGAAGTAGTACAGGCAGTTGCTGAGGTGGTTGGTGCAGATCGTTTAGGAGTGCGTTTTGCCCCGCTATTTGAAAGTACAGAGGAAGATCGTGTTTATATGGGGTTGGTTGAAGATGATCCACATGTGACTTATATTGAAGCCATAAAAATACTTGAAGAAGTTGGGATTGCCTATTTATCGATTGCAGAAGCTGATTGGGATCATGCACCAGAACTTCCTCATAATTTTCGTAAAGATGTCAGAGACACTTTCAGTGGTCGGATTATTTATGCAGGTCGATATACGGCAGAAAGAGGGACTCGAATTTTAAAGGCAGGGCTGGCCGATTTAATTGCATTTGGACGCCCATTTATTGCGAATCCAGATTTACCCGATCGCATCGCCAATGGCTGGCCATTGAATGCAGTAGATGCAAGCACTATGTATGGTGGGACGGAAAAAGGCTATATTGATTATCCAGCTTACGCAGATTAATATTGACTAAGTGAGTTATTTTGCCAACCTTTGTGGTTGGCAAAATAAGGACTTAGGATTGCTGTTGCCAGCATAAATTCTTATTAAAACAAATTCTTAAAAATTTTTAGCTGTGTAATGAGCCAACCTGCCAGTGGGAAAGAAATCAGTTGCGTTACTGGCACTAATACTATGACTTCAATCAACACCATCATCGGGAAACTTTGATGCTGAGTAATTGGCTTTAATAAAGTGAGTACCAGTAATAGTGTGGGATATAAGCCTAAATATCCGACTAAAATACGAGTCATGAGGGCTTTAGGAGAAGAATTCATTGTGCGCTATACTCATGGATTGTAAATTAATCTAATAGCAACACATTAATAACTAATCATTGGGCTGCTGTCATTAATTATGTAATTGATATTTAATCTAAATTTTATCAATCTTCACTTTTTAATAGAAATTTAGTTGCTCTCAGAGCTTGATGTAATGGTGTTTTATCTTTTTGCAACTTACTCAGTAATGCTGCACCTAACCACATTTGGTAAAGTACTTGTGCCAACGTCGAGGCCTCAGTATTTGCTTGAATAGACTGATCCTGTTTTCCCAAATCAATTAAACCAGCAATACGTTGGATTACATCATCCACGCCAGCGGACATAATGGAACGCATATCTTCAGATAGATCGGCAACTTCTGCGGCAAGTTTCACAATTAAACAGCTATTCGCCCAACCACAGTGTGTTTCAGGATCTTCTATCCATAAATTAAAATACTCAATCAGCTTTTGATAAGGGGATTTATCGCTACGCCATACATCATTTAAACGGACTTGGTAATTATCCACATAATGCTGTACCAATTCACATCCGAAAGCTTCCTTGGATTGGAAATAATGATAAAACGAGCCTTTGGGGATCTCACAGCTCTGTAAAATTTCCTGTAATCCTACGCCAGTAAAACCTTTATGCAAAATCAGGTCTGAACTGGTGTTAAGAATGTGTAAGCGCTTCGCTTCAGACTTTTTAATAGGAGTAGGCTTCATATTAATTATTTACTCTATTGTAAAAAAAATAGACCAGTCGTATTGTTTTTTATTATAACTCATCTACAATGGATGTAAAGAAATTTTAATCATAATTTTTGATTATGAAGAGAAATACTTTTAAATAAAACATGGAGTTATATGTGTGAAAACAGTTATTAATCAACGCATCGTTTTAGCTAAACGGCCAGTGGGTGAGCCAAAACACAGCGATTTTCGTATTGAGCAAGTTGAGCTCAATGAACTTAAACAAGGCGAGATATTGTTAAAAACCATTTACTTGTCACTCGATCCTTATATGCGTGGTCGCATGAGTGATGCTCCCTCATATGCAGCACCGGTTGAAATTGGCGAAGTGATGGTCGGTGGAACAGTCAGTCAAGTGATGGCCTCTAAAAACCCAAAATTCAAAGAAGGCGAGTGGGTTCTTTCTGGAAATGGTTGGCAGGGCTACGCAATTTCTGATGGGACTGCATGTCAAAGCTTAGGTATGCAACCCGAACATCCATCTTGGGCATTGGGTATTTTGGGGATGCCTGGCTTTACTGCTTATATGGGGTTGTTGGACATTGGTCAGCCTAAAGCCGGTGAAACTTTAGTCGTTGCAGCTGCAACGGGACCTGTTGGTGCTACAGTTGGACAAATTGGCAAACTTAAAGGTTGTCGCGTGGTTGGCGTCGCAGGTGGGGCTGAAAAATGCCATTATGCAGTACAAGAACTCGGCTTCGATGCTTGTATCAATTATCATGATGAAAATTTTGCAGAACAATTACAACAAGCAGTTCCCAACGGTATTGATATTTATTATGAGAATGTAGGGGGTAAAGTGTTTGATGCGGTATGGCCATTGCTTAACTCTGCGGCACGTGTACCGGTGTGTGGTGTGGTTTCGCAGTATAACGCTACCGAGCAAGCACAAGGGCCAGACCGTTTACCTGGCTTTATTTCCACTCTTTTAAGAAAGCGTATTCGCATGCAAGGCTTTATTATTTTTGATGATTATGGCAATCAGTATCCGGAATTCAATCAGCAAATGTCTGAATGGTTGAAAGACAGAAAAATCAAATATAAAGAGCATATGGTGCAAGGTTTAGATAACACGATCAATGCTTTCAATGGTATGTTAAAAGGCAAAAACTTTGGCAAAGTGGTTGTAAAAATTTAAAAAAATAGGAATATTATGATTACACTACATCATTTAGATCAATCACGTTCTTTTCGCATTTTGTGGTTACTTGAAGAAATCAAGCAGCCCTATGAGCTGAAAAGCTATTATCGTGACTCAAGCACGCATTTGGCCCCTGAATCTTTAAAAAACATCCATCCTTTAGGGAAATCTCCAGTATTGGAATGGGATGGCAAAGTTATTGCAGAGTCAGGCGCAATCGTTGAGTTATTAATTCAGAAACTTGCGCCGCATTTAGCACCAGATATGGATGAACCTACCTATGTCGATTATCTACAGTGGATTCATTTCTCAGAAAGCTCTGCCATGCTGCCATTTTTATTAAAAACGTTTAATGCGATTGAAACCAAGCAGGGTACGAAGTTGGTATTTCTAGAAAATTATACTCAAGTTGAGTTCGATAAAGTATTCGGCCATTTAAATGAATATTTAAAAGATAAAGAATTTCTAGTGGCAGACCGTTTAACCGGTGCTGACTTTATGATGGGCTTTGGACTACATGCTTTAGTTTATCATATGGGACAAGGTGAAAATTATCCCCATATCCAACGTTATGTAGCAGGTTTAAGCCAACTACCTAGCTGGCAAGCCGCAGTACAAATTGAACAAAATGGTGTGAAAAGTCAAAAATAGCAAGATTGATTTTTTAAAGGCAATTTAGAAAAAGAATCGTGATTGTCAAGTACATCTAGTTATAAAATAAGCTGACACTTATTTAAATTAAACGCCTAATGAATTTCATCGGGCGTTCTCTATTTTAAAGATAAGGAATTACCATTATTTAAGACAAGTTTCGCCTATTCTTCCCATCAAATTCCTATCAAAAGAGTTTGAATATCACGACGGTTACGTTGAAAGATATAATCAACTTCTGAAAGAAAGAAACGTGACTAACGCACAGCAAGATTAAATTATTCCTCGGGGTATTAAACAAGTAAACTACATCATTTTACTAACATAAACGCATATACGTAAAAATCACGCCCCGTTTAACTGGCAATAGTTTTTGAACCCTTGTATAAAAGTTTAAACGAATCTAGCAAGTCTTTATTTAATGTTAATACTCATCCAGTATTGAGGTTTTTTATCTTTTCTTGCCTGTGATCTAGGTTGTAATACTCTAATTTCATACTCACCTGAAGCAGGTAAAATATAAATACCATTATCATCAAGCTTTGGAGAATATTCTCCAAGATTGATGGAGTCTTTTAATTGATTACCCCATAAGTAAGTTTCAACATTTCCTCCAGTCAACCTCACTTTTAACTTTTGCCCTTTTTTAGCATAAAATTTGTAGGAATCATACTTGTATCCATCTATCCTTCCGTAATAATTTGCAGAGTAAGCTTTTTTAGCAAACTTAACTACAACAGTCTTTCGTATATCATTGTTATCATTTGCAAGTGCGGCAGGGCTAAGCATAGTTAAAGTTAGGGTCATAAAAGCACCAGCTAGTAATTTCGTATTCGCTATTTTCATAAGGTTACCTTAATTCTTGTATCGCCCCTGACATAGTAACATAAGTAATAAGTAACCATGAATCATGGAACAGAACTGTGAATAGTCATAACATAGAGTTGCACTTCAAATGTTAATTTAAGACTTGCGAAATCAATGGTTAATTAATTGGTCACTAAGGAATAGCCAATCTATATATAAACTTTATTTAACAAATACTTATAAAAATATATGATGCGTATCATACGCATCATATATAAAGCGTTCTATTTTGATATAATTGATCCAATCAACCCCTTATTAGGTTTCATTTAAATTCCATGAGTCTTACTGATATTAAAGTTCGCCAAGCTCATTGCAAGGAAAAAACCTGTTTTTTATCCGATGAAGATGGGCTTAGCCTGAAGATTGAGCCGAGTGGAAGAAAATCTTGGTGCTATCGCTATACAGATCCACAAACTAAAAAACGTCGACGCATTCAGTTAGGTCTTTATCCTGATTTATCGCTGAAAAAGGCACGACAAGTCAGAGATGACTTTAAAGACAATAATTTCTGTTTTGAACATGATACTGCCTCTAATCTTATCACCTTTGGTAAGGTCGGGGAGGAGTGGTTACAGTTCAAACTGAAGAATGCCTTCAACGATCTACCCCGCTGTGGTGTACTACAGTTAGCAGAAAGATGCTTACAGCAAGATATTTATCCAGACCTTCAGGATTTACCTTTTCAAAACATCAAGCGCTATGACCTGGTTTCAGTAATCAAAAAAATAGAGGGACGCCAAGTAAAAGAACCTGTCAAAAAAGCTTGTAGTTATTTGAACCAAATTTATGACTACGCTGTAGCGATGGGTTATTGTGAGTTCAACATCG
>NZ_AMZS01000050.1:0-3841 GCF_000314615.1 Acinetobacter sp. WC-323
GCACGGACATGCCAGCGAAAACCGGTATACACCAGGGTATGTGGGGAAATCATGCGTTCATGCCACTGCGGATTCTGCATGGAGGCATAAATAATTTTGAGACAGCTTTGTGTTCGACAGGCACGCAACACTTCCCTGATGACTTCAGGACGCACACTGCGATCAGGTAATTGAACTGCTGCAAGATTCGGTTCTGGCATCGCAATCAGGGCATGCGATTCACTGACCAAGCCCGAGAGCATATTGAGATATTCATTGATATGCGCTGTAGTCAGTACAGGCTGGAAGCTGGCTTTAGGCACATAACCCTTGACTGAGGGATCATGAATCAAGGCATCGGGGTTATACAGCGTATTATAGCGCTTGATATCCGCAGAAGCCTGTTGTCGACTCAGTCCAAACCAGCTCATCAAACGATTGGTAACCAAACGACCTTCCCAATATGCAAGGAGCTCGATCGCCCGCATCCTAAGAAGCACCTCATGCTTATCTGTCGTCATATACCAATCAGTCAATAAATAGCAGTTTTAAGATTACCCTACAGCAAATATACAGTAAAGATTTTTGACGGTATTTAAAGGTAGTATTGCAATCATCAGATAAAAAATATACTAGTATCCTGATGATAGCCGTCAAAGTACGATCTCTAGCAGATCATGGATCCTGGTATAGCGCGTGAATTGAGCTAAGTTTTAGAATGAGAGCAATATGGGTTTTAGATTTCGTAAAAGTATTAAATTATTCCCGGGTTTTAAAATTAATCTGACCCATAAAGGCATCAGCAGTGCCAGCATTGGCAAACCTGGTGCTTCTCTAAATATTGGGAAAAAAGGTACGCGAACCAGTGTCGGCATTCCAGGTACGGGACTATCTTACTCTAAACACCAACCTTACTCTAAAAAGACCCGTGTTCCACAACCGACATCGCTAGAACACACGGAATATAATCCTCAGAATTTAGAACAACCGAAGACAAAGATCTGGCCTTGGATTATTTTTGGAATATTGTGTTTTATGGTGGGTGCCGTCATTTTTTAGCAAGAACCGCATTGTATTTTAATCAAAAAAAATGCCCAGATGGATGAATGGGCAAACTAAGGAATTAATATCCTTCAGAAACTCCAGCGCAATTCTCGCTACTTTCAGTAAGCGACTCTGGCTCAATCATGAGGGTCTGACTCAATCGAATCGAGGTAAATCGATCCATCACAATTGGAGCAGAAATTATGCTTGAATACATTCTTGGATGATGCTGAAAAGTCTTTGAGTTTTAATCAATAAATAAGAGTATTCATGTCTACCCTCAACTTTACTTATTTTCAGATAGCAACCAATCGAGAGCACTCATTTTTACAATACCATTATAATTTGCTTCAGCCCCTATCGTGTCTAAGGTAAGTAAATATTTGGGATACGAATCAGAAATTTTCTGTAATGGACGTAACTCTCGGCTGAGTGTCTCCTCATTGAGCGTTTCTAATGCCACCTGATAATAAGTTAAATTCTGTAAAGTATCGACAGCAACAAAATCAATTTCATATTCATCAACCCGCCCTACATAGACCGTATAACCTCGTCTGACAAGCTCAAGATAAATCACATTTTCTAAGATATGACCTTGATCAGCATTAGCATCAGGCAACATAATCCGGCGCAATCCGACATCAACTAAATAGTATTTTTCAGAGGATTGTAATAACTCACGCCCGCGTACTTTAAATTGTGCGGCACTATAAAATAACAAACTGTCCTGTAAGCCCTGAATATAGCGTTTTACTGTTTCAAATGAGATTTTAACCCCGCTTGAAACAAAGGTATTTTTAATTTTATTGATGGAAATGGGTGAGCCTGTCACGCTTGCCAAATATCTTGCGACACGCTCGAGAGAGTTAATATCAGCAGTATTCAAACGAGGAATAACATCTTTAAACATTACACTGGCATAGACCGCTTGCAAGTAATCATAGGTTTCCTGCTGACTAGTCATGGCAAGCGTATAGGGGAAACTACTGTGCGTGTACATGGCATACAAATCACGATTGGATAATTGTTGGATGATCGGATTATTTTCAATATGCCACTGTTTAAACTCTTGGAATGACAAGGGTAAAACATGTTGCTCGATATAGCGTCCTGTGAGTAACGTCGCAAGTTCTCCACTTAGAAAGAATGCATTTGAACCTGTAATATATAAATCGATATAATCCCGAACATATAAAGAGTCGACTACTTTCTCAAAATTTGTAACATGTTGTATTTCATCTAAAAAAACATAGTTTTTTTTACTTTTATCAACTTTGGACAATACATAATCATGTAGTTTACGGTAATCGGTGAGTTCTTCAAATTCCATAAATTCGAAGTTGATGGCAATGATGTTTTCGGCTTGTACACCCTGTGCTTTTAGGTCTTGTTGAAACATCGCCAATAAGGTGGATTTTCCAGAGCGACGCACACCTGAAAGTACTTTAATGACATCACGGTCTTGCCATGTATTCAGAAATTTTAAGTAGCCATCACGTCGAATATTAGCGCTTCTCATTATTTACACTTAGAATCTAAAGTTTTAATAAATTCTATCAAATTTTAGAATGTATATGTAAATATATTTAGTTTTAAGAAAAGTTTAAAGGTTAAGTGAAACATTCAAAGCTACTGTAGAAGCATGTAAACATGCAGATCTGATCAAAATCCAAATTCTGTCTTTTTGATTATTTTCCATGTCATGTTATTTCATTGATGCTACGAGTTAACTGCTATATAAATTAAGTGAAAAGTAAATGGAACTAAGATGTTAACTAGAGTGGAACTCATTTTTGTTGTGCTGATGGTCTCAGCCTTAATCCTAATTGCTTATGAAATGCTAAAAGGTTTATTTTAGAGCATCTATACAATTTTTGATCAAAAAAAAAGCCCACAGAGGGAATCTATGGGCGAAACTAAGGACCTTGACGGTCATTCAGAAACTACAGCTAGTTTCTGGTTGTGATTCTGGACTGAATTAAAAATAACCACATTGGCTGAATGTATCAAAAGTTAAATCATGTGATTAATCATTGATACATCTGCAAAAATGAGCTCATCGCTCTGTTGATTAATACAGTAATTCACCAAACAAATCCGCTCTAATCTCTTCCAGACTCAGATCTGATTTCATTCTATTACAGATGGGATGAACCAGCAGACCATTCTCTAGAACACCTTGCCCACCTACGGCTTTGGCAATCCGATGATCCGATTCAGTAGAATCAAGATAGATCAATCCATCACAAATGAGGCAAAAGTTATGATTACCCACCAGAAAATTGTGCTTAAGCAGACTCTTGGTTAATGCCGAAAAGGGGTCGTCTCAGGAAACGGAAAATATAGCACGCTAAGGATTTTCACTCCGACTTCTTTTAACGATATCCAACACGGTATTTTTGCTTAGATTGACCAGCCGACCGACTTGTCGATAAGAGTGTCCAGCAGACACCAACTCCAACACTTTAGGTGCCAGACGATCTGACTTGGTACGTTGACCAGGACGACGACCAAACACAACGCCCCGCGCTTGTGCCGCTGCTACACCAGAGCGCACACGTTCACGTAGTAAATCGGCACTGTTGCAAATAGAGATTTGAGTCGATGAAGTTCCTTTTTAAAAGTGCTTAGAGACCGAAAACCCTGTTGATTAGACACACTTCACCTTGAGGCTGACCATAATAAAATGACGATGCTTGTCCTTTACGTAGTGCACGCATGACTTCAATACCTTTAATTGTGGCATAAGCCGTCTTCATAGATTTGAATCCTAATGTGGCCCTGATGATCCGCTTTAACTTACCATGATCACATTCAA
>NZ_AMZS01000051.1:0-201 GCF_000314615.1 Acinetobacter sp. WC-323
GCCCAGTAAATCCGATTAACGCTCGCACCCTCTGTATTACCGCGGCTGCTGGCACAGAGTTAGCCGGTGCTTATTCTGCGAGTAACGTCCACTATCCTAGAGTATTAATCTAAGTAGCCTCCTCCTCGCTTAAAGTGCTTTACAACCAAAAGGCCTTCTTCACACACGCGGCATGGCTGGATCAGGCTTGCGCCCATTGTC
>NZ_AMZS01000052.1:0-1916 GCF_000314615.1 Acinetobacter sp. WC-323
CGAAGTTCCATGTTCAGGTCTTCAGTCAACTCTTGCGGTTGTGGAGCAACTGGAGTTGGCTCAACCGGAGCAACTTCTACCACTGGCGCAGCAGGTTTCAAATGACCACCAAGAACGACATTCAAACCAGCAAGCGCGGTGTAGTTCCAGAATTTTTCATCAAAATGGTAAGTACCACGCGCTTCTGTACGAAGAGACAAAGCATCGTTCAAGCGCCAGAACACACCACCACCCGCATTTGCCAATGTTCCTTCTTGCTTGCCACCATAGATGTCATCACCTTCGTATTTGTAGTGACCAGCACCCGCTAATACGTATGGCTTGATTTTGCTGTCATAGTTTTTAGTGATCAGATCAGAAGTCACATAAGCATTACCTGCAATGTTACGACCTTTATAATCGTTATTGGTGCTGGTGTCGCCTTTAATTTGGCTATATTCAACTTCTGCACCTAACCAAGGTGTAATTTCCACACCAAGCGCAGCACCAACGAATAAATCGTCATCTAACTCTGGACTTGGAGTTAATTGACCTTTATCACCACGGTTGTTATGTTCAGTATCGAACATGGTATAACCCAGCATTAAAGGAGTGACAGTTACGCCTGCATTTGCAGCAGCTAAAGGTGCGGCAACAAGCAGAGCAAGTGCGATACGACTTAATTTCATAAATATTCTCCAAAAACAAAAAACGTTTGTTCTGTAAACCCTAATAGCTTTTGAATACCAAGAAATAGTCTTGTTGTACCTTTCAGTCATGCTCTTTTATGCAATTAAGTTAATACTAGATAGCTCTCCAGTACCTTCTATCATTTTATTGAGTAGCCACTGAAAACGACTTATTTCTTTCCCCAAAATTCTAACTTAGCAGCCTTTAACAAAGCAGTAAGAGCTTATCACTTTTTAGTCAAAATATTAACCAGTTAACAAAATCTTTTCAATAAAACTAAATAATCCTTACAAGAGCAGCATTATTTAATCAAGATTATTCTGTTTTTAAGGGAGAAATCTTTTCTTTTACATCAACCCTACAGAAAAACTTATGTTCATAAAAAAAGCGACTCTGACGAGTCGCTTTTTTTATTCAGTAAACACACTCAAATTATTGAGCTTGCTGACCTGGTTGTACAAGAACAGTACGGCTGCCTGTAATCGCAGCAAATACGCGACGGTTCATCGCACGGCCTTCTTTAGTTTTGTTGTCTGCAACCGGTTGATCCCAAGCGAAACCTTGAGTTGACAAACGAGATGCATCAACGTTGTATTCATTTACAAGTGAAGATTTAACAGAGTTAGCACGCGCCAAAGATAAACGTTCGTTTAACTTACGTGGACCAGTGTTATCTGTGTGACCTTCAATACGAGCAGTTGCATTCGGGTATTCGGCTAACTTCTCTGCAACTTTCGCAATTTCAGTTTTGTATTGCGGCTTGATGTCAGATTTGTTGGTATCAAAGAATACGCGAAGTTCCATGTTCAGGTCTTCAGTCAACTCTTGCGGTTGTGGAGCAACTGGAGTTGGCTCAACCGGAGCAACTTCTACCACTGGCGCAGCAGGTTTCAAATGACCACCAAGAACGACGTTTAAGCCAGCAAGCGCTGTATAGTTCCAGAATTTTTCATCAAAATGGTAAGTACCACGCGCTTCTGTACGTAGAGACAAAGCATCGTTCAAGCGCCAGAACACACCACCACCCGCATTTGCCAATGTTCCTTCTTGCTTGCCACCATAGATGTCATCACCTTCGTATTTGTAGTGACCAGCACCCGCTAATACGTATGGCTTGATTTTGCTGTCATAGTTTTTAGTGATCAGATCAGAAGTCACATAAGCATTACCTGCAATGTTACGACCTTTATAATCGTTATTGGTGCTGGTGTCGCCTTTAATTTGGCTATATTCAACTTCTGCACCTA
>NZ_AMZS01000053.1:0-209 GCF_000314615.1 Acinetobacter sp. WC-323
ATAAATTGCCCCATAAATATCTCTATATTTTTTACTAAATAGTCAAATTTTAACATTTTTATCGATATAAAAAATGAGCATATCTTTTTATATGAAAATACATTTAATCTATCAACTAAATTTTCTCAAAATTACAATTATCAACAAATACATATGGTTTACTTATTATGGGTCGTCTAAATTTTAAAAATTCTTCCACTTTTTTTTAG
>NZ_AMZS01000054.1:0-4311 GCF_000314615.1 Acinetobacter sp. WC-323
TTTTAATCATTTCTTTTGAACCCAGCAAAGTTATTGCTAGATAGTTAGCAGCACTGTGGCGCAACGTATGAAAACTAAAGCCATGATGCATACCTAATATTTGGTTAAACAACTCTACTGTAATTTTGCTGATACATTGATCAGTTAATACACGATGATTAACACTAAAAAGTAGATCATCCTGCTGATTAAACAAATATTGTTCATAACGATGTTGTATGTAATGTTGTACTACTAAAAACTCATGTTCTGACAAGGCAATTTTCAATGGTATTTGACGATTTGCACTTTGCGTTTTCAGACGGCGATATGAATTGTTCTGAATATGAAGCGTGATATTATTAAAAGCTGTATTTTCTTTTTCTTTATAAAGTAACTCTGGGCAAATAATATCTTGTATTTTAAGACAACGAACTTCATTTAATCGGAGTCCAGTTCTATAACTCAGTAAATACATCAGCTTTAAACAACTCAGATGATCGACCCACTCTGATGCCGTTGGCTCTTGACTTAAATGTTCTAGTTTTTCCAATAGCTTGCCAAATAGCAAAGGGCTTACTAGGCGTGCATTGCAAATTTGTAAATGCTTAAAACTTGAATTCTGTAACACCAATACCTCTGGTGCATTAAAATTATCTATACAAAATTGATGAAAATCTTTTAGGCGACCAAAACGGTATTCTGCTGTTTGGTGCATCTTACGAGAGGTTTTTCCTTTAACAGCTTCACGTTGAGTTGCTTGTGCATCTCGTTCACTGCTATATTTCAACAACTGTCGATATAAATCTTCATAATCATCAATGGATTGTTGCTTTAAATCCAATTTATTAAGCCAAATTTCAAATATAAATTCTTTAGCAAATGATCCTAAGTAGCTTTCAATAGTCGATAATTGAAGCCCTCTTTTTTTTAAATGCACTAACCAGTGAATTAAGCGTAATTGGGCTTCAATTAAAGACTTTTCTTCCGTATTTGCATCACGCATCTTCTTCTCTAACACCCTTCTGATTTCTTGCCAAAAACGTAGCGTGCGTTCTTCTTTATTCCTCTTTTTATCTAAGCGCTCAACTTTTTGAACTTTACGTTTCTTTTGATCAAACAACATCAACTCATACGGAATCGTTTGTAATTTGCTTTGAGCCGTCGGAACTTCAGGATGTAACTGCTCTTGTTCAAAATGAATAGGGCTATTCTCTAGTTCCATGACTTGATTACGTTCATTACTCCATAGCAATCTAAATTCGGATGGCCGTAAGGCGACAGTATTAATCTCTTGCTGAAGTACATTACTTAAAAATATATCTAGGCTAAGGTTTGGATTAAATTCAAGTACCATTTGCACATCATTAAATGCACGAAATCCACGGCGTTTAATTTGATATTGCAGATCGCCCAAACTTTTGTTTCGTCCCATGCGACTCAAGCTTTCCAGAATACAATCTTCAATTGATTGTTGCAGACGATATTCTTTATGAGTAGCTTTCAACTTTTTTAAATATTGCAAGATGAACTGAGCATATGAGTTAAAAAAAACATGCTTCCATTGGTACAACTTTCTCTGTTCTACATCGTTGCCATATTGAGAGTTTTCAACACGATAATGTAGTAACAATGGATTAGTGATTTTTTTGTAGTCCGAATGGTATAACCGAAAACAATTCAGATCTGTACCAAGCTCAACGGCCTCGTGCAATTGCTGCTGAATAGCAACCAGATGCTGTTCATCTGCACAGCCTGAAATATATATAAAACTTAAGCATAAATCCCCCCACAAATATTTAGGGTCATCCCAATATCCAAGTGAATCTTTCCAATATGCTTTCAAAGCGTTGACTACCTGGGCATGTAACTGCCCTTGTTTTAACCGTGACTCCGTACTCTCAATTTTTCTAGGCAGTACGATCCGTTTAGTATGTGGATTTAGCCTAATTCTGTATGATTTTTTATCTACATTCTGGTTGAATTGCCTTCTTCTTTTATTAAATTCATCTTCAGTAAATTGCATCAGTTTAGATTGTTCATCTCGGCTCAATTTTTGACTCAAACAATCAACACTATCTTTAATGTCATGCCATTTTTCGGCGATCTGCTGATCAAGTTTTTGCTGCATGTCTTGCGTCAATACTTCAGGTGAAGAAGGCTGTCTTTCTTGCGACTTTTTCACCAATTTCTGAATATCAACAAATAGATCGTCTAGTTGTGGTTTTATTAGTTCTTTGATTTTTTGCATACAACTATTTTCGCTCTAAGTGTTTAATCGATAAAGATCTGACATTATCTTGCAATTGCTGGCGGGCTTGCTGTACATAGACATTTGGAATAAGTGAAGAATACGGATGAAAAGCCTCTCGGTCACGTTGGTCATGACCATAAAGAGCCTGAATTAAATGGAATGCTAAAGCAGTTTTTTTTTCTTCTTTTTCTTCTTTTTCTTCTGCATACATCAAAAAATTCATATCAAAATGACGTAACCAATTCGAATACATATTCTTTGGAAAGATTCCTTCCATATATAAATTTACCCAGTTTCGAGATAAAGGGATTAACTTAACTTTCCTGCTATGCCACTCTTTGACAGTTATCGGCAAGATATCTTTACTATCAATGACCTTTCCGAATAAGTCATTGAGCGCAATTTTTTTCTTTGCAAATACTTGTTTTAAAAGTGGGCTATACAGTTCAATTATTTGTTTTAAAAATACAGTGTAATTTTGCAGTGCTTTTAAGAAGAAATCGGATAGCGGGATAAATCGTCCATCCTTTCTTGCCTTGCTATTCTTTTTATCGTTTACATATAGAATTTTAAGCTCAAAACAATAATCTTCCAAATTCCCCAACAGATTTTTATTAGGCCGTCTGGCCATGCTTAGCAAGCTAACATGCCACATCCAACACGCGTATGCATTCAATTGATTAATGATATGTTGATCTTTTTGAATATTTTCTTTGCAATGTCTATGTAAAAAAGCAAATTGCTCTTTCACAAAACTGGGGTCAAGTGCCAGTTGACTCCCTACCCTCCCTTTAGATGCAGATTGCACTTTGAATTGTTGTTGTAATATTTTGAGTTCAGCCGTGTCTTCTGTAAGTTCCTTAGAATGTGGTGTAAGTGCTGATTCTAAAAAAGCTAAATAGCTGCTATCAAGCTGAGCTTTGGGAAGTCCTCCGTAATAAATACCTGGCACATCATGCTTGATATCCCGCCTCGCAATCACATGAGTAAGATATTCATTATAGGTTTCATAATATATATGAAAATATAATTGGGCCTGAAGTTTTTCAACGGTGATAGTACCCACAAACTGATTAGCAAACCACTTCTTAAGTTCGGAATTAATATCTCCTGAAGAGATCTTTGGATTCGATGCTTGTTCTATGTAGTCAAACCATGCCGCAGGTAGATGTAGTTGGTGAGTCATCTCTTCATTCCAACGCACAGGCTTTAAACTCTTAATTTTCTGCTCGGTAACTTTCAAATTTAAATTAAGTAAATATTCCCGTCGTTTTCTTGAACCATTCTGGATCAAAACACCATCTTGTATGAGCTTGTTAAAATCCATCAGTGCTATGGGAGATAATCCAGTCAAAAGTGACAATAAACATGCGGCAGCGATTGCAGCATTATCCCAGTCCCCATTTAACTCAGTTCTCAACACATAAACAATTTGCTTCAGTACATCTGGTGCTAAATAATGAGGATTTGTAATAAATGGCACATGACGGCGTTGGCGATGCCGCGTGTAATACACAGTATAATCACTAATTAAATGATTAAAATTTTTAGTTTTTTCATCTTCTGAGTATAATTCTACTTCAATGTCCAATAACTCAATTTCACCATCTTCATCTTTGTGAAGAGAGGCATCATAATAACTGATCTTTGCGTTATGTCCGATATCTTCATACTTACCAGATTTTATTTCACGAAATTTTTTGAGTTCAATTTTAGTTGGCCATTTCAAAACTTTGCTTTTTTTTGACTTACGCTGACGATGAACAACACGACGATCATCGAGTCTTTTAAAAATTATTAATAGAGCCGATAAATACTCTATGGCTTGTACTTTTTTGAAATTTTTAATATTAAAAAGTTGATTACGATCCTCTTTTTTCAAATTACGTTCGTACGTGACATAACAATTTAGCAGCTTACTACATTCATGAAATAATTCAGCATTATTAGAATCCAGCACATATCGTGAGACATAGCGTAGGAGGTCACAAACATGTTTTTGCTTATTCTCAGCTTTATCAATTTTTGCAAATTCTTGATACTGCCGATATGTTAAAAAACTCGCTTGTAGAATCAAA
>NZ_AMZS01000055.1:0-3343 GCF_000314615.1 Acinetobacter sp. WC-323
CTGGCTTTGTTGTTCGCAACGAGGGCTAATTCTGGAGTTCCGTATAAGGCATAATCAATAACGACATCTCGACTGATAATCAGTGCAGTAACTTTAGCCAATCTCGCTGCAATTTCCATGTCAGGAATTTGTCCACTTATTCCAATGATGATGAGAACTGCAGCATTGACTTAGATCGCCAGTGCTCAGTACTGGCTATCATGTAGCTTTTATCGCTTTAGCGCCTTAACTTATTTAAGTGGCGTAACTTGCATAACTTATGCATCCTATTTAGGTGACCTCAGTTATAGTATTCCGTGTCAGGAATCTGTCCACTTATTCCAATGATGATGAGAACTGCAGCAATAAATTATAAAGGCAGGATAGGTGGTTACTTAACCAGCATAAGTTATGTAACTTATGCTAATTCATATTAAAATCACATGAAAGCAATCTTAATTAAAAACTTAGTATGAAAGGGCGTGGTCTTTTGTTTAAAGTGACAATTAACTAAAGGGTTACTTCTTGTATTTAGGAGCATAACCAACTTCTAACAAATAAGAAAAATACTTTCTAACATTATCGCTATCAAGAAGATCACTTGATATCCTTTCCTGAAAGTCTTCTAGAGTCTCTCCACGATGTGCGAAATCATTACCAAATTTTGGATAGTTAGTAATATCACATAGCTTTTTAGCAAAGAATATACATTGCTTAGCTGTCAATTTATAAGTTGGCTCTAAAGGAGCACTTGTACTCGTTTTATTTTGTTCTTTTTCTTCAAACATGAAATGTAATTCTGAAATATTTCTTCCCTCCTTTTTTTGTATATAAGAAACAGTAATATCCGTAAATTTGTTAATTTGATTTAAAGCTACGGTAAGAACCCTTTTTTTAAAGTCTCCCATCTTTTTATATTCATCTTCTATCAATCCGAGTTTTGATCTAAGCTCATCTATAGAAATATATAACTTACCAGTTGATCTCCAACGTATGAGTAACTCATACAGGCGAATAGCATAAATGCTTGTAAGTGGTGAGATTTGTTTAAGTTCATATCTTGTGAACTTTTCTTCAAGTTTTACAAATAAGGGGATAATATCTGGTGCAAAAATTAGTTGGACGCATCCCTCTTCCTTAACATAACCAACTTTTGAAACCCACCTACTTTTGTATATTCCTATTTTTCCAGTTATAGGATCTACTGCTTTATAATTCAAATGCCGTTCAAAAAGATTATCACATGCAGATTGTAACGCTTCATAAGATGCTTGACGTCCTAAATTAAACTGTTTCATGTATTCAGAAGCATGAATCGTAAGTATAGTATCAGAAGTAAGTTCTTTCTCAATTTCTCGAGCAGCAATGATCGCAATTAATATTAGCCTTTGCTCAGATAGATTTAGTGAATACGATGCTTCAACCAAATTATTATCTTTATATACTATGTTACTCATAGGGAGATATATTAAGGAAAATGTTATAAATAGATATATTGACAATACTACTTAACGTCCACAAATGAAAGTATTTTTAATAAAAGAATTTGTCAACTTATGCACAGAATTTGTCAACTTAGAAACAGGAAAAAGTCAACTTATTGGTAGGAATATGTCAACTCAGAAACAGGAAAAAGTCAACTTATTGGTAGGAATTTGTCAACATATACTTCCTGTATCCCTTTGCTAGTCAAGCTTTGAGCAGAGATATAAATAATAAATTTAAATAAATATATATAAATTCAAAAAGACCATTCTTTTGTGGATAACTTTTTTTTAATTTTTTTTTCATGATAGTTGATTACTTCATAAATCACCGTTAAATTATACACAAACAAACTTACGTAACTTACATAAATTATGATTATCTTAGTTGGTGGTGAAAAAGGCGGTGCTGGTAAAAGCTGTTTAGCTCAAAATCTTGCAGTTTACTTACAACAAAGTCAAAGAGACGTCCTCTTATTAGATGCTGACCCTCAAGGAACAACAACAGATTGGGTCAAAGAAAGAGATGAAAACGATGAATTAAATAATATTCCATCAGTACAAGCATCAGGGAATATACGTTCAGTTTTAAAAGATTTAGATAAAAGATACCAAGATATTATCATTGATGCAGGTGGACAGGATTCTGAAGCATTACGTTCAGCAATGACTATAGCTACACATATGTTATTGCCGTTTAGACCCAAACGAAGAGATCTAAAAACTTTAGATCATATGGAACAAGTTTTAAAATTAGCAAAGACAGTAAATCCAAATCTGAAAGCTAGAGCAATTATTACTCAGTGTCCAACTCTTCCTTCTCAAGTTCAAAGAATTTTAGATGCAAAAGAGGCATGCAAATCATTTGGTATTGATGCATTGAATTCAATCACAACAAATCGAAATGTTTATGATGATGCAGATGAAAATGGGCTTTCGGTTTTTGAAGTAAATAGTGATCCTAAAGCGAAAGCTGAAATTGAAAGTATTGCAAGAGAGTTTTTAGGAGTATAACTATGGCTGGTTTAACTGGGCTAAACAAAAAACCTGAACCTACTGAACAAGATAAAATGTTAGATGCATTTATATCTGGTGCAGAAAAGAGGGTAAAGGCTTTAGAATCAAGTGAAAAAAAATTTATTCGTTACACTTTTTCTCTCAATGAAGATATTAGTAAACTAATTGATGAGCTGGTTGTAAAAGGGCAAAATGCAAGAATAAATCGTTCAAGTATTGTTCGAGCAGCTATAGAAAATTTATCGACATATAGTGCAGATGAATTAAAAGAAATATTAAATAAATAAATAAATTAAAAATATCCCACTTTTTTAAGGGGGATATTTTTTATCCAAGTTAAATTTACTGTAAGTCCCCGGTGAACCCTATAGATATTTTTAAATTCAGCTCAGGCTCTAGCAGTGTGGTGGTAATTTATCTATTTGAGTTATTTTATATGAAGGCGTCCTTTTCTGCACAGACACGGATCTAGGCTATTCAGCTTGGCTGACTGAATTGATGTCATGATGTTTGATGCACATTGTCAAATTCTTTATCAAGCGAAACTCTGAATCAATGCTTGTAATTGTTTCACTATGATGAGTTTGAGTCCAGTGAAATGTTGCTTGTTTCAACCGTAGAGCTTTGAATACCCAGTCCATCATGTATCAACACTTTCATACAATGACCACGCTTATTCCAAAACAAGATAACCTCAATGTTGCGATTTGACATGGTCAAAGGCTTTTAGGACATGAGAAAGAGCAGTATAAGTAACTGCTCGCATAGGCACTGTTGCAAATAGGCTGACATGATAAGCTAAATATCTTATTTATTTCGAGATACAGCAGATGAATCCCTTCCATGGTCGGCACTTTCAAGGT
>NZ_AMZS01000056.1:0-136258 GCF_000314615.1 Acinetobacter sp. WC-323
AGTTGGTGACCTGACTGATGTCGGCGGCCTGCTTGGTGGTATTGGCGGTGGTGAAGGCGGCCCTCTAGGCGCAATTACAGGCATTATCGGTGGCATTACTGGTGGTATCGGCGGTGGCGAAGGCGGTCCTTTAGGTTCAATCACTGACATTATCGGTGGCATTACTGGTGGTATCGGTGGTGGTGAAGGCGGTCCTTTAGGTTCAATCACTGACATCATCGGCGGTATTACGGGTGGCATCGGTGGTGGCGAAGGTGGTCCTTTAGGCGCAATTACAGGCATCATCGGTGGCTTTACAGGCGGTGACCTAGGCAACAATCCTGTTACTGGTGTAATCCAGTCTGGTATTGATGTACTACAAGGTGTCGAAAGCCTGAAAACCGATATTATCAACACCGGTATTAGCACGGTCGGCGGTGCAATTGGTAGCGTACTTCCGGGTGTTCATCCTGTTACGGATCTGACCAATCTTGGTACCCTCACCTTTGAAACTTCTCGCGATACCGTAAACGGCACACTTGAAGCCATTTCTGATCTGGCAGGTGCTGATATTGGTGGGCTGCCGTTCCTTACGGTGTGTGGACATTGATCAAAAGGTTCACGCTTCGGTCTGTTCAACATGCAGTTGGTGACCTGACTGATGTCGGTGGCCTGCTTGGTGGTATTGGCGGTGGTGAAGGCGGCCCTCTAGGCGCAATTACAGGCATTATCGGTGGTATTACGGGTGGTATCGGTGGAGGTGAAGGTGGCCCTTTAGGTTCAATCACTGACATTATTGGCGGTATTACGGGTGGTATCGGCGGTGGTGAAGGCGGCCCTCTAGGCGCAATCACAGGCATCATCGGTGGCATTACAGGCGGTATTGGCGGCGGTGAAGGCGGCCCTTTAGGTTCAATCACTGACATTATCGGCGGAATCACTGGCGGTATCGGTGGCGGCGAAGGTGGTCCTTTAGGTGCAATTACAGGCATCATCGGTGGCATTACGGGCGGTGACCTAGGCAACAATCCAGTTACAGGCGTAATTCAAACTGGTATTGATGTGCTACAAGGTGTCGAAAGCCTGAAAACCGATATTATAAACACCGGTATTAGCACGGTCGGCGGTGCAATTGGTAGCGTGCTTCCGGGTGTTCATCCAGTGACTGATCTGACCAATCTCGGTACCCTCACCTTTGAAACTTCTCGCGATACCGTTAACGGCACACTTGAAGCCATTTCTGATCTGGCAGGTGCTGATATTGGTGGCGCTGCCGGTTCGCTTACAGGTGTGGTAGGTACATTGATTAACAATGGTTCCACTGCTTCTGGTCTGGTTCAACACGCAGTTGGTGACCTGACTGATGTTGGTGGCCTGCTTGGTGGCATCACGGGTGGTATCGGTGGTGGTGATGGTGGTCCTCTAGGCGCAATCACAGGCATTATCGGTGGTATTACGGGTGGTATCGGTGGGGGCGAAGGCGGTCCTCTAGGTTCGATTACTGACATTATCGGTGGAATCACTGGCGGTATAGGCGGCGGTGACGGCAGTCCTTTAGGCTCAATCACTGACATCATCGGTGGCATTACTGGCGGTATCGGCGGTGGCGAAAGTGGTCCTCTAGGTTCGATCACTGACATTATCGGCGGTATTACAGGTGGTATCGGTGGTGGTGAAGGCGGCCCTCTAGGTTCGATCACTGACATCATCGGTGGCATTACAGGTGGTATCAGCGGCGGTGTAAATAGCGGAGATATTATTTCTGGCATTGCTCAACCGATTCAGACCGTAATCAGTAATGGAAATGTGACGATTGATAGCTTGCAAGATCATGTCAGCACACTGTTCAGTGACGGTTCATTTGACGGTATTAATAACCTCATCAGTGTAAGTGCTGGCAATGGTGATTATAGTATTGATGGAAGTATCGATGGCATCTTGGATGCATTGACGGGTACTGTATCTTCAGGCATTGCTGTTGGCGAACCAAATCCAAATAGTGGTGCTTTAACAGATCTTGTTTCACTGCAATCTCCACTCAACAATCTTACAGATCATCTCTTCAGCTCTGTAAATCACTTCTAAATAGATCAAATAAAAAAGCCGCTGATCAGCGGCTTTTTTATATTTCTAATATTTATGATCTACGATCCGTAAAATTCAGGCACAAAAAAACCGCAATTAAGCGGTTTCTTCACTTTAAGTTGGTGCGCTCAGAGAGATTCGAACTCCCGACCCCTTAGTTCGTAGCCAAGTGCTCTATCCAGCTGAGCTATGAGCGCATTACTTATCTGCCTATTCAGGCGTGTGTTACTTTAAATCTTTACTTGGTGCGCTCAGAGAGATTCGAACTCCCGACCCCTTAGTTCGTAGCCAAGTGCTCTATCCAGCTGAGCTATGAGCGCCTTAAGTAAAGTGGCGGTGAGAGAGGGATTCGAACCCTCGATACAGTTACCCGTATGCATCCTTAGCAGGGATGTGGTTTCAGCCACTCACCCATCTCACCGTAACACGAGCGCAATAATACAAACTAAAACCACATTACACAAGGGATGTTCCTATTTTTTTCCACTATTTCAGCTCAATCAAATACTTTTTAATCAATTTTCGTATTTTTTCAGCATTTTTTAGTTCTACGCTTGTTAATATAGCGTTATCTCCTTTATTTGGATCGGGCCAATAAACAGAATCTTGCAATCTTTGACGTGCAGTTAGAGTTTGAATGACTTATGCTAAACCGATCTGCCAGATGTGAAATGAAACGATATGACTAAAAATTGGGCCGATCCCGAAGCAAAAGCAGAAGCGCAACGTTACGATAATCCTATTCCTAGCCGAACTCTTATTTTAACTACATTAGAACAATTAAAAGCTGCACAGTCTCATGCAGAACTGGTTGACCACTTCAATATCCCCGATCAGAAAAGTATTGATGCATTAAATCATCGTTTAAGTGCGATGGTGCGTGATGGGCAATTGATGAAGGATGGATTCAAATACCAGCCTGCAACCGATTTACCGAGCCATGAAGCCACGGTCTATATCAATAGTAAAGGTTTGGGGACTGCCAACATTGCAGGTCAGGATGATGTGCTCCTGCCTGAACGCGAATTACGTCTGGTCTTTAATGGCGATCGCGTTAAAGTCCGCCAGACCTCCGTTGACCGTAAAGGTAAAGCTTGGGGCTTTATTACCGAAGTGGTACAACGCCGGGTTAAACAGATTATTGGTAAAGTGGCTGAGCATGAAGGTGAATATTTTATTCAACCGGGCAATCCCAATCAGCATCAACCGATTACCTTAGAAAAAGAATTGATTGAACATGCCAATGCCAAAGTGGGCGATATGCTACGCGTGGCTATTGATGACTACCCGACCCGTGAAGAACTGGCGACCGGGCATGTGGTGCAGTCGATGGCGGATAAAGCCGATACAGAAATCATTATTCCGCAGACCATTCTAGAATTTGGTTTGCCTTATGAATTTCCAGAAGCTGTGATTAAGGAAGCCGAAAGCTTTAAAGAACCTTCTGAACAGGATCGTAAAGGTCGTGTTGATTTGCGTGATTTACCCCTCGTGACGATCGATGGTGAAGATGCACGCGACTTCGATGATGCAGTATTTGCAGAAAAACGTGCAGGTGGTGGTTATCGTGTGGTGGTCGCGATTGCCGATGTGAGCCATTACGTCCGTTTAGATTCACCTTTAAATGAAGAAGCTGAAGAGCGTGGGACCTCGGTTTATTTCCCGCACTTCGTGTTACCGATGCTGCCCGAAGCCTTATCCAATGGTCTATGTTCTTTAAATCCGCATGTAGACCGTCTGTGTATGGTCTGTGATTTAAAGCTGTCACGTGCCGGTAAAGTGACAGGTTATGAGTTCTACCCTGCGGTGATGCATTCCAAGGCACGGTTGACCTATACCCAAGTCGGCCAGTATTTTGAAGGTGCCACAGATGCCATCCCGGCAGATAAAACCATTCATAAATCATTAAACACTTTATTCCAGCTTTACCAAACGCTGAAAGAGTTACGTGCCAAACGTCATGCAATGGAGTTTGAAACCATTGAAACCTACATGACTTTTGATGAGCTAGGCGGAATCAAGGAAATCTTGCCACGTACCCGTAATGATGCGCATAAACTGATTGAAGAATGTATGTTGCTGGCCAACGTTGCCGCAGCAGAGTATTCATTAGAGCATGACATTCCGATGTTGTATCGTGTGCATGAAGCACCCGAGTTCTCCCGCATCCAAAAAGTGCGTGATTTCGTCAAATTACTAGGCTTACCGTTCCCTGAACAGCCAACTCAGGCCGACTACCAAGCTGTGATTGAAGCGACCAAAGATCGTCTGGATGCACCAAGTATTCATGCAGTACTGTTACGTTCAATGATGCAAGCCTATTATGGTGCGAACAATGCGGGACATTACGGTCTGGCTTATGAAGCCTATACGCATTTCACTTCGCCAATTCGTCGTTATCCGGATTTATTGTTACACCGTGCGATTAAGGCTTATCTTGATAAGAAACCTTACCCACTTTCAGGTGCAGCATTAGATGATGCGGGTGAGCATTTCTCACAAACTGAACGTCGTGCCGATGAAGCATCACGCAGCGTCACCACCTGGTTGAAATGCCATTATATGCAACAGCATTTGGGTGACGAGTTTATCGGCGTGATTAGCGCAGTAACCGAGTTCGGCCTGTTTGTCACCCTCAAAGACTTGTATGTGGATGGCATGATTCATGTGAGTCAGCTCGGTGAAGACTTCTTCCTGTATGATCAGGCCAGCCAAAGCCTCATCGGTCAGAATCGTGGTCAATCATTTAGCCTTGGTGATGAAGTCAAGATTCAAGTGGCAGGCGTGAATCTGGAAGAACGTAAAATTGACTTCCAGTTGGTTCAGCAATTAACCCATCTCGGCCGTGTGATTCGCCAGAAAGCACCTCGTACTGCGAATCCTTCTAGTCCGAATCGTGCGTCAACAACTGAAGAAGTATTTGGCAAAGCACCTTCATCGATGAAAGCTAAAGTCAGTGAAGACGGCGAAAAGCCTGTACGCAAGAAAAAGGATAAGAACAAACCAAGTTCTTATAGTAAAAAGCC
Organism: Acinetobacter sp. WC-323; assembly: GCF_000314615.1. Classification (NCBI taxonomy): domain Bacteria; kingdom Pseudomonadati; phylum Pseudomonadota; class Gammaproteobacteria; order Moraxellales; family Moraxellaceae; genus Acinetobacter; species Acinetobacter sp. WC-323. The sequence goes on from NZ_AMZS01000056.1 coordinate 5,091, forward strand.
AGCTAAAAAAGCAGCTGCTAAGCCTGAAACGAAAGAGAAGGCCAAAAAGAAAGTGAAAAAGAAAAAGTCGAATGCGAAAGCAAAGGCTGAGTAATTTATAATGGCTTTAGGGTTAACACCTTAAAGCCATTCACTTTATAACTGTTAATATCATGAAAATATTTTTAATCCTCTTTTTACTCTTACATTCATCCCAGTTATTGGCACAAACTGAAAAAATTATCTCTTCGACATCTAAAGAAATGCACCTAGATATTCCCGTATTTTCTCTTTTTTCAGACTTTTCCAAGATTCAATCTGAATTCCCCCTGCAAGAATACAGCCCCAATAAAAACTTTATTCAGGAATCAAAATATTATTTTTTTGAAGCTGAACTTGTTGATATTAAATTAACCGAGTGGAAGGGAAAGTTGCATGAAATCAATTACAGTCTTAAAACAGAAGATCCTGTTCAATTGAGAAAAATTCAAAAATATCTTTTCGAGCATTATAAAAAAAATTTCGAATGGGAACTAACTGTTGATAATGGATTTGGTAAATTCTATGAAAATTCCAATAAATCAATTTTAGGGATATATACTTATTCTTTTGAGCCTACAATCTCTTTTCTTTCAAATGAATTAAGAGTAGAGGAAACAAAAAGACGCTTTCCTGATTCAAATGAGTGATACACATGCAAAACTCAAAAATATTTTATTAGCCTTGATTTCTCTCCCGCTAAGCCCTACATCTATAACTATGTTTAGAAATGATATGGCAAAAATACAATGACACTACAGCAAGCGACACTTCCCACTCCCCAGTTTGATCAGATTCAACTTGCCGACTTAAAACAACAGATCGAACAAACGATTCAAAACGGTCAAGTCTTCCTGAATCAACTTAATGAGGTTCCACAAGGCACCGAAGCACAACTGGCGACATTGAGTGAAGTCGATCAGCTTGAAAATAATATGAGTGAGTCTTGGGGCATTTTGTCGCATCTCAATGCTGTGATGAACAATGCCGAAACCCGTGAAGTGTATCAGGCCCTGTTACCAAGTTTAAGCGAATACTACACCCAGCTTGGACAACACACGGCGTTATATCAAACCTATCAACAGATTCATGATAGCCCTGCATTTCAAACACTCAGTGAAGCCCAACAAAGTGCTATTAAGCTCGCACTTCGTGACTTTAAACTGTCTGGTGTGGCTCTCGAAGGCGAAGCGAAAAAACGTTATGCAGAAATTTCGGCACGTTTATCGCAGTTATCTTCGGACTTCTCCAATCATGTGCTTGATGCAACCCAGGCCTACTTTAAGCCTTTAACAGAAGCACAGCTCAAAGGCCTACCGCAAAGCAGCGTTGAACTGTTAAAACAATACGGACAACAGCGTGAGCTTGAACAGGCTGTTGCCACACTCGACTTCCCTGCCTATTTTGCAATTATGACCTATGCCGAGGATCGTGAACTAAGAGAAGAGCTGTATAAGGCCTATGTTACCCGCGCATCTGAGCAGTCTGACAAGACTGAATTTGATAATACCCCAGTGATGGAAGAAATCCTGAGCTTACGTCAGGAAATGGCACAACTGCTGGGTTTCAATAATTTCGCTGAATATTCACTGGCCAGCAAAATGGCACCTGATGTCGAAACGGTGGATAAATTTCTGGTCGATCTGGCAGAACATGCGCGCACCCCAGCACTGGCTGAAATTGCAGAGCTTAAGACCATTGCACAACAAGATGGCATTGAAGAACTTAAACCGTGGGATGCAACCTATTATTCTGAAAAGTTGAAACAACAACAATTCAACCTTTCTCAAGAGGCGCTAAAGCCATATTTCCCTGCACCAAAAGTAGTACAAGGTTTATTCCAGATCGTGCAACGCCTGTACGGTATCCAGATCGTCGAACGTCAGGCAGCCGTTTGGCAGGATGATGTGCGCTATTTTGAAATTGAAGATCAAGGCCAAGTGGTCGGTGGTTTCTATTTCGATTTATATGCCCGCAATGGCAAACGTGGTGGTGCATGGATGAGCGGCTTCCGTTCCCGCGTACAAACCACCAATGGTCTGCAAAAACCGATTTGCTACATGGTCTGTAACTTTACTCCACCGATTGGCGATCAACCTGCCCTGCTGACCCACGATGAAGTGATTACCTTATTCCATGAATTCGGACACGGCTTACACCACATGCTTACCGAAGTGGATAACATCTCGGTTGCAGGTACACATGGCGTGGCGTGGGATGCAGTGGAATTACCAAGTCAGTTCATGGAATTCTGGGCGTGGGACAATGAAAGTCTGGATGTCCTGAGTGAACATACCGAAACCAAACAAACCCTGCCGCAAGAACTGCTATCAGCATTATTAAATGCACGTTTCTTCCAGTCTGGTATGCAAACCCTACGTCAGATTGAATTTGCGCTGTTTGACCTGACCATTCACCGCCAAGCTCCAGCTTTAAACAGCCAGCAAATTCAGGAAACGCTGGACGAGATTCGCCATAAGTTTGCCGTTGTTCCTGCCGTACCTTATAACCGTTTCCAGCACAGTTTCAGTCATATTTTCGCGGGTGGCTATGCTGCGGGCTACTACTCATATAAATGGGCAGAAGTTTTAGCCAGTGATGCCTTTGACCGTTTCGAAAGCGAAGGTATTTTTAATACCGAGACTGGAAAAGAGTTTAGAAAGTTTATTCTAGCAGTTGGCGGAAAAGATACAGCACTTGATGCGTTTCGCAATTTCCGAAAAAGAGAGCCTAAAATAGATGCGTTATTACGTCATCAAGGTTGGACGAACACAGATAAAACCGCTTAAACTATGTCATTATTATTCACAGGGTGTAATTAACTGACATGAAAAGACAATTCATCGCGGGTGCAAAATGTCCCAAATGTGGAGCGTTAGATCGTGTGGTTAAGATCATCACTGTGGATGACGAGTGGATTGAATGTATCGAATGTGCTTACAGCGAAAAACGCCCGACCCACGTGGAAGAGCAACAACCCGCTGAGCCAGATGAAATTGGGGTGATACAGTTCAAACCTCGTCATTTTGACTAGAAAGGTTAAAAATGATGTCCACATATCCAACTGAAAATTCCAGATTATTATGGATGATCATCGGTGGAATAAGTGTTGTTGTGGTTCTGTTCCTTGCTGTCCAATGGTTTTTAGCACAAAAAGATCAGCAATCGACAACAACACCAACTCAACCTGCAGCGCAGACCGCTGTTACCACGTCTCAACCAGACCCTGCTGTCAGCAATGAAACCGTGACTGCGGAAAATGAGTCTGTAGAGCCGATTAAGCTGGTTGAAGAATCGATTATTAAAGCGCCGCTTCCAACCAATGACAGTCTGGCCAAGGAAGAAATTGCCAAACTGGATGATATTCACCTGCAACTTCAAGACCAGCAACATGAGCTTAAGCAGCAACATGAAGATGTTGATCAAATGCTTAAACTGAAGGAAGAGCAGATCAAGTTATTAGAAGCGCAACTTGCTGCCCAGAATCACTCTTGAAACCGAACAAGCTTTAACTTTCGTTAAAGCTTTTTTATTGCTGAACGTTTTAATCTAAAATTTGTTCAGAACGCGATTTCAACTGAACTGGTTTCTGAATCGTTTGCGCAATCAAGATTCCCACCAAAGTCAAACCACCACCAATATAATGGAACATTTGCAAATGTTCGCCGAGTAGGGCTACTGCAATCAAGGCAGTAAATAAAGGCAACAGGTTCATAAAGATACTGTTGCGATTCGGTCCTAAATGTCGGACCCCTTCAATCCATAAATAAGACAACAACACCGATGAGAAAATGCTGGCATAAACAATCAGCGGAATGGTTTGCTGATTTAACTGTATATCTTGGGCGGGTAAAAACACAAAGAATGGCAAGACATATAAAATTGCAAAGCTGGATTGGACGAAATTCGATTGCCAGGCCGGAATCGGCATTTTCCAGCGTTTTAATAACACCCCATATAAAGCATAGCCTGCTGCTGCAACCAGCATCAAGCCATCGCCGAGATGTACGCCCTGCCCCCATACATTGCGAATACTGCCATGACCCAATAAATATAAAATGCCATAAAAAGACAGTGCGCCGCCGAATAACATGCCATAGCTGATCCGATCTTTGAGCATCACGCTACTCAAGATCATGGTGAGTAATGGAATCAAGGCGGTGACAATCGCCATATTGGTTGCCGTGGTCGTCGCTGCGGCCTGATAGGATAAGAACTGAAATAATGACACCGACAAGAAACCGCCCAATGCCAATTGCTTCCAGTATTGCTGGATGGTGTGGCGGTTTTTCCAGACCGGAATCAATACAAAGGTACTCATCACCGCGAGCGCCAGTACCAGACGATAAAAGGTAATTGCCACAGGAGAAATGGCATGACTGGCCATTTTGGACACCACCACATTGCCTGCCCAAAATAAAATGGCGAACAATGGATAAAAATAAGCTTTCTGAAACATAATCAAAACCTGTACATAGCCGTACCGATCATGCTAAAAAATAATCACTTTATAGTTGCTCGATAAAAAGACGACAACTATCGCAAAAAGGACAAATTATTTTGGGTTTAGCTGAGTATGGGAAAAAACTTTAAACATGGTTTTTTGGATTATCCGGTCTATGCCTTCTCGGAGAATTATCCGCATGGCCATATTGAAGACTGGCATAGCCATGACCGTATCCAGTTAATCCATACCCTGACTGGCGTGATTCGGGTACAAACCCATGAAGGCATCTGGATTACACCGCCTGGAAGAGGCGTCTGGATACCTGCCCAAAAACCGCATGCGCTACTGAGCAGTGGTGAAGTTAAAGCAAGAGGCGTTTTTATTGAAAGCTCAACTCAAAAGGATCTCCCAGACCAATGTCGCGTGGTGGCAATTCCAGCGTTATTACGTGAATTGATCAGTAGTGCGATGCATATACAAAGCCATATTCAACCAGCTAGTCGCAATGAAAGGCTGCTACAGCTAATTCTGGACGAAGTGCGTCTCCTACCCGCACTGGCTTTTAATTTACCCGAACCCCAAAGCCCCAAACTCCAGCAGTTATGCCAGCGCATTAAAGAAAATCTGGCTTTAGAATGGAGTCTGGAACAAAGTGCGCAACACTTACATATCAGCACTAAAACGCTGGCACGTCATTTTCAAAAAGAAACTGGCCTACATTTTTCCCATTGGGTTCGGCAGGCAAAACTGATGCAGGCCATGATTGATTTAGCCATGTATAAACCCGTGCTGAATGTGGCCTTAGATTTAGGCTATGAGAGTCCCAGTGCCTTTAGTGCCATGTTTAAACGTGAAACTGGCATGACACCGAGTGATTATCTGAAACAATTTTCTGATCACATCTTTTGATGTGTATCAAGCAGTCCTATTAGAAAAATACATTCCCTTCACTTCCGCACAGGCATAAAATAAGCCCAAATTCTCGATACTGCCCTGGTTATGGATACTCCCCAAACGAATCGCAATCTCTTTGTGGCGATTGGTTGCCTAACGATTTCTGCACTACTTTTCTCTGTAATGGGTATTTGTATTCGTTATGCTTCTCATACGGTCGATAATTACACCATTGTGTTTTTCCGTAATGTGGTGGGGCTGATCCTGTTTCTGCCTTTTATTTTTAAGCAAGGCATTGGATTTGTAAAAACGGAAAAACTGTGGATGCATACCTGGCGCAGTATTGTTGGCCTTGCTGCCATGTATGGCTTCTTCTATGCCATCGCACATCTGAAACTCTCCAATGCCATGGTATTTACCTATTCTTCGCCGATTTTTATTCCTTTAATTGCTTGGTTATTCCTGAAAGAAAAAGTTACCACGGCGATGCTATGCGCTGCAGGGCTGGGATTTATTGGCGTATTCTGTGTGGCAAAACCCGATCAAGGTTTATTAAACTGGATCTCCATTGTCGGCATCAGTTCAAGTCTATTGGCCTCTATGGCCTTTGTCACCGTTCGTGCCCTGACCCAAACCGAACCACCTGAACGGATCGTATTTTATTTCTGCCTGATTGGTTCCCTGCTTTCGGTGATTCCGATGTTCTGGGTATGGCGACCTTATCATTTGCATGAGTTATTTTTCCTGATCGCGGCAGGTGTCCTAGCCAATGTCAGCCAGATTTTTATGTCACATGCCTACCGTCTTGCCCCTGCTGGACAGATTGCCCCTGTGAATTATATTGCGATTATCTTCGCCGGAATCTGGGGCTTTTTACTCTGGAATGAAGTGCCAGATTTATACAGTGTGATGGGTTTCGGCATTATTTTATTGGCAATTTTATTATGCAGTCCGCTGATCCAAAGCAAAAAGCAGACTTAATAAATAAAAATAAAGACATTAAAAAAGCACCCGAAGGTGCTTTTTTAATTTTCGCTATTAGTGTTTATACCAGCCAAACATCTGGAAGATATACGGTGCATAGGTCACCAGCACCAACGATGAGAACAATACGATAATCGGCAATAACCAACGTTCATAACGGAAGTAGAAACTGGTGTATTTCTCTTTCGCTTCCCTGTCAGCAGCCGAGACCTCCTCATCCCCGACGGAGAGTCGTGTCAGCAAGTGGTTCAAGGCAACCGGTGGCGTTACATAACCAAATTCGAAGGCGACTAGTACAATCATCCAGAAGTGGATCGGATAAATACCATTCTCATAGGCCACAGGTGCAACCGTTGCCGCCACCAGAATCACCGCACCGAATGGATCGGTGGTCATCCCAATAATCGCCAGTAACAGTGCAATAAAGGCAAGTGAAATATAGATATTGCCCAAGTGTGTTGGTAATAATTCCACCACTTCAGCACGTTCGATTAAGCCACCGACGCTTGCAGACAAGGCCATTAGCAGAATCAACGCACCGATATGTCCAACTGTTTCTGAGGTTGCAAAACGTAATGCACCACCAAAACCAAAGTGCTTACCGCCATGTGGATCATGAGACTTGAGGAACTCAGATTTTTTCTCGTGTTCACGAACCAGTGCTTCATGCTTAGGATCAATCACAGGCGCTGGCGCCATTTTTGATGCGAAGAGCTTGTCAAACAAGATCATTGCAATCAACACCAACGGTAAAATCATTGGTGCAGTGAATTCATTAATAGATGTATCTAAAGCCAGCTTATAGAACATCACGACAGCAAAACCGATAATCACATAAGGAATGACAGGGACACATGCACGCAACATGCCCGGTACCGCAACTTTAGGTGAATTCACACGGAATTTTTCTTCGGCAAGAATCAATGAAACACCGAGGAAAATAAACGCAGTTAACCAGAAGACATAGATACCGTGATCAAATAATTCGGTAGAAGTCACATGACGGCTGTCGAGCATTGAAATCAGGATCACCAGCAAGCATGGGCGAATCACTACACCTAAAGAGCCTGACATTGCCGATACAGCCAATGCATATTGACGACGCGCGCCGGAGTTCCAGACTTCCTTATAAATGATTGCGCCGGCCGCAATTACGAAAATCCCAGAAGCGCCGGTATAAGCGGTTGGAATCGCTGCTGCAATCAGAATCAACCAGGTTAAAGTTTCCGGTGCCAGATTCCATGGACGTAGGATATTTAAGAATAAATCCATCACACGGGTTTGGGTGAGTAACATACCAGCCCAGATAAACAGTGCAAGATTCAGGAAAATACCTGAGAATTCCACCAGAATACCCAAGTAGATCCCTTGCCCCATTGGATAGTCCATGAAGAAGGTAAATACAATACCGGTCACTAGCGACATGAACGCGTACAGTGGAACGCTGAGTAAGGCTAAACCAAAATTACCCTTCGGCTGAGCCGTCTTCGGTATAAAGATAAACTGAAAGATACTGATAATGGTCAGGGAGACAAATAATGCAATCCACAACCAGTACAAGACCGCCGTTTTCCCTGCAACTTCAACCCCAGAATTCAGTACAGAATGATATTGGCTAACCACTGAGTAGCTCAGTAAGGCATTCCCCGCTACCATCAGGGCTGAATAGACACGAAAGTCAATTTTGGTTTTTGGTGCACGTAAACCAATATGGTGGTAACGCAATGATGCTGTAATTGAAGCAAACAACACCATAACCAGCAGAATTACAGTCTGGTTTTCAGAACCTAATTTGAAGATTCCAAAGAAAGTGGTTTCAACTTTGCGATAAGTACGAATACTTGGATGCGCTTCCAAGTGCTTCATAGCTTTATCATAGAATTGATATTTTTCTTCACACTGCTGTTGGGCTGCTAATAAAGACGCACGCACATCAGCCTCAGAAGCTGCTCCGAACATGCTGGCAAATTCATCAGCAGCATTGGCTTTCATTTGCGCCTGAACTTGTGCCTCAATATTCGGATGTCGATCGCAAGATGGTTTTTCAGGCTCTGCCCGCAAAAACGAATATTGCATCCCTGTTGTTTGATCACCATAGAGACGCTCCCCCATCCGAAGCATCTGACCGTGAATCATTTCACCTGTCCCAATAAGCAAAGTCATTAGCAACAAGGCAAGAATAATGAATGTGGATATCCAGTCATTCCAGATATAGCCTAACCGGGCCAATCCAGTCTTTTTCTCTTGATCATTTTGCATGTCTATTCCAATTTATTGTTATCAACATCCATCCAAAGATGTTGAATCATGCGCTGTCCATGGTTGATAGATAAATGAATTTACCCTTTAAATCACCAATCCCTTTTAAACCGCTTAAATTTGCAGCAAACTTTTTAAAAAAAGAATGACTGCAATCACTTTTTTGTTGGTTGTTTTTATCAATTTACTCACTTAAGTTTTTCTTGGCATGACCGGATTTATAAACTTTATTGCTTAAAAATAGCTTACTCATTTACCCCTGTATGGCTAACTGACTTTAATCACTTGCCATCCAAATTTTCAGTCTGTTGATACCCTGCTTATCGGCCTTTCTTACTATTATGTTCATCCTCTATAACTTGCAGGACGGTATTCATCTTTTGGTTAGTGCCGTTTCATTCACCTTATTATTTAATCAATATCATAGCAACAATCATTTTATAAATTATAACTGCCCAAAAAAACAGGTACCGAGCGGTACCTGTTTTTTAGCTTAGCTATACCAGCCAAATAACTTCAAGGCGTAAGGCACATAAGCAATGATTAATATAGCTGGTACCATCACGAGTAATGGTAAGATCCAGCGCTCATAACGATAGTAAAAGGATAAATGTCGGACTTCTGCATCAGCCTCTGCCACTTCTGCATCACCAATCGACTGTCTTGCTAACAGGTGATTCAATGCCACTGGTGGCGTTACATAGCCAAGTTCAAATCCGATCAATGCAATCATCCAGAAATGTACAGGGTCGATCCCGTATTGATAAGCGACAGGTGCCACAGTTGCGGTAATCAGGATGACCGCACCAAATGGATCCATAATCATACCCACAAAAATCATCAGCAATACAATCAGGGTAATGACCACATATGTACTGTTAATATCTTGCGGGAAAGTCTCCATGATATGAATCTGCTCCAGGAATCCGCCGACACTGACTGAAAGTGCCATCAAGATCACCAAAGCCCCGATATGCCCTACTGTCTCGCTCGTCGACAAATGTAAAGCTTTTCCAAAAGAAACACGACGTTCCGGATTGCGGGGATCATCTTCCGGATTAATCTGGGGTACCGGTTCAGTTCCATCTGTAGAGATCGTATAAGATTTCAATGTACTGTCCCAATGCCCTACAGGTGCCAATGGCGCAGGTTCTTTACGCAGCTTATCGAACATAACCATTAACAGCAGAATCACAGGCATCATCACTGGTGCCGTAAACTCGTTTAGATCTGTCGCCAGCGCATGTTTGTAGAACAGCCAGATCAGAATGAAAATCACGATATACGGTGAAACCGGAACAAAGGCACGTAATGATTTAGGTAACGCGAGTTTAAAAGGGGCAATCCTGAATTTCTGTTCTGCAAAGAATAATGCCACCACCAGAAATAGGGTCGAGGTCAGTAGGAAAGTGTACATTCCATATCGATACAGCAGATCAGTCGTCACTTCTTTATTCAAGGAGGCTACGACTACAATTAACAGACATGGACGAAGCACAACACCTAATGAACCCGATAATGCCGTAGCCGCAAGCGCGAACTGACGCCGTCCCCCAGCATTCCAAACCTCTTTATAAATAATCGCACCCGCAGCAATAACAAAAATACCCGAAGCTCCGGTATAGGCTGTAGGTAAAGCAGCGGCAATCAAAATTAACCAGGTCAAGGTTTCAGGAGCCAGATTCCAGGGACGCAGAATATTCAGGAACAGGTCCACAATACGGGTCTGTTTTAACAACATCCCGGCCCAGATGAACAAGGCAAGGTTCAAGAAAATATTGGAGAACTCAACCAGTTGGCCCAAATAAATGCCTTGCCCCATTGGATAATCCATGAAGAAGGTAAATGCAACCCCGGTAATGATGGCCATGTAGGCATATAAAGGGACGCTCAGGAACGCAAGCCCAATATTGCCGCCTTCACGGGTCGGTGTAGGTGACTTGATCAACTGACACAGACTGATTAAGCTCAAAACTGCAAATAAGATCATCCATAACCAATAGATAATCTTCATTTCAGCGGTTACAGGTACGCCTGAGTTCATCACCGAATTATATTGACTGAGCACGGATGAAGTCAGTAAACCATTGCCGAGCAGCATGGCAATGCTATAAATACGGAAATCAATTTTAGTGGCAGGGCTTCTTAAACCGATATGATGTGCTTTCAGTGTGGCACTAATGGCTGCAAATACCACCATGATGACCAAGAACAAGGCACGATTTTCCGTACCAAATTTAAAAATCCCAAAGAAACTGGTTTCAATTTGACGATAGGTACGAACACTTGGATGCGCTTCGATGTGCTTCATGGCCTTGTCGTAGAACTGATATTTTTCCTCACATTGCTGTTGTGCGGCAATGAGAGAAGCACGGACATCAGACTCGGAAGCGACCCCAAACATACTTGCAAATTCATCAGCAGCATTTATTTTCATTTGCTCCTGAACTTGTGCATCAATATTCGGATTTCTATCACAGGTTGGCTTCTCTGGTTCTGCCCGAAGAAATGAATACTGCATGCCGATATCAGGATCACCATACAGGCGTTCGCCCATACGTAATAACTGACCGTGAATCATCTCTCCAGTACCAATAATCAGTGTCATGAGTAACAAGAAGAGAATAACAAAAGTTGATATCCATTCGGTCCAAATATGACTCAGTAGACCTAATCCAGATTTTTTCTGTTGATCATGTTGCATGTCTATTCCAGTTTATTTTTATCAACATCCATCCAAAGATGTTGAATTTCGCAATGTATATGGCTGATAGAGAACTGTTATGATCCTCTTTTTTCACCAATCCCTCTTTATCCCCACCAAATGAAGTCTATTTTCCGGATGAACATCATATTAATTTATAATCTTTCTTATAGATAAATAGCTTAAACCACATAAAAGCCCTCCAATTGCTCCAATCAAATGTGCCTCTGTTAATACTGGGCTACCGATGAGCTGGGCTGTACCCGTTTGTCCAAAAGTATTTTCCCAGACCAGTTTTGCAATAATCAGTACCAAGACCAGAATGGCAAATTTACGTTCGTTCTTATACTGCAGATATACCAGTCCTACCGCGGTATACAAGCCATGTAGTACGCCTGAAAGACCTGCATAGGCATCAATATAAGGTAAGTAAAAATAGAAAACCAAGCTGATGAATGGCGACAAGACCAGTAGTAATGCCCCTAAATGCCAATTGCGAACATGTGGAAAAATAAAAGGTAAGCACGCAAAGGCCAGCATATTTAACAGAAAATGTATCCAGCCCACGTGTACCCAATGTGCAGTCCATAACCGCCAGAATTCAGTAAGTAAGCTCGGTCTCCAGTAAATGAAATAATCGGAAAAAACTTGCAGACATGCCGATATGGATACACATATCGCGATCAAAATGACTTTTTCTATCCATATTTGATCTTTCATTGATTGACCACCTCTTGAAAAAACAGACCTTTTACCCAGTGTAAGTGCTGGTGAGGTAAAAGGCCGTTTAATTCAGGTTACTCAGCTGGCGTTTCTTGCGCTGGAGCGGCCTCATCCTGTGCTGGTGCAGAGGCTGCCTCGCCACCCCCATCAAAGAGTGAATCCAGTTCAGCTGAACTTTCTTGTTTGTCATCCCAGAATGTGGTCATGCCTTCATCGCTTGCTCTGACACCGGTATTTTCAGTCCAGTAACGGTCTGCAATGCCACGTACCATCAAACCAGCCATTTTATCAATCAGTCTGAACTGAGGATTTGCAGGTTTGTCATCACCTGTTGCGGCTGCATAAGAACGCAATGCATCACGTAATTTGGCATCATCACCGCTGGCCTGTGCTGCAACAGCATATAAAGCATGGGATAAGCGCACACCTTTCTTCTCGCCAATCGCCATTGATTGTTTCATGGTGGCATACGGTTCAGGTTTACCATCGCCAGCGCCAGGTAATAAAGTCCAGATCACGGCGCGAGTCGCCATTGGCGCACCCCAGAATTTTTCATTGTCCAGACAGGTCATGCCACGCTCAACAATCCCGGCAATATCCTTAGGCACATTGATTGCACCGCCCGAGTTAATGTCATTGGTCATGGCTTGCAAGCCACTCACCATACCGAGTAAATACACGGTCTGATCCAGATCATTACGCATGGTTGGGCATGAATCGCCTAATTTATATTTGTATTTTGATTCCCAACGATGGGCAAAAAGTTGATAACCTGCATATTGACGTTCAGCCGCAATCCCAGCCCAACGTTTCTGCTCGATACGCGCGTCTTGAGCTTCCGAAACCTGACCTGCTTTAGATGCACGTAAATAACGTAATTCTGCTTCCAATGCCTGATTCTCAGCACAAATTCCTGCTGCGGTATACAGCAGCACAGCCATACGTGTTGGATCGGCACCCATATCTTTGGTTGACATCACTGCAGGCGTTAATGCATTGCCTGAGTTACACACCATTTCAGCATCATCCATGGCCAAAATCGGTGGAACGATATGTTTTTCACCAAAACCTAATGCGACATTTGCTCCAGTTTTAACAACATATGAACATCCAGATAACATTGATGTTGTCAGCAAAGCTACCGCGATGCCCTGTCCAATTTTATGGAGTTTAGACATACTTCCTGTCCCTCTAATAATTTGTTTTTTCCTTTTAGCTGTACATTATCAGATGCAATACTTGAATTAAAGAGTAATTGCTCTAATTTTACAGGGACATTTTGACATACTTCACACATGAATAAATTGACAGATCTGCGGCGATACAGAAATTTCAGGCAAAAAAAAGTAGCATTGCGACGGTTCAGCACATGCTACTTATTAACTGGTAAAATCGTGAAACTCTTTATCTTTTAGTTTTGTTGAAAAAAATCCTTGAGTAATGTCCCGGCTCTTCCTACTACAATCGCCATAACGATCGCAATTACCAGAAACATCCACATTGAAATCTCCATAGAGACCTCCTACACTTTTCGTATCTACTTTTGATAGATACTAGATTGGCGTTCACCATCGATATTCACAGGAGCGTGATATATTGATGATACTTTCAATCTCTTTCTCTTGGTCACAGCAACAGGTTGATGTGATTCAAGATATTCCCTGAGTAAAGTTCCTGCTCTTCCTACTACAATCGCAAACACAATTGCGATCACCAGAAACGACCATGTTGGAATTTCCATTTTGGACCTCCACCACACTTTACGTTGGTGTTTGTACTTTAACGAAAATAAATCGGTCTTGAGGGGCAGATTGTCTGACAATCATAATTTTCACTATTTTTTAGAGTTTTTAACCTAACAATCGAAGCAAAATACACGCTTAAAAATAATATATCATTGAAATTTATAAAATAATTAATTATATACAGATGTAAAATTGTCAAACAATTAGCCCAGTTTTGCCTGTAATTTTAAGGATTTCCACTGTAAAAATGATAACTGATCCCACCAGATGATGAAATTTTTATGTTTTGGATCAGAAAAACACAGCACGATATAAGCTTGATGATCAATTATTCTTGTGATGGATCGGGTCTGGATCGGAAGAGATGAATCGTAAAATTCAAATGACCACGCCTGTTGGTCGAGATGCTCAAAACGTTTTAATCGGGGTTGCTGCAGAAATAGTAACCAGCTCAATATCAATATGAAGCAACTGCCTAACCATACAGCCAAAGAAAACAAAGAATACGTCAGGCTAACAATCAACAGCAGCATAAACAGTTGCAATACCATCGAAAAACGACTGTATTGCAACTCAAAAACACGATCAGCCGTGGACATAATGTTTTAGTTTGAGAATAAATGCTTTCAGTTCAGTCCTTGGCGGTTCCCCAACTTCCATGAACCAGTCCAGTAAATCCGGATCTTCCTGATCAACCAGTTCTGCGAATAAGGCCTTTTCAGCCGGATCGGCAGTGAGATAGTAATTTTTAACATATGGGTCAAAATATACATCGATTTCTTTTAAACCACGACGTGCACGATACACGACCTTACGTTCTTCCAGTGTCATTTCATCAGACATTATCTGTTCCACTATGCAATCATTTACTCTGATAGTGTACCTGATCCCCCTTTAACTTCGCAGCGTTTTTTCTCAACTGACCAAATACATCAATCAAATTGAGCATTGATCACATTGTTCACTATTTTCCCTTTCTTGTATGGTGAAGAGGATGATCTACATTCAACAAACCAGGGAAAATATAACAAATGCAATCAGGTGCAATTCGTCCAGTTCCAAACATGCTCGCGCGTAAACTCTTTACTTCTGATCATGAAGCATTTCGTGAAACTGTACGTAAATTCTATGAAAAAGAAGTTGTTCCAAATATTGAAAAATATGAAAAACAACAACATGTTGACCGCGACTTATGGAATAAGGCCGGTGAGCTTGGCTTGCTGTGTACCACCATGCCAGAGCAATATGGCGGCTCAGGTGTTGATCGTCTCTACAGTATGATTCTGATTGAAGAACAAGCCTATGCCATGGACTCCAGCACTGGTTTTTCATTACATTCAGATATTGTGGCCAACTATATCAACAACTTTGGTAATGAAGCACAAAAGCAGCACTGGCTGCCAAAAATGGCAACGGGTGAAGCGGTCACCGCGATTGCCATGACTGAACCAGGAACAGGTTCAGACCTGCAAGCCGTTCGTACTACCGCGGTACTGGATGGCGATGACTATGTGATTAATGGCTCGAAAATCTTTATTACCAATGGCTATCTATGCGATATGGCCATCGTGGTGTGTAAGACTGGCAATAGTGAAAAAGGTTCAGCCAATCTGTCGTTAATTATTGTGGAAGCAGATCGTGCGGGCTTCAGTAAAGGCAAACCTTTGAATAAAATCGGGATGAAAGGTCAGGATACCTGTGAGCTGTTCTTTGACAATGTTCGCGTTCCGAAAGAAAACCTGCTCGGTATGGAAGGTATGGGTTTTATGATGCTGATGAAAGAATTGGCATGGGAACGTATGCTGGTTGCTATCATTTGTCAGGCTGGTGCTGAAGCCGCTTTTGCACATACTGTGCAATATACCAAAGACCGTAAAGCCTTCGGCAAAGCCATTAGCACCTTCCAGAACACCCGTTTTAAACTGGCTGAATTACGGACGGAAATTGATTTCTGTCGCACTTATTTAGATCGCTGTATGGAGTTACAACTCGAAGAAAGCTTAGGAGTCGATGCTGCTGCCGCTGCAAAATATAAAATTTCCGATATGTTCTCGAAAGTGGTGGATGAATGTTTACAGTTACACGGTGGTTATGGCTACATGCTGGAATATCCAATCGCACGTGCCTATATCGACAACCGTGCCAACCGTATTTATGCAGGTACCAATGAAATCATGAAAGAATTGATTTCCCGTACTCTCTAAAGACAGAAAAACAAAAAGGGATCATGCTTAATGTATGATCCCTTTTTATTTATTTAACTTCTGTTTTCTCATTGCCCGTCTGGGCAGCTTGCGGATTCATCCGTTGCATTAACTGCTTGACCTTAGGGTTTTCACTATACTGTTGCATGGTGGTATTCAGTGCATTGCGCGCATTTTGTGTGGTGAAATGTGCCACCTCACTACCAACATCACTAGCTTTCTTGGCCCAGACCTTCCCTTCAGCAGATTGGTAGAAGTTCAACGCAGCCTGTAATTCTTTTTCACTAAAGCTTTCGACATAGCGCTGTACAATAAACTGCTTGCGTTGCTCACTATCCAGATTCTTAGTTAAATCGCTATAGAAGCTTTCTGGCAAATCCTTGGGCAAACGCATCCGGATTTGCTCTAGAATCATTTTATCGGTGTTTTGCAACCCCTGTTCCGTGCCATCGACCGATACCAGTTTTTGTGCAATCGCTGCCTTCTGTTTTGCATCATCAGCAAAAGCCAGACTGCTTGATAACATGATCCCCAAAATGATAAGTTTTTTCATCCAATCATCCCTATCTTAATTTTCTAATCTGCCCAATATACGTGATATTTTTACAATTCAAAGCTTATTTCCAATAAAAAACCCTATGTATGGACATAGGGTTTTCAATGATCAGGTTACTACATTACGAGACCAGTTTTGGTTTACGGTCAGCATGTTCATCACGTTTGTGAAACTGTAGAACGCCATCATTAAATTTAGCATCTTTCAACTCTTTACGGTCTGCCAGATAGTTATTGGTAATTTTCCAGGGCGCTTGCTTGCCTTGTTTCGGCATCACATCTGCGGCACGCGCAATATAGCCAGAAGACATTTTGCCCATAATCGTGTCGTGTTCCAGTTGTGATGGGTCCGCATGCGCAATCACTTCATCAAAACCATTCTTGTCCATATGATTGAGCAAACGGCAAATATATTCAGCGGCAATATCAACTTTTAAGGTCCACGAGGCGTTGATATAACCAATGATCATGGCCATATTCGGTACATCGCTGACCATCACCCCTTGATAGAGCATATGTTGTGAAGTGTTCATTGGCTTACCGTCAATTGACCCTTTCACACCACCCAGAATCTGAATTTCCAGACCTGTTGCAGAAATGACGATATCTGCTTCAAGATGCTTACCAGATTTTAGTTGGATGCCATTGGCCGTGAACTTCTCAATTTGATCCGTTTCTACGCTGGCCTGCCCCTGACGTAATGCTTTAAATAAATCGCCATCCGGTACCACACATAAACGTTGATCCCAAGGGTTATAGCTCGGGGTAAAGTGTTTCATGTCAACTTTACCTTTCAACTGCAACTCAATCCCTTTCAGCAATAAGCGACGTACTGTTTTTGGATATTTTTGTGCAAGCGCATAAATACCACGTTGCATGCCAATGTTACGTGCACGGGTAAATTTATAAGCGGTTTCTTCAGACATAAATTTACGGGTTTTTTCATAAATAAAGTCAATTGAAGGCACGGTTGCAATATAGGTTGGTGAACGCTGTAACATGGTTACATGACCTGCCCCACCTTTGACCATTGAAGGCACCAAGGTAATTGCAGTTGCACCACTACCAATGATCACGACTTTCTTACCGGTGTAATCCAGGTTTTCAGGCCAATGTTGCGGATGAATAAACTGACCTTTGAAATCTTCCTGTTTCGGGAATTTCGGTGCATAGCCCTGATCATAATTATAGTAACCGGTACAGCCCATCACAAAGTTTGCGGACCAAGTTTGCTTTTTCTTGTTGCTATCTTCAATCTCAACAGACCATTTTTTCTTGCTTGAATCGTAATTTGCAGAAAGCACGCGATGACCAAAATGGATTTTTTCTTTCAACTGATTTTCGCTAATCACATCGCTTAAGTAGCTTTTGATTTCAGCGCCACTCGCAAGCACTTTTTCTTTTGCCCATGGTTTGAAGTTAAAACCGAAGGTCGACATGTCCGAATCAGAGCGAATACCAGGGTAACGGAATAAATCCCAAGTTCCACCAAAACTGTCACGACGTTCTAAGATTTCAAATTTACGTTGTGGACAGTTCTTAGAGAGGTGTACAGCCAATCCGATTCCTGAGATCCCTGCACCAATAATTAATACATCAACTTGCTTTTCCATTTTTTTTATACCCTGTATAAACCATGTCTTTATTAAAGCACAAATTTGACAATACACAATGTCAAGTTTAGTCATTCATCGGTTTTTTTATATCAGTTCGGGACATTTTGATAAAAATCTGCTGGCAAAAATGTTGAGATTTTTGCTTGGATTTCTGAATTGAATATCTTTAATCGAGTAAGAAGATGGTATAAGTCTTAAGATTATTACAGCTGTACCCTAGCGCAGAAAAAGCTTCATCAACAGCTCATCCGTATATTCATTGTTATTTTTCAAGGCTTTTTTATCTACCCCATACACCTCAAAGCCCATTTTTTGATATAGCTTGATGGCTGACTGATTATCTGCGGCAACGGTCAGCAAAACTTGTTCTACCTGTGCTTGACTATAGGCGATAACAGCACGAAGTAATGCGGTTGCTATGCCTTGGCTTTGAAATTCTGGTTCAATAAATACACTGGATAGAACAGCCTTATGAACCAACTATATTCCACTTTCTTGTATTAACGCCGCCAAGCCTATAATTCTATCTTTATGATCAACCCCAAAAATTGTTGAATTTGATAAGCAACTTTGAAAAAAACTTAACGGCTTTACGATTTCTACATCATAAGTAGAACCGAACATTGCAGGGGCTTTTGCTAAAGCTGAAAGCCGAATCTCTCTAAAATCATTCAGCTCATTCACACTTAGAATTTTAATCTCAATATCTAATATATGTATTTAAATTTTTTATAGTATCTCAGCTTAATTTAGCACAATGGTCAAATACTCAAACCAATATTGATAAGCAAATTATTATTGAGAATCTTCCCATCTCGGAAAACATCAAAAACAAACAATAAAAAGGCCGGTTATTACACCGGCCTTTTTTGGAACAACTGACTGTTCTACACGTAGAAGTATTATTTTACTTCACGGTCAACGAGTTCAACGTAAGCCATCGGTGCAGCATCACCTGCACGGAAGCCCGCTTTAAGAACACGAAGATAACCGCCGTTACGTTCTTTGTAACGAGGGCCAAGAACGGTAAATAATTTACCAACAGTTGCTGCAGAACGAGTACGAGCAAACGCTAAACGACGGTTTGCTACTGTATCGTTTTTTGCCAAAGTGATTAAAGGCTCAGCAACGCGGCGAAGTTCTTTCGCCTTAGGCAAAGTTGTTTTAATTAACTCGTGCTCAACTAAAGCATTTGTTAAGTTTTGGAACAACGCCTTACGGTGGCTGCTTGTACGGCCTAATTTCACACCACTATTACGATGACGCATGGTGATAGTCCTACTTAATTAACGGCTACGATAGGCAAAACGGTCATCCATACGGAGACTAGCTGGTGGCCAGTTCTCTAAACGCATGCCGAGTTGTAAACCTTTCGATGCCAAAACATCTTTGATCTCTGTTAACGATTTTTTACCTAGGTTAGGAGTTTTTAACAACTCAACTTCGGTACGTTGAACAAGATCACCAATGTAGTAAATATTTTCTGCCTTCAAACAGTTAGCAGAACGAACAGTTAGCTCGAGATCATCTACTGGACGAAGCAAAATCGGGTCAACTTCTTCGCGAGGTTCTTGAGCAACCGGAGTTTGATCTTTCTGAAGATCAACAAAAATTGCAATTTGTTGTTGCAAGATTGTTGCCGCTTTGCGGATTGCTTCTTCTGGATCAACAGTTCCGTTAGTCTCAAGATCGATCACTAACTTATCAAGATCGGTACGTTGTTCAACACGAGCATTTTCTACTGTGTATGAAACACGCTTGATTGGGCTATAAGAAGCATCTAACTGTAAACGACCTACTGGACGTGTTTCACCTTCAGGGAAACGTGAGTCAGATGTTTCATAACCACGACCTTGAGCAACTTTCAGGCGCATTTTTAATGAACCAGAAGAACTCAAAGTACCGATTAAATGATCAGGGTTAACCACTTCAACATTATGAGGTAAACGAAGGTCAGCTGCAGTTACGTCACCTGCCCCTTGTTTCTCTAATGTTAAATATGCTTCATTTTGATCGAACAGCTTAATAGACAATCCTTTTAGGTTCAGCAAGAGCTCGACGATGTCCTGCTGCAAGCCTTCTAAAGTACTGTACTCGTGCTCGACACCTTCTATTTCTACTTCAACCACAGCAGCGCCAGGTAAAGAAGACAATAGAATGCGACGTAAAGCATTACCTAGAGTATGACCAAAGCCACGCTCTAAAGGTTCCAGAATCACTTTTGCCGAGGTCCCGCTCACCGCTTCGACCTTGATCGCTTGCGGAGTTAGAAACTCGTTTGCAGTACGCGTCATTTATTGCTACCTCAAGGATTATTTAGAATACAATTCTACAATCAAGCTTTCGTTGATTTCAGCAGGTAAATCAGAACGATCTGGCGCAGCTTTAAACGTACCTTCTAACTTAGAATGATCAACTTCCATCCAAGCAGGGATACCACGTTGAGCAGCTAATTCAATTGCGCTTTTGATACGTAATTGTTGTTTAGCGCCTTCATGTACTGCAATTACATCACCAGCTTTAACTTGGATAGATGCAATGTTAACACGACGACCGTTCAAAGTGATGCTACGGTGAGATACTAACTGACGAGCTTCTGCACGTGTAGAACCAAAACCCATGCGATAAACAACGTTATCAAGACGGCTTTCAAGCAACTTCAACAAGTTCTCACCTGTTGCGCCTTTAACACGAGCAGCTTCTTTATAGTAGTTACTAAATTGACGCTCTAACACACCGTACATACGACGTACTTTTTGTTTTTCACGTAATTGTAGTGAGTACTCAGATTGTTTGCTACCACGAGCTCCGCCATGTTGGCCAGGAGCTTTAGCATGTTTTTTAGTCTTAACGTCAAATGGTTTAACGCCAGATTTTAATTGCAGGTCTGTCCCTTCGCGGCGAGAGAGTTTGCATTTTGGACCAATATAACGAGCCATGAATGTTTCTCCTTACACGCGACGTTTTTTAGGTGGACGGCAACCGTTGTGCGGAATTGGAGTCACATCGGTAATGCTGTTAATTTTATAACCCACTGCACCTAATGCACGAACCGCAGATTCACGACCAGGACCAGGACCTTTTACAAGGACGTCCAAGTTTTTCAAACCGTAATCTAAAGCAGCTTTACCAGCAACTTCAGCAGCTACCTGAGCAGCAAACGGTGTTGATTTACGTGATCCACGGAAGCCTTGTCCACCTGAGGTAGCCCAAGCCAATGCATTACCTTGACGATCGGTAATCGTAACAATGGTGTTATTAAAAGAAGCGTGAATGTGTGCGACACCTTCAGAGACGGTACGAGTGACCTTCTTGCGTGCGCGAGTATCTTTAGCCATCTTTTAGCTTCCAGAAATCTTATTTCTTAATCGGTTTGCGCGGACCTTTACGGGTACGTGCGTTAGTTTTGGTGCGTTGTCCGCGAACAGGCAAGCTGCGACGATGACGAAGACCGCGGTAGCAGCCTAAATCCATTAAACGTTTAATGTTCATGGAAATTTCGCGACGTAAGTCACCTTCGGTCGGAACCTTAGCAACTTCTGCACGAATCGCATCAAGCTGAGCATCATCTAATTCACGGATCTTTGTAGTTTCAGTGATACCTACAGCAGCCAAGATGTTCTTAGCAGTGTGGCGACCGATACCAAAAATATACGTGAGAGAGATAACAGCATGCTTGTTATCCGGAATGTTTACACCGGCAATACGAGCCATTCAATTTTCTCCAAAAAGGCAGTCAAGATAATCAACCGCCCCACAAAAATCTTGAGGGGCGGATAATAACCTAATTAGCCTACTGAAATCAACAGGTCTTAATTAAATTAACCTTGACGCTGCTTATGACGAGGTTCTGCGCTACAAATTACGCGAATTACCCCATTACGACGGATAACTTTACAGCTACCACAAATTTTCTTTACAGAAGCTTGTACTTTCATGATGAAACCTTCTAAGTGCGCTTATCCCTTAGGATGAGCAGTCGTTTTTCTCATTAACGTTTGATTATCATATTGATGCGAAGTAAGGTGCGCTTGGAGTTGCGCCATAAAGTCCATTACCACTACCACTACAATCAGTAACGATGTCCCACCCAGATGGAATGGAATACCGAACGAGCTTTGTAGCACCATAGGCATTAAACACACTACAGTGATGTAGATTGCACCAATGAAGGTCAAACGGTTAAGAATATGATCTAAATAACGAGCCGTTTGCTCACCTGGGCGGATACCAGGCACATATGCCCCGCTACGTTTTAAATTCTCTGAAACTTCTTTCGGGCTAAATACAAGCGCCGTATAGAAATAACAGAAGAAGATAATCAACGCGCCAAAGAGCATTAGATACAACGGCTGTCCAGGCGATAACACCAATGCCAGATCTTGTAGGCTACGTTTCACAATTCCTGCATTTGGATCAGCACTTCCTAACCATTGTCCCAAGCTCGCTGGAAATAATAACAATGAGCTTGCAAAAATTGCCGGAATTACACCCGCCATATTAATTTTTAATGGCAAATGCGTCTGCTGTGCAGTAAATATACGACGGCCTTGCTGTTTTTGAGCATAGTTCACTGGAATACGACGTTGTGCTTTTTCAATAAACACGATCGCAGCTAAAACGGCTAATGAGAGTAAGCCGAAGACAACTAAACCAATTAAACTACCCTGACCATTCTGTACAGACGTAAACGACTGAATCACAAGATTTGGCAAACCTGCCACAATTCCTGCGAAAATGATCATCGAGATCCCATTACCAACACCACGTTCGGTAATCTGCTCGCCCAACCACATCAAGAACATGGTTCCTGCAACTAACGAAGTTACTGCCGGAACATAGAATGCCAGACCTGAGGTTAAGGTAATACCTTGACTGATCAAGCCAGCACACATCCCTATACCTTGCACCAGTGCAAGAAATAAGGTGCCATAACGCGTATATTGATTGATCTTACGTTTGCCTTGCTCGCCTTCTTTTTTCAAAGCTTCCAGTGAAGGAACCACCGTAGACATCAACTGCACGATAATCGATGCAGAAATGTACGGCATGATCCCTAACGCCAGAATCGACATGCGTTCTAATGCACCGCCAGAGAACATGTTAAATAAACCTAAGAAGGTACCTTCATTAGCTTTAAAAAACTGTGCTAGCGCTACATTATCAATCCCCGGCAACGGAATATGCGCTCCTAGTCGAAAGACCAACAACGCGCCAATCAAGAACATTAATCGACGAATAATTTCACGGTATTTCACATGAAACGGTTGGCCTTTCATCATGTTGACATGACCTGAAGAACTAGGAGTCATAGACACTCGAGATTACTCCTCGACTTTACCGCCAGCAGCTTCAACAGCAGCTTTAGCGCCTTTAGTCAACACAACACCTTTAACAGTGAATGCGCGAGTGATTTCACCAGAAAGAACGATGCGAGCACGAATTTGGTCACGACGAACAACATTCGCAGCTTTCAAAGTTTCAAGGCTAACTACATCGCCTTCAACTTTGTTGAGCTCAGACAAACGTACTTCAGCAGTTTTCAAAGCGATTTGGCTAGTGAAACCGAATTTAGGCAAACGACGATATAACGCAGTTTGACCGCCTTCAAAGCCTGGACGAGTACCACCACTTTTACGTGAGTTTTGACCTTTGATACCACGACCACCAGTCTTACCTACGCCAGAACCGATACCACGGCCTAGACGACGGTTTTCACGTTTTGCACCTTCTGCAGGTGAAAGTTCATTTAAACGCAGAGTCATGGCTTATTCCTCTACACTAACCATATAGTAAACTTTGTTGATCATACCACGGTTAGAAGGCGTATCTTGCACTTCTACAGTATGACCAATACGACGCAGACCTAAACCTTGAAGGCAAAGTTTATGATTTTTTAAACGATGCGATGAAGATTTAGTCTGGGTAACTTTAATCGTTTTCATGATTGATTACCCTTGAATTTGTTCTACTGAAAGACCACGTTTCGCAGCGACTTTCTCAGGAGAAGTCATATCACGCAAACCTTTGAAAGTTGCGTTTACTACGTTAGCAGCATTTGTAGAACCATAACATTTAGCAAGTACGTTATGTACACCTGCAGCTTCAAGAACAGCACGCATAGCGCCACCAGCAATTACGCCAGTACCTTCTGAAGCAGGTTGCATGTATACACGGCTTGCGCCATGACGAGCATTCACAGGGTGTTGTAAAGTAGTACCCGCGAGGTCTACAGTGATCATGTTACGACGAGCAGCTTCAAGTGCTTTAGAAATAGCAGCTGGAACTTCACGTGCTTTACCACGACCAAAACCTACACGACCGTTACCGTCGCCCACAACAGTTAATGCTGTGAAAGAGAAGATACGACCACCTTTAACAACCTTGGCTACACGATCAACGGCAACCAGCTTTTCAACGAGACCTTCGTTTTGTTCAACTTTCGCCATGATTAGAACTCCAAGCCGCCTTCACGAGCAGCATCAGCCAAGGCTTTGATACGACCATGATATTTAAAACCAGAACGGTCAAATGCAACTTTAGTAACACCAGCTGCTTTAGCACGTTCTGCGATCAAAGCACCAACTTTTGTAGCTGCATCTACGTTACCCGTAGTACCGCTACGCAAAGATGCATCTAAAGTTGAAGCTTGCGCTAAAACTTTGCCACCATCTGCTGAAATAACTTGCGCATAGATGTGACGCGGAGTGCGGTTTACACACAAACGAGTCGCACCCAATGCACGAATGTGCAAGCGTGTGCTTTTCGCACGACGCAAACGGGTTTGTTTCTTTTCGTTCATAAGAACCTCGCGCCTTATTTCTTCTTAGCTTCTTTACGAAGAATAATTTCATCCGAATAACGAACACCTTTACCTTTATATGGTTCAGGAGCACGGTATGCACGGATTTCCGCTGCCACTTGACCTAACAACTGCTTGTTTGCTGATTTCAAAATGATTTCAGTAGCAGTTGGAGTTTCCGCTGTTACACCTTCAGGTAAAGCGTAGTCAATTGGGTGTGAGTAACCGAGGTTAAGGTTTACAGAAGTACCTTTAACCGCAGCTTTATAACCAACACCAACAAGCTGTAACTTACGTTCGAAGCCTTCGCTAACACCTTTTACAAGGTTGTTCAATACAGCGCGAGCAGTACCAGCTTGCATCCAAGCGTCTTTCGACTCTTTAGCCGGAGCAAGTTGAAGTTTACCTTCTTCCTGTTTTAGCTCGACCAGCGCATGCAGGTTGAAAGACAATGTACCTTTGCTGCCTTTCACTTCGACCTGCCGGCCGTTCTGAGTAACTGTTACACCATTAGGTACAGTTACTGGGGCTTTAGCCACACGAGACATGAGGAATCACCTATTAAGAAACAAAAGCAATAACTTCACCACCGATGCCCGCAGCACGTGCAGCGCGATCAGTCATGATGCCTTTGCTTGTAGAAACAATTGCAATACCTAAACCTTGCTTAACGCTAGGAATTTTATCTTTACCGCGGTATTGGCGAAGACCTGGACGGCTTACACGCTTAACGGTTTCGATAACTGGTTTGCCTTCGAAATATTTTAACGTAATTGTCAGTGTAGCTTTTGTCTCTTCTTGAGCAACGGCTACATCTGAAATATAACCTTCTTGTTGAAGAACGTTTGCAATTGCAACTTTCAACTTAGAAGAAGGCATAGAAACAGTTTGTTTCTTTGCCATTTGTGCGTTACGAACACGGGTTAACATGTCGGCAACGGTATCTTGCATACTCATTTAGTCGCTCCTTACCAGCTTGCCTTAACAACGCCCGGTACATCACCTTGCATTACTGTGTCACGTAATTTGTTACGGCTTAAACCGAACTTACGGAAGTAACCATGAGGACGACCAGTTAAACCACAACGGTTACGAAGACGTACTGGAGATGCGTTACGTGGCAATGCCTGTAACTTTAATGTCGCTTCGAAACGTTCTTCGTCACTCGCATTTACATTTGCAATCGTTGCTTTTAATTCAGCACGTTTTGCAGCGTATTTAGCAACTGTCTTTTCGCGTTTCAATTCGCGATTAATCATACCTTTCTTAGCCATATCGACCTCTTATTTGAACGGGAAGCCGAATGCACGCATAAGCGCACGGCCTTCGTCATCGCTACGAGCAGTGGTCGTAATAGTGATATCTAAACCACGGATACGATCAATTTTGTCAAAATCGATTTCAGGGAAAACGATTTGCTCTTTTAAACCCATAGAGTAGTTACCACGACCATCAAATGATTTCGCAGAGAAACCACGGAAGTCACGGATACGAGGGATTGCGATCGAGATCAAACGATCCAAGAATTCGTACATTTGGTCGCCGCGTAAAGTAACTTTACAACCGATCGGCCAACCGTCACGGATTTTGAAACCAGCGATTGATTTACGAGCAAGAGTCACAACTGGTTTTTGACCAGCAATGAGTTGCATGTCAGCAACAGCGCCATCTAATAATTTCTTATCAGTTGCAGCTGCGCCTACACCCATGTTCAGGGTGATTTTCGTGATGCGAGGAATATCCATCACGTTCTTAACGCTAAGTTCTTCTTTTAACTTTGCTTTAAGTTCGTCGTTGTAACGTGCTTTAAGTCTGGCCATTGCCTATTCAACCTATTACTTCGCTACCGCCACTGATTCACCATTTGATTTATAAACACGAGTTTTCGCGCCATCAATCACTTGGTAACCAATACGGTCAGCCTTTTGGGTTGTAGCATTAAAAATTGCCACGTTTGAGATATGAAGCGTCGCCTCTTGAGTAACGATGCCGCCTTCAGCGCCAGTTACACGGTTTGGCTTTTGATGCTTCTTCACTAAGTTAAGGCCTTCAACCTTAACTCGATCTTCAGAAACAGACAAAACGATACCTTGTTTGCCTTTTTCTTTACCTGCGATCACGATTACTTGATCGCCTTTTTTAATCTTAGCCATGATTGCCTCTTATAGAACTTCAGGAGCCAATGAAATGATTTTCATGAACTGTTCAGTACGAAGTTCACGAGTCACTGGTCCGAAGATACGAGTAGCAATCGGAGCTTTGTTGTTGTTCAAAATAACAGCTGCGTTATCGTCGAAACGAATCACTGAACCGTCTGGACGACGGATGCCGAATTTTGTACGAACAACTACAGCATTCATCACGTCACCTTTTTTAACACGTGCGCGTGGGATTGCTTCTTTTACAGTAACTTTAATAATGTCGCCAACTGAAGCATAACGACGGTGTGAACCACCAAGTACTTTAATACATTGTACGCGGCGTGCACCACTGTTGTCTGCTACGTCGAGCATACTTTCGGTTTGAATCATTGCCCTACTCCAAAACCGAGCATCACCGGTCACAATTTCGAAAGGCTCAAAGAGTACTCGAAATTGTCCGATGATGCAACAAGAACGTCTAATTACTCAGCAGCAGCTTCAACTACTTCCACTAAAGTCCAAGCTTTAGTTTTAGAAATTGGGCGGCTTTCTTTGATGGTTACCAAGTCGCCTAATTTAGCAACATTGTTCTCATCATGAGCGTGTAATTTAGTTGAACGGCGGATTGATTTGCCGTACAACGGGTGTTGAACGCGGCGTTCAATAAGCACAACAATAGACTTGTCCATTTTGTCGCTTACGACTTTGCCGGTTAACGTGCGGACTGTTTTTTCACTCATTGTCCGTTCCCCTGTTTTTCGGTAAGGAGTGTCTTGATACGAGCAATTGTCTTACGAGCAATTTGCACTTCATGCGATTTGCCTAGCTGACCAGTTGCTTTCGCCATACGAAGACGGAATTGGTTAAGCTGTTGCTCATCAAGCAAAGCCTTCAACTCTTCTACCGACTTTTCACGTAGATCTTTAGTTTTCATTACATCACCGTCCGAGTCACGATAGTGGTTTTAAACGGGAGTTTAGCAGCAGCTAAAGCAAAAGCTTCACGCGCTAACTCATCGCTAACACCTTCAATTTCGTACAGGATCTTACCTGGCTGGATCTGACAAACCCAGTATTCCACGCTACCTTTACCTTTACCCATACGAACTTCTAATGGTTTTTCGGTAATTGGTTTGTCTGGGAATACGCGGATGAAGATTTTACCACCACGTTTGATACGACGGCTAATGGTACGACGTGCAGCTTCAATCTGACGCGCAGTCATACGACCACGTTCAGTTGCTTTAATTGCAATCGAACCAAATGATACTGTACTACCACGATGCGCTAGACCAGTGTTACGGCCTTTGTGCACTTTACGGAATTTGGTACGTTTAGGTTGCAACATGGATTATTCTCCCTTGTCAGCAGCACGGTCACCGCGACGACCACGACGCTCTTGACCTTCACCACGACCACGACCGCGTTTAGCTGGACGCTCTTCAGCAGGAGCAGGGTTCATGACTTGTTTCATGCCACCTAAGATCTCGCCACGGAAAATCCAAACTTTAACACCGATCGTACCGTATGTTGTTTCTGCGCGCATAGTTGCATAGTCGATGTCAGCACGAAGCGTATGCAAAGGTACACGACCTTCACGATACCACTCAGTACGAGCGATCTCTGCACCACCTAAACGGCCAGAAACTTCAACTTTGATACCTTTAGCGCCAGCACGCATTGTGTTTTGAACCGCACGCTTCATAGCACGACGGAACATAACACGCTTTTCCAATTGAGAAGCAATTGCTTCAGCAACTAGACGTGCGTCCAAGTCAGGGCGATCAATTTCATTGATGCTAACTTGAGCCGGAACACCCATGATGTTGGTGAGTTCGCGCTGTAATTTCTCAATATCTTCGCCTTTTTTACCGATAACGATACCAGGACGAGCAGTGCTAATAGTTACTTTAGCAGCGCCTGTAGGACGTTCGATAAGAATATTGCTGATCATCGCGTTTTTAAGTTTTTTGATTAAAAACTCACGAACTTGAAGATCTTTAAGCAAGTATTCAGCGTATTGTTTCGGATTCGCATACCAGTTAGCGTTATGGCGTTTCACAACACCTAGGCGGATACCGATTGGATGAACCTTCTGACCCATATCAAACCCCTACCTTAACGGTGATGTGACAAGTACGCTTAGTAATACGATCTGCACGGCCTTTAGCACGTGGCATGATACGTTTAAGGCTCATGCCTTCATCAACGTAAATCGTAGTTACTTTAAGGTCATCAACATCTAAGCTGTTGTTGTGTTCAGCATTCGCGATTGCAGATTCAAGTGCTTTTTTAACGAGCACAGCTGCTTTCTTGTTGCTGAAGTTTAAAATGTCTATCGCACGTGCAACCGACTTACCACGGATCAAATCAGCAACTAAACGTGCTTTTTGTGCCGAGATAGCGGCACCGCGTAATTTAGCAGTTACTTCCATCATAGCACCTATTAACGTTTAGACTTCTTATCAACACCGTGACCACGATAGGTACGAGTTGGCGCGAATTCACCCAATTTATGACCAACCATGTGTTCAGTAACAATTACTGGAACGTGGTTACGGCCATTGTGAACAGAAATTGTTAAACCAACAAAGTCTGGAAGGATCATTGAACGACGTGACCAAGTTTTGATCGGCTTACGGTTGTTAGCAGCTACAGCAGCTTCAACCTTAGCGAACAAATGTGCGTCGACGAATGGACCTTTTTTTAATGAACGAGGCATTATTCAGATTCCCTTACTTGACGCGACGGTCGCGAATAATCATCTTAGTCGTACGCTTGTTGGTACGTGTCTTGTACCCTTTAGCTTTTTGACCCCATGGGCTTACAGGTTGAATACCTTTACTACGCCCTTCACCACCACCGTGCGGGTGATCTACTGGGTTCATCGCCATACCACGAACGGTAGGACGAATACCACGCCAGCGCGCAGCACCAGCTTTACCCAATGAACGAAGGTTGCTTTCTTGGTTAGAAACTTCACCAATTACAGCGCGACATTCAACATGGACTTTACGCATTTCACCAGAACGTAAACGAACGATAGCGTAAGAACCATCACGACCCAACAACTGAACTGAAGTACCAGCAGAACGTGCTAATTGAGCACCTTTACCGATTTTAAGTTCAAGGTTGTGAAGTGTAGAACCGATTGGCATGTTGCGAAGTGGCAAGCAGTTACCTGGACGAATTGGAGCATCGTTACCAGATTGAACTTTATCACCAGCGCGTAAGCCTTTAGGTGCAATGATGTAACGACGTTCACCATCAGCATATTTCAATAAAGCAATATGCGCTGTACGGTTAGGATCGTATTCGATGCGCTCTACAGTCGCTGGAATACCATCTTTGTTACGTTTAAAGTCAACAATACGGTAGTTTTGCTTATGACCACCACCCACGTGACGTGTAGTGATGTGACCATTGTTATTACGACCACCAGTACGTTTTTTAGCTTCTACCAACGGTGCATAAGGCGCGCCTTTGTGAAGGTGATCATGAACCACTTTCTCTACAAAGCGACGTCCTGGAGACGTTGGCTTACATTTTTGAATTGGCATAATTCTCGTCCTTATTCCGCTGCGTTTTCAGCGGTATCGCCCAAGTCAGCCATTTCTACATCTTGGCCGGCTTTCAGGGTGACGTATGCTTTTTTCACATCAGAACGACGTCCTAATGTTTTACCAAAGCGTTTTGTTTTACCTTTAGTGATCGTTGTATTGATTTTTACAACTTCAACACCGAAGAGTTGCTCAACTGCTTTCTTGATTTCAAGTTTGTTTGCATTTAATGCAACTTTGAACACTTGAACACCAGCAGTATCACCTAAAACTTGTGCTTTTTCTGAGAATACTGGTCCTAATAGGACTTGATAGATACGTTCGTTGTTCATCCGAGTTCTACCTCAATTTTCTTAGCAGCAGCTACAGACATTACAACTTTATCGAATGCGATCAAGCTAACAGGATCAATAGCAGTAGCATCAACCACATCAACGTGTGGAAGGTTGCGAGCTGCGAGATACAAGTTCTCATCTACAGCATCTGTAATGATCAATGCGCGAGTTGCATTCAAGTCAGTAAGCTTTGCAAGCAATTCTTTAGTTTTTGGAGCTGCAACAGCAAACTCTTCAACTAATACAAGACGATCTTGGCGAACAAGTTCAGCTAAGATACATTGCATTGCACCGCGGTACATCTTACGGTTTACTTTTTGAGACCAATCTTGTGGACGAGCAGCAAAAGTTTTACCACCACCAACCCAGATCGGGCTACGAATAGAACCCGCACGAGCGCGACCAGTACCTTTTTGACGGAATGGTTTTTTACCACCGCCAGAAACATCTGCACGTGATTTGTGAGCACGAGTACCTTGACGACCACCAGCTAAGTAAGCTGTAACAACTTGGTGTACAAGAGCTTCGTTAAATTCACGTCCGAAAGCAACTTCAGACAATTCAACAGCAGAGCCGGAAACAGTTTTTAAATTCACAGTATTTCCCCTCAGGCCTTGATGGTAGGACGTACGATAACGTCACCGCCAGTTGAACCAGGAATAGCACCCTTAACAACTAAAACAGAACGTTCAGCGTCAATAGATACGATTTCAAGACCTTGAACTGTTACGCGTTCGTCACCTAAGTGACCAGCCATTTTCTTGCCTTTGAACACGCGACCAGGAGTCTGGTTTTGACCTGTAGAACCTAATACACGGTGAGATACAGAGTTACCATGAGTAGCATCTTGCGTACGGAAATTCCAACGCTTAACACCACCTTGGAAACCTTTACCTTTTGATTGACCAGTTACGTCAACAATTTGACCAACTGTGAACAAATCAACACCGATAGAAGCACCAACTTCACGGCCTTCAAGCTCAGCTTCAGTAACACGGAACTCTTTAACTAAACGACCAGCAGCAACACCCGCTTTCGCGAAGTGACCTTTCTGAGCGTTAGTTACGCGCGATTCGCGACGTTCACCAGTAGTTACTTGAATTGCTTGATAACCATCAGTTTCAAGTGTTTTGATTTGCGTAATGCGGTTTGGATCGACTTCGATAACTGTAACAGGTACAGATACACCAGCATCTGTAAAGACGCGAGTCATACCACATTTGCGACCGACTAAACCAATAGCCATGTGCATAAACCTCTAATAAAGCGGCCTAATTAACTTAAAAGTTAATCAACCGAAAGCCTTAACCCAAAGCGATCTGAACATCAACACCAGCAGCAAGATCTAACTTCATCAATGCATCAACAGTTTTATCTGTTGGTTGAACGATATCGATCAAACGTTTATAAGTGCGGATTTCGTACTGATCACGAGCGTCTTTGTTGACGTGTGGTGAAGTAAGAACGTTGAAGCGTTCGATGCGAGTAGGCATCGGAATTGGACCACACACTTGTGCGCCAGTACGCTTAGCGGTTTCTACGATCTCTTGAGCAGATTGATCAATCAGACGATGATCAAAAGACTTCAAACGGATACGAATTCTCTGGTTAGACATACCAGTAAACTCCAAGCCAAATATATAAAGAATCACCCATGACGCACCTCACCTTTTGGTAAGTGTCAAGGGCAGTGAAAATCACTATGGTCGTGATCGATGCCACGACTGTAATGCGTTAACTACTTTCTTCGTAGTAAACGCCCTCCTTTTGAGGGTCGCCCATTATAACGATTGTTTAAGTCTTATGCAATTCTTCTTTTCATTTTTTAAGCATTTTCTCAGCTCAGGCACTGACCACATAATCAATCGCCTGATTCAGCAAACGATTTCCCTGTTCAAATTTATGTTTCAAGCTTTTTTTCAATTCAGCTATCGGCTGTACATAGCTGCCATTAAAAACCGCTAACTCCTCCTCTCCCTCGATCAACAGCGTCAAGGCATGAGGAGTCATTTCCGGATGAAACTGAAAACCCAGTACATTACGGCCAATTTGATACATCTGATTCAAGCAAACCTTATTCTCGGCCAAACGTACAGCGCCTTTGGGGATTTCAAAGGTTTCACTATGCCACTGCAATACATTTAACTGCTCCGGGATTTGAAAATAATCCTTTGGTACGTAAGCAGCTCGCCCGACATCCATCCAGCCCAGTTCCTGATGTGGGTTGCGACTCACCGCTGCACCTAAAGCATTGGCAATCAGTTGCCCGCCCAGACACAACCCAATCGCAGGTTTTCCAGCCGCCAGATAACGTCTGAGCCATCTTTTTTCTAATTTTAACCAGGGATAATTCGCTTCATCATTTACGCTCATGGTGCCGCCCATGATAATCAATAGATCCACTTCATCTACGCGTGGCAAAGCTTCCAGTTCCAAGGGCAAATCGACAGGTAAAGCAAAAAATTCGGTTGCGGTAATTTTTGCGTGATGTGCTTTTAAAAAGTCGTAGCAACTGCCAAAACCTTCGCCAGCGATGTGCTGAAAATAATGCACTCTTAAATGCGACTTCATGCGCGACAACCTATTATCGTTAGAATGATGCTTAGTCTTAGCAAAAATAAAGCCAGTTTTTATTGATCACCCGAATCTGTACCGATTCTGTACAAAAGCAGCAAAGCACTAGCAGCTTTCATGATTTTCTCTTAACCTGAGATGCATTATATCGATTTGATTTTGCCCTATGACATCTCACAATAAAGCACAAACTGATCTCATTCATGCACCACGCCAAGCCCCTCAATACATAGAAACCATCCAGCCTCCCCTATTTCGTGCATCTACGATTATTTTTAAAAGCACAGCGCACCTTTTTGATCGCCACTGGACCGATGCTTATGACTATAGTTATGGTACACACGGCACCCCAACCACTTTTACCTTAGGCGACAATATCGCAAGAATAGAAGGCGGCAATTATTGCCTGCTTGCACCCAGCGGCTTATCTGCGATTAATCTGGTGAATAGTGCCTTTTTAAGCAGTGGCGATGAGGTTTGGGTCGCCGACAATATCTATGGCCCCAATCTTGAACACTTGAATCATTTGCAAGACCGTTATGGCATCAGCGTAAAAATTTATAATCCGGTTGATGCTGCTAGCTTTCAACCGACTGAGAAAGCCAAACTGATCTGGCTGGAAGCGGCAGGCTCGGTCACGCTAGAGTTTCCCGATCTCAAAAATCTGGTCAAGAAAGCCCAACAGGCCAATGTACTGACTGCATTAGACAATACCTGGGGCGCAGGACTGGCGTTTAATGCCTTCGATTTCTCTGACGAACATTTGGCGGTCGACATCACCGTACACGCACTGACCAAATATCCAAGCGGCGGCGGCGATATTCTGATGGGTTCAGTGGTGACCCGTGATCAACAGTTACATCACAAGCTATATCGCATGCATGCCATTCAAGGGATCTCTGTGTCAGGCGATGATACGGCCCAGATTCAACGTAGTCTGGCACACATGTCGCTCCGTTATGAACAGCAAGCACAAAGCGCTCTTGTGTTATTGGAATGGCTCAAGCAACAGCCTCAATTTAGTCAGGTTTTACACCCGAGCTCACCAGATTCAGCAGGACATTCGTTCTGGTCAGAAACGTGTACCACCGGCAAAAGCGCAGGTCTGGTCAGTGTCATTTTTAAAGCCAAGTATGACTTGACGGCGGTTCGACAATTCTGTGATAACTTAAAATTGTTTAAACTTGGATTTAGCTGGGGTGGCCCAGTCAGCCTGGCCATGCTCTATGATTTAAAGCAGATGCGTTCGCTGGACAATACACATTTACAACAAGGTTTATTGGTGCGCTTCTGTATAGGACTAGAACATCCAGAAGATTTAATCCAAGATATTCAAAACGCATTAAAACAGCTCGATTGAGATCAAAAACAACAGGTGAAGAATGAGTACACCAATCGTTATTGCTAAAAAAACCACAGATACAACACAAGATATTGTTTTGCATTCTAAATTCGCCAACCGACATGGTTTGATTGCTGGTGCAACAGGTACAGGAAAAACCGTGACCCTCAAAGTACTGGCAGAAAGCTTTTCCCGACTGGGTGTACCGGTTTTCCTTGCCGATGCCAAAGGCGATGTTTCCAGCCTTGCCAAGGCTGGCGAGAGTAATCCTAAATTTGATGAACGACTGAAAACCTTACAACTTGAACCGATCCCATTTGCCGCTTCACCTGTAGTTTTCTGGGATTTATTTGCTCAGCAAGGCCACCCGATCCGTACCACCATTTCAGAAATTGGCCCCTTACTTCTAGCACAAATGCTCAATCTGAATGACACGCAGGAAGGTGTCCTTTCAGCCGTGTTTCGTGTTGCAGATGACCAAGGCCTGCTCCTGATTGATTTTAAAGACCTAAAAGCCATGCTGACCTACGTCAGTGAAAATGCAGCCGAACTAAAAGCTGAATATGGCAATCTCTCTCCTGCCAGCCTCGGTGCCATTCAACGCAATTTACTGGCCTTAGGCGATCAAGGTGGAGAACAGTTCTTTGGCGAACCCAGTCTGAATATTCTCGACTTCATTCAGACTGATACCAATGGTCATGGCTACATCAATATTTTAGCGGCCGACAAGTTAATGAATACCCCAAAGCTGTACGCCACCTTCTTACTGTGGATGATGTCGGAACTGTTCGAACAACTACCAGAAGTCGGCGATATGGACAAACCCAAATTGGTGTTCTTCTTTGATGAAGCCCACCTGCTCTTTGACAATGCCAGTCCAGCTTTACAACAAAAAATTGAACAAGTGGTGCGTCTGATCCGCTCTAAAGGCGTCGGGATTTACTTTATTACCCAGAACCCACTGGATCTACCGGAAAGCGTTTTAGGACAACTCGGCAATCGTATACAACATGCCTTACGTGCGTTTACCCCTAAAGACCAGAAAGCCGTTAAAACTGCCGCGGACACCTTCCGCGCCAATCCAGAGTTTAAAGTGGATCAAGCCATTACCGAGCTTGCAGTTGGCGAAGCATTAATTAGCTGTCTGGATGAACAAGGTACACCACAAATCGTAGAGCGTGGCTGGGTCATGCCGCCCTACTCATCATTTACGCCGATCAGTCCCGAAGAACGTCAAGTGATCATTTCACAAAGCATCGTCGCGGGTGTTTACGATCAAGCGGTAGATCGTGATAGTGCCTATGAAATGCTGCAAAAGAAAGTATTGCAACAATCCCAGCAGAAAGAGGCTGACGATCTGGCAAAACAACAAAGTAAAGAACAGGAAGCGCTCGCCAAGCAACAAGCCAAAGAGCAAGAGCGTTTTGCCCGCGAGCAGCAAAAAGCTGCTGAAAAAGCACAACGTGACCGTGAAAAACTGACACAGGATATCGTGGGAACATTTGCCAAAAGTGCCGCGCGTAGTCTAGGCGGTAGTACCGGACAGAAA
The DNA here is from genome assembly GCF_000314615.1 of Acinetobacter sp. WC-323. Taxonomy (NCBI): domain Bacteria; kingdom Pseudomonadati; phylum Pseudomonadota; class Gammaproteobacteria; order Moraxellales; family Moraxellaceae; genus Acinetobacter; species Acinetobacter sp. WC-323. The sequence continues at coordinate 41,542 of NZ_AMZS01000056.1, forward strand.
ATTGTGCGTGGTCTACTCGGTTCTCTTTTCGGCAAAAAATAAAGTGATACTGTTTTGAAAATTAAGGGATAATTTATTATCCCTTAATTTTTCTATGGCTTTTATTTAATTTAGCATTGCAAATCCACTCTTAAAGGTATATTTTAAATACATCTTATAAATGATAGCCAAGAGAGATCAACAATGACTCCGCAGCAAATTGACCTTGTAAAAGCCACTGTTCCAGTACTCCGTGAAAATGGCGTAGCGCTGACTGGATACTTTTATAACCGCATGTTGGGTAATAACCCTGATTTGAAAGAAACCTTTAACATGGGGCATCAACGTAGCGGTGCGCAAGCACAGGCGCTTGCGGGGGCAGTTTTGGCTTATGCAGAGAACATTGAAGATCCTTCCGTGCTTTTACCTGTGGTTGAACTGATTGCACATAAACATGTCAGCTTAAATATCCAGTCACCAGATTACGGCATCGTGGGTGAAAACCTGCTGCATTCGATTAGTGAAGTATTGAATATTTCCATGGAAGATCCGCTAATTGGTGCATGGGCTGCGGCTTATGGTCAACTGGCTGATTTATTTATCAGCACTGAAAAAGCAATTTATGAGCAGCATCAACAAACTAAAGGTAGCTGGTTGGGCTGGCGTAATTTCAAAATCGCCAAAAAAGTTGTAGAAAGCGACGAAATCAGCTCGTTCTATCTGGCACCTGTGGATGGGGGCGAATTACCCAAATATGAAGCAGGCCAATACATTTCAGTTCGCGTATTTGTGCCTGAACTAAACTTAAGACAGCCGCGTCAGTACACCCTTTCAACCAGCCCACAGGCAGATTACCTGCGTATCTCGGTGAAACGTGAGGATGAAAAAGGCGAACTTGCTGGTGGTTGGGTCTCAAGCACCTTACATGGTTTAGCGGAAGGCTCAGAAATTGAAGTATCTGCACCGACAGGAAACTTCTATTTAATTGATAGCAATAAACGCAATGTCTTTATCAGTGGGGGTGTCGGTTTAACCCCAATGATTGCCATGCTGAATCAACTGGTGACTTTAGATATGCCACAACCGGTGAGCTTTATTCATGCCTGCCGCAGTAGTCAGGTGCATGCCATGAAGCAGCATATTCAGGAACTGAAAAGCAAATATCCACGCTTGAGTACATTCACTGCTTATGAGTTCCCGCATGAATCTGATGTGCTCGGTGCAGATTATGATGTCGCTGGCCGCCTGGATCTAGGTACAATGGATGCTGCACTACTGCCAGTGAATGCCGATTACTATTTATGTGGGCCGATGCCATTTATGGCAGCGCAACATCAGGCGCTTGTAGCACGTGGTATTCCGGCTGAAAATATTCACAGCGAAGCCTTTGGTACCGGTGGTGTTAAACTCAGCTAATTTGCATCGCATTTTGTATAAGGCTAGCCTGTGATAGACTAGCCTTTTCCATTTATTGCGGCAGATTGAGTCAAACCCCATGCAACTCAATAAGTTTACAGATTATGCACTCAGAATCCTGATGTATGTCGCTCGTCCGAGTGATGTACCCTATACGATTGCAGATATCGCGCAAGACTTGCATGTGTCGCAAAATCACCTGGTGAAGGTGGTTCACTTCATGGGCAAGCAGCAATGGATTGTCACCATTCGTGGCAAAGGGGGCGGTCTTCGCCTAAACCCAGAAGCCAAAAGCCTGAAATTGGGCGAAATTGTCCGCACCCTGCAAGGCAACCAGCAAATCGTAGAGTGCAATACCCCGCCCTGCGTATTACGTTCCCATTGCGGCCTGAAGGGTATTTTAGATCAGGCACTAGAAAGCTTTTATCAAAGCCTGAATCAATATACGCTTGGTGAAGTGGTTCAGCACGGTATTGTTCTTTCTCCGATCCATTCAGAAATCAACTTTTTAGAGTTGTCGCAGAAAGCCTAACCAGCGCTTCAACATCAAGATTCGCACGAAGCCGTTACATCCTTTATAATGGTCGTTGCTATTTCAATTCAAAAGTAAGCTTCTATGCGTCGCAGTGAAAAATCCAAAGACACCAAAGCCAGACTCGCTCCGAAACAAAAAATCAGTTATGAGAAAAAAGCTGACCCTGCATTGACTGAATACGCAGTACAGTCTCTGACTTGGTTACGCCAAGCTGAATTTTTGATGAGTGCGCCAAAACTGTCTTTGTGCGTAGAAGATACAGGCTATGAAATTGCATTTGCTGGCCGTTCTAATGCCGGCAAGTCCAGTGCGATCAACACCTTAACCAACCAAAAGCAACTGGCACGCGCCTCTAAAAAACCGGGCCGCACCCAGATGATCAACTTTTTCAGCTTGGGCAATCCCGATCAACGTCTGGTCGATTTACCCGGTTATGGGTATGCGGCTGTTCCAGAAGCTATGAAAATCGTCTGGCAGAAAGAGCTGGAAAACTATCTGATCCATCGTAAGAGTTTGCAAGGTCTGGTGTTATTGATGGATATTCGTCATCCCTTACAACACTTTGACCTGATGATGCTGGAATGGGCGCATTCACGCCATTTATTCGTACATATCCTGCTAACTAAAGCCGACAAGCTGAACCGCGGCCCTGCCAATAAAGTGCTATTAGAAGTTAAACAGCAATTGAAAAAGATGAAACTTGATTTCTCGATTCAGTTGTTCTCCTCCTTGAACCGGATCGGCCTAGAAGAACTGGCCAGTGTCATGGCGGGACGTTTGAATTTCACCCTCGATCAACCGACTGAATTTGACCTTGATCAGATCCCTGAAGCCTCGGAAACTGATGTAGAACAATAAAACATGCATTTTATGCAACTTGATGCATAAAATAATTTTTAATTGTCCCGTATTGCTAATCACAAACACTAGGCAGTTTTCATATACTGCTTAGTGTTGGTTCATTGCACTATCGATTAGGACTAAACAACAATGAAATTACTATCATTTGTGAAGAACAAACTTGGTTCTTCGATTGACTATAAAATCCTCCCGCGCAAAGTCAAATTTGATTGGGAAAATACACCTGTAGATTGGATTCCAAACCAGCCATTTGCCAGCTATTTTATTAATGAAATTAACAACATTTTACCTGCTGGTGAGTTTTGGTTTTGCCGTTTATATAACAAAGTCCTGCCTGAAATTACCGATGAAAAACTAAAACAGGATGTGCAGGCGTTTATTCGTCAAGAAGCCATGCATGCTGTGGCCCACACCTCTGCCAACAAGGAATATCTCAGCCAGCGCAATATCGATATTCAGCGTAATCTCGACATTATGGACTTCTTATTTACCAAAGCTTTGGCAGATAAACCTTTCGGCAAAGAAATCCCGAAAGCGCTGGATCATCAATGGGATCTGTTCCGTCTCGGTGTGATTGCCACCGTTGAGCACATGACCTGTGTACTCGGTAAATATGCGCTTTACAACAAACGCTGGGAAGAACTTGGTGCCGATCCTGAAATGCTTGACCTGATCAAATGGCATGGGTCGGAAGAAATCGAACACCGTACCGTTGCCTTTGATCTTTACCGTCATTTAGGTGGGGGCTATCTCGCACGTTACTACCTCAGTGTTGCAGTCATTGCGGGCGTTTTAGGACTCTGGGTCGACGGCGCAGCACATATCATGAGTCAGGATCCACGTTTCGCTGATAAGAAGCCAAGTGTGTTCAAGCCATGGATCTGGATTGAATGGTCGAAGATTGCCTTAAAAGATTCTAAAATCTTACCCGGCCCTGCATGGTTGGTGACACAACAGCTTGACTATCTGATGCCGTGGTACGACCCTGTTAAGGAAGGTAATACTCAAGATGCCGTGAATTACTTAAACAATTCACCAGCCGCAAAACGTGCTTTACAACAAGCCGCTTAAAACATAAAAAAGCAGGAATAATCTCCTGCTTTTTTTTATTCCAATTCAGTTTAGCTTGCCTCAGCTTCTGCCTGTTTGGCATAGCGATCCACCACCACACTGATCATCATGTCACCCTGTACATTTACTACGGTACGTACAGTATCGAGCACACGGTCAATCGGTAATAAGATGGCAATCGCTTCCGCAGGCAAACCGACCGATTGCAGCACCATAATCATGGTCACCATACCGGCACTTGGAATCCCTGGTGCACCCAATGATGCAATCATGGCGGTTAAACAGACAATAATCTGCTGCGTCAGACTAAGATCCAAACCCATTAAATTGGCAATAAATAAAGCCGCAGCAGCTTCATAGAGTGCCGTACCATCCATATTCAACTGCGTACCTAGTGGAATGACAAAACCTGCCGTTTGTGGTCGGACCCCCAGGTTTTCTTGCGCACACTTCATGCTCAGAGGCATGGTGGCAGAACTGGAACTGGTAGCAAATGCGGTGACCAAAGCTGTTCTCGCACCTCTGAAAAAAGTGATCGGATTCATGCGCCCAAAAATCCACAGTAAGGCAGGTAATACCACCACACCGTGGAAAATGGTGGTTCCCGTCACCACCGCCGCAAACTCGACCAAACGGCTCAGTACCGACAGATCCTCGGTCGCAATCAACTTCGCCAAGAGTGCAAAAATACCAATTGGCGCCAGCTTCATTACCCAGCCGACCAGCATCATCATGATGTCAAAAAATTGCTGGCTGATATTGCGGACCAAAGTAAAACGTTCCCCGCCCTTGACCAAAGCTACCCCCAGAAACAGGGCAAACACCACCACGGCCAGCACATTGCCTTCACTAAAGGCCTTAAATGGATTAATTAAGGTATTTTGAATAAAGGTGGTAAAGAAACTGGATGGTGTTAAGGTATCGGGAGTTTGATGACTATCCATGGCAGCCTGAAACAGCTGGATATCCACGCCCTTACCCACATCGAATAAATGCGCACAACTAATTCCTAAAATCAAAGCTAAAGTCGTCGTGGTTAAACAGCTCAACGCGGTAATTTTCCAGACCCGACCGAATTGACCGCCTGCCTGCAAATTAGAAACACCCACAACAATCGAACTAAAGATCAGTGGAATCAGTAGCATTTTCAACAAGCCGATAAAAATGCTACTCAACACCCCCAGGCCATATAGACTGTAGTCAACAAATGCCGTTTGCGGATAAGCAATCAGCAGAAAACCAAAGGCCACACCGAGCACGGCGGCAATTAAAATTTGTGTATTTAGATTCATTGTGAATGGATAAAATCTTTTAACTTAGCCGTACTATGGCATGCTCATGTTGAAGAATCGAGCAATTTTTTGTCACATCTTTATGATAAAAAAAGCCATCAGAATGATGGCCTTAATGTGGGTTTATTTTTTACTGGGTTTCGATTTCTCTGAGCCGAATCAAACCTTCCTGAACGGTACTACAGACCAGTTGACCATTTTGCCACATCCGCCCAAAGTTCAGACCACGCGAACTCGCACTCACAGTTGCTTCCATCTCATAGAGCATCCATTCGTCAGCCCGGAGCGGACGGTGGAAATAAATGGTGTGATCGATACTGGCACATTGCAGATTTGGGGAAATCCAGGATAAACCATGCGGACGCAATGCCGTGGTCATCAGGGTAAAGTCGGAATAGAACGCGACGATGGCCTGATGTAAGGAAATTTCATCCAGATCTTGCGGAATCGTGCCATGGGTCCGGATGTAATGAGCATAGAACGGTGCTTCGGGCTGCGGCTGAAACGGATTGATCAACTGGGTTGGGCGAATCTCGACATGGCGTTCACGCATAAAGCTGGCACGCACATTTTCAGGCACAAAATTAATCAGGCTTTCCTTCAGCTCATTTTCAGACTTTAAGCTCTCAGGCAACGGGTATTCTGGCTCTTTGTGCTGATAGTTCAGCCCCTCTTCGGGATTGGCAAAAGAGACCATCGCAGAAAAAATAATACGTCCATGCTGAATAGCCCGAACCTGCCGACTGGCAAAACTCTTGCCATCGCGAAGTGGATCAACTTCGTAGATAATCGGCGCATTCACATCGCCGCCATAGAGGAAATATGCATGCAGGGAGTGGGCTGGACGATCTGTGGTATATGACGCTGCTCTCAAGGCTTGTCCAAGAACCTGTCCACCGAATACTCGTTTGCCAACCAGATTGCGGCTATTGCCTCGGAAAATATGCTCTTCCAGCTTTTCCAGAGTCAAAAGTTCAACCAGTTCTTGAGTTAACGCATTCATGTAATATTCTTCCAACATCAATGAGGAGAGATCAACCAATCCTTTCAGGGTTGATAATTGTGATTGTGCCACAAATTCAAATAACAATGCTCAGGATAAAATGATTCATCCGTCACGTTAATTGTATTTATAACTGCTAAAAATACGATTTTTAACGATAAAATCTACCAAATACGCTATATTCTGTCAGAAAATAACATACCGTTTTATGTCAGAATACCGCAGAATGTCGTGTTCATCATGAATCGATGCCAGGATTATGATTTAGGAGTTTGTAATGTCCAAGACTGGATTTGGTCAAATGTATCGCCAACTTTCGAGTAAGTTACTTGACCTGGTGGTCACCCCACATGTTCTTGGTGAAGTTCCTACAGAATCCACCACAGCAGAGCAACAGACAACAGAATCAAATAAGCTAGTCTGCTATGTTTTACAGAATTATTCGCGTAGTAACGCCTTGGTGGTCGATGGTGAAACCCGTCGCCTCAATTTAAAACCCGCGCTAGACCCTTTGAGTTTTGGCACTTATCAAGAAAAAAATTCTGTCCTGTTCTTACATCATAACGAAAATAATTTCTTTAATACCCAAACCTTTCCTCCCCGCCTATTACAACTGGTTGAAGCACTGGAACAGCATCCTGAAGTGGATATTCAGCTGGTGCCTGTAACTGTACTTTGGGGACGTTCACCAGATAAAGAAGATTCCTGGTTCAAACTATTATTCTCTGATACCTGGGCCACCCCAGGTACCGTCAAGCAGTTGATGAATATTGGCTTGCATGGCCGCCAGTCTTATTTAGAGTTTCATGAGCCGCAATCATTGCGTGAACTGGTTGACTATGCCAAGAGCAATCACCCGAATGTTTCACCCGCTACCTATATTGCCAGTTCATTAGATACTTACCTCGATCAACAGCGTGAAGTGGTGCTCGGCCCCGATTTATCGGATCGTCGTAACGTCATGCAATCGGTGATCAAATCTCCTGAAGTACAAGATGCGATTCGTCGTGAAAGCATCCAGCATAAAATCAGCATGCTTGAGGCAGAACGTCGTGCCATCGGTTATGTCAATGAGATCGTTTCGGATTACTCTGCCTCGGCAGTCCGTTTTGCCGATATGGCCCTGACCCGTCTATGGACACAGCTCTACGACGGCGTTGAAGTACATAACTTCAGTACGGTCCGTGAACTGGCAAAAGACTATGAAATCGTTTACACCCCGTGTCACCGCAGCCATATCGATTATTTGTTATTGTCATATGTCATTTATAAACGTGGCTTGATGATTCCCTATATCGCAGCCGGTGATAACCTGAATCTACCTTTTGTCGGTCAGTTATTACGTGGTGGCGGTGCCTTCTTTATTCGTCGTTCCTTCCGCGGTAATGCGCTTTATACCTCTGTATTTAAAGAATATTTATACAGCATCTTATCGCGTAATACCCCAATCGAATACTTCATTGAAGGTGGCCGTTCACGTACAGGGCGTTTACTCCCGCCGAAAACCGGTATGCTGGCAATGACCATTCAAGGGCATTTACGCGGCCCGGCCAAACCGATCGTATTCGTACCGACCTATATCGGTTATGAGCGCCTGATGGAAGGCTCAACCTATGTCGGTGAAATGCAAGGTAAACCGAAAGAAGCCGAATCCATTTTTGGTATTGTTAAAACCTTACGCAAAATTGAACGTATCTTCGGTAAAGTGCATGTGAATTTTGGCGAACCAGTGTTCCTGAATGATATCCTGAAACAGAATAATGTAGAGCAAAACCCGACTGATGTACCAAGCTCGACCGAGATTTCAACCGTGGTTGCAGACTCAGCACATCTGATTCTGGAAAATATCAACCGCGCTGTCGTGATTAATCCGGTTTCATTGCTCTCGTTAATTTTATTGGCGACACCGAAACACACTTTGGATGAAGAGATTTGTGCCAAACAACTCGACATCTATCGTGATCTGGCCACCCAGCAACCTTATGATGAACGCACTCAAGTGACCTCATTATCAGGTAAAGAAATCGTTGCCTATGGTCTCAAGCTGAAGCTGATCAAACGTGTACAACACGTGCTGGGCGATATTATTGCGATTGAAGATAATCAGGCCGTGTTGCTGACTTACTTCCGTAATAATATTTTGCATGCCTTTGTGTTACCGTCATTGGTCGCATCTCTGGTTGAACACAACGGAAAAATTCACAAGAATGACTTAAGTAACGTGATTCGTACCTTATATCCATTCTTGAAAGCCGAACTGTTCATGAAGTGGCAAGCAAGCGACTTGCAGCAGCAGATTGATAGCTATATCGATGCTTTGGTGAAGATTGGCCTGATTTTCCAGGATCACGATGGTAACCTGTTTAGCCCAACACCAAACAGTGAAGAACATCAAAAACTGGTGACTTTGGCAATGCCAGTCAAACAGAGCCTGGAACGTTACTACATGACGCTGGCACTGATCACCCAACGTGGTTCCGGTAATATCTCGACCAAGCAGGTGGAAGAGCTGAGTCATTTACTCGGTCAGCGCCTGTCTGTGCTGTATGAGTTCAACTCGCCAGAGTTCTTCGATAAAGCATTATTCCAGAGCTTTATTAAAGTGCTGACCCAGCAAAATTATATTCGTAACAATGAACAAGGCTTCATTGAATATGATGACAACTTCAGCGAAATGGCTGCAGGCGCACAACTGGTACTGGATGAAACCACCTTGCAAATGTTGCAGCACATCACCACCTTTAGCGATGAAGAACTGGCTGAAGCATTGGAAGCCGTGGCGTCACAACAAGCCAAACGTCGTTTGAAACGTAAGAAAGCATAAATAGAAAATAAATCCTCCCTCTTGCGCTGCTATAACCGCAGCTCACCTTTAAAAAGAGGGAGTTCATGAAGTCTAAAATTATCTTAGATTCTCAACCATTCCCCTCTTTTTAAAGAGGGGTTAGGGGAGATTTTTAAATGAATAATTAAAAAGTTTTACTCAGTGATCAATATTACAACTTCAGCTGCCTTTTCCTTGCACTGTTAACGGCGACATGCCAGATATTTAGGATCATCCTGACAGCGCAAGCGGTTAATCAGCTCGACAAAGTAGCCATCGTAATACTCAGCATCGACATAACGTTTACTGATTTTAGCCACTAACGCATCGTACCCCTGCTTTTCATAGCCCGAGATATCTGCCCAGTAATAAGCGGGTAAATGGTTTTCCCACTGGATCGCCTGCGCGGCTAATACATTACTGTTATTCACAAACCAGTCGCGTATCTGATGACCGAATCCGGCCGGATAAGCTTGTGGCCGGATGACCACATTCATTGCAAAATAAGCCACAGGAAAATTCACCACCTGCGTCGTCTCACCAAATTCCTTTTTAAGATTATAAGGCAGTATGCCATACGCAGGCGCTGCCAGAATGTCGATCTTTTTATGCTTGAATGAATCCACTGCATTGGAAAAATCGACATATACCGGTTTGGCGCCAACACTTTGCACCAGTGCCAGTTGTGGCGGATTATCTGCCAGGATTCCAATGGTTTTATTGCGTAATTGTGAAACCTTATTGATCTGTTGTGTGTTCATGATCATATAAACCGTTCCAATCGGAATCATGCCCAAGACTTCATAATCTTTTGCCACCATACGCTTTTCGACATTGGAATGATTCAGCAGTTGCAGAAAAGCCCGAGCCACCCGATTATTCGGAATGAGTCCAATTCCCCCGGTGGTGCCCATAAAACGATTGTAGCGATAGGTATTAAAATTCGAAGCGACCAGACCAGAACATTGCTTTTGCTCAAATGAGCGTATGGCATCCTTTTCATTCTTAAAGATTTTCAGTTTTAATTGCACCTGATATTTTAAGGCATAGGCCCGCACATCTTGTAAACGGCGACTAATATCGCCTTGCGTGCTTAAAGGATCAAATACACACCAGCTTTGCTCTGCCGCCCAACCCGTTGTCGTCATTAATCCAAGCAGGCTCATGCAGATTATTTTTTTCATGTTTCACCTTTTATGCCTTGCAGCAAACCCCGTGCTTAATTCAGGCAGTTCCTTTGCGGAATCTGTTGGTATTTTAAGTTCAAAATCCATACCAACTCTTTAAGCGTTCTTTACAGTGTAATCGAATTATTTTTCATTACTATGGACAGATAAGGCCGCAGCGTAGTCATTAAAGCAAATCAAATGGTCAAATTTAAATCCGGTCTTTGGCAAGCGGGTGGCATAAATTTGCTTGCCGCTCGGTCGGTCCGAAAGCAACTTTAAAGGCGCTAAATACAATTGCTGTTGGAACCACAATAGAATTTCATGCATCGGAAGCGGTCGATTATTGGTGACGATATAGCTCTGTTCAACGTGAACCAAATTCACCAGTAATGCTAAAAACCTAGCCAGATCATCAATATGAATCCGGTTGCTATAATGAACAGTCGGATAAGTCGTGCTTTGCTCAGCCAGTTTTTTCAGTCGGGCAATTGAAGTCCCATAGATCCCCGCAGGACGGACAATGATACTGTGTTGTGGGTAATGCTGCTGCCACAGCAACTCCATACGTCGCAATAGCTCACCTTGTGGATCAGCAGGATGGATCTCGCTCTCGTCATCAATACGTTGCCCTGCATTTTCGCCATAGACGCGGGTTGAGGATACAATCACGATACGTTGCACCGGATGGGCTTTTAAGGCCTGAGCAATCGGCTCCACGCTATCGACATAGGTCTGCTGATAAGCCTCAATCCCACTTTCAGAAGGCGCCAGAATTACATACACCACATCCACAGGCGCCAGCCCGGTCAAATCAAGTTGATGAATGTCCTGAATATAATGGGTCGCGTAACAATCTGTTTTTGCACTGCGACTTATTGTGCTAATGTGGTGTCCTTGCTCAAATAAGTGTTTAGCGACACGCTGAGATGTTTTACCATAACCAATAAATAAAATATGCATACACACCTTTGACCAGAGATGACATCAGTTCAGCAATTACAAGGCGTTGGTGCTGCCGCAGCGACCCTCTTAGAAAAGCTTCATATTTTTAGCACGGATGATTTGTTATTCCATCTTCCCCGCGACTATGAAGATCGTAGCACTATTATTCCAATGAATCAGCTGGTCGTTGGACGAAGTTACTTGCTTGAAGGTGAAGTCCGCTCTGTTGACTTCCCACCCGGGAAAAAGAAATCTCTTGCCGCATTGGTCCAGGATGATTTCGGCAAGGTCACCTTACGCTTCTATCATATTTATAAAGGTCTTACGGACCGTATCAAAATGGGGCAACGGCTGCGCATTTTTGGTGAGGTGCGCGTTGGTGCACGTGGTCTGGAACTGTATCATCCCGAAATTCAGGTGATCCAGCAACATACGGCCCTGCCCAAGACCCAGCTGACCGCGATTTATCCCAGTACCGAAGGCCTGACCCAACCCAAATTACGTGAATATGTCCGTCAGGCACTTACCCATCACAGTGATGATCTGCCCGAATTATTACCTAGCAAATATAGCAATGGCTATGAGCTGAAAGAGGCGTTGCATTACATTCATGAGCCGCCCACCGATGCCAACATGTTGCAGCTCAATCAAGGCTCACATCCGGCACAGCAACGGCTGATTTTTGAAGAACTGGTGGCGCATCAAATCAGTTTACTCACTCGCCGTGCCTATATCCGTCAGATTTCAGCACCACGCTTTAGTAGCAGTAAAGTACTTGCAAAGACATTATTAGAAGGGCTGCCTTTCCAGATGACCAATGCGCAAAAGCGCGTTTCCAAGGAAATCTTGCAGGACCTTAAACAAGATCAACCGATGTTACGTCTGGTGCAAGGCGATGTCGGTGCTGGTAAAACCTTGGTGGCCGCAGTAGCTGCCTGTCATGCACTGGAAGCGGACTGGCAGGTGGCACTGATGGCACCCACTGAAATTCTAGCCGAACAGCATTATTTAAACTTTAAACGCTGGTTTGAACCTTTGGGTATTCAGGTGGCATGGCTGTCGGGTAAACAAAAAGGCAAAGCCAGAACACAGGCTGAACAGCAGATTAAAGAAGGTCATGCCCAGTTGATTGTGGGTACCCATGCGCTGTTTCAGGATACGGTCGGTTTTTCCAAGCTCGGCTTGGTGATTATTGATGAGCAGCACCGTTTCGGGGTTGATCAACGCCTCGCCTTGCGCAATAAAGGCGCGGACCAGTTCACCCCGCACCAACTGGTGATGACCGCAACCCCGATTCCCCGCACCCTCGCCATGAGTGCCTATGGCGATCTGGACACCTCGATTATTGATGAGCTGCCACCCGGTCGTACCCCGATCCAGACCGTCACCATCCCCCTGGAACGGCGGGAACAGGTCTTGCAACGTATTGCCAGTAATTGTCGTGAAGGTAAACAGGCCTACTGGGTCTGTACCTTGGTAGAGCAATCTGAAACACTGGACGCACAAGCCGCAGAGGCCACTTATCAGGAAATTAAAGAACGCTTCCCAGATATCAATATCGGGCTGGTACATGGCAAGATGAAAGCCGATGAAAAGCAAGCGGTCATGCAGGCCTTTAAGGACAATCAGTCACAACTGTTGATTGCCACCACGGTCATTGAAGTGGGGGTTGATGTCCCCAATGCCTCGATTATGGTGATTGAAAATGCAGAACGTTTAGGCCTGTCTCAACTGCATCAGTTGCGTGGCCGTGTCGGCCGTGGTGCTACAGCCAGTTTTTGTGCCTTACTCTATAAAACCCCGTTATCACAAAATGGGCAGGAACGGCTTTCTATTTTACGGGAAAGTAATGATGGCTTTGTGATTGCAGAAAAAGATCTGGAAATTCGTGGCCCCGGTGAATTACTCGGGACCAAGCAAACTGGTGATATGGGCTTTCGTGTGGCTCGTCTAGAACGCGATGACCACCTGCTGACTCAGGCACATTATGTCGCAGAGCAAATCTTGAAAGATTATCCGCAACATGCAGAAGGTCTACTGAAACGCTGGTTACCCGAAGCACCAAGATATGCCTATGTTTAAATTATTGGGCAGATCAGCACAGCAGCTATTTGATTATTTTACCCCATGTAGCCTGTGTGATATTGGCATGAAACGGCAGTTCGGTGTCTGTCAAAGCTGCTGGCAACAATTGCCCTGGCTCAAGCAAACCATTGAACGCAATCAACAGCAAATTATGGTGGCCTGCCATTATCAGTACCCGATTGACCGGATTATCCAACAGTTTAAATATGAGCAGAAACTGCATCATCAACGTCTATTAAATGGCTTGTTATTACAACCCAGACTACCCAAAGTGCATGCCATTGTGCCCATGCCTATTTCAACAGATCGTCTGGTCGAGCGTGGTTTTAACCAGAGCCTGCTCTTGGCGCAAGCCTTAAGTGAGCACTTGAACATTCCCGTCTGGCAACCGGTCCAGCGCTTGACCCAGCACTCTCAAAAAGGGTTAAGCCGTCTGGAGCGGCTGGAAAATATTGAACAGCAATTTGTTGCTGCTGCACCGAACCAGATTCGCTATCGCAAGGTCCTCATTGTCGATGATGTGGTCACCACAGGCAGTTCAATTACTGCATTATCTCAGGTGCTGCAACAACTGGGCTGCCAACAGGTCTATAGCCTGTGTCTGGCAGCCGCACAGCATCAGGAAATTAATTCAAATGCTGCTGCTGACACCACGGAATCACCACGTCTTTAGTCAGTGGCGCCAGTAGCGTTGACTGGTCATCCAGATCGATCCATTTCATCTCTGCAATCTCAGCCGCGATTTGTGGCTGCTGTTTTAACTCAACCGCATATACATAGCTAATCAAGGCATGATCAGGTTCATTGGCTGCTGCTGTTCTAAATTCACCGACAAACTCCTTAAGCTCACACTCACAGCCGATTTCTTCCAGAATCTCACGCTGAATTGTCACCTCAGGTGCTTCATCCAGCTCAAGCTTACCGCCGACCTGCATAAAGGCATGGGTATTTTGCTTACGCACCAACAGTAATTGATTGTGCTCGTTCAAGATAATGGCAGCAGCAACAGTAATGGTTTTCACAATCGTATCCTCAGGCCTGAATTTCAGTGCTAGATAGCCACTTCGGTGCCGCAGGCTGATAAGCCGCAAATGCAGCCAGAACCTCTTCAATCTGCTCGGCCACAATCAGCTTATCCACAAAACGTGCTTGGGTAAAACCACTGTCAACCGAGGCTTGCAGCATTTTCAGCAAATCGGTATAAAAACCATTCACATTTAAAAAAGCACAAGGCTTTTGATGGATACCCAACTGGCTCCAGGTCCATTGCTCAAAGATTTCTTCGAGTGTGCCTGCACCACCGGGCAAAGCCACAAATGCATCAGATAGCTCAGCCATTTTGGTCTTGCGCTCATGCATATTGTTGACCCGATACAATTCGGTTAAACCGGTATGGACCAGCTCTCGATCCACCAAGGCATGGGGAATCACACCAACCACACGGCCACCCGCCTGTAGCGCACTATCAGCCACCACCCCCATCAGACCCGAACGTCCACCGCCATAGACCAGCGTTTTGCCTTGCGCGGCAATCACCTGCCCGGTTAACTGGGCCATTTGCTTGAAAACAGGATCATTCCCGAGAGAGGAACCACAGAAAACACATATAGAATTCATACAATTAAAACCGTTTTATAGAACTGTCATGCTGATAAAGTAGGCTATGTAACAAGATTTTTTAAAAAATAACGTTTAGGCAAGTGTTTTTCGTTTCATCCTTGTCTAAAATACACCCTGCTTTTCGGAAAAACACCGGAAACTTTACCTCGACTGCGCAAGGAAAAAAGACATGCTTGAAGCCTTTTATGCCACTGAGCGCGGTAGTCTAGAAGATGCAACAATCAATGGCAGTTTCGACCTTCATCCTGAACTGGTCTGGATCGATCTCATCGCCCCATCCCAAGAAGAACAACAATGGATTCTGGATGCCTATGAGCGAAACCTACCTACCTTAAAGTCACTTGAAGATATTTCCTCATCAGCACGATTCTACCGTGATGATGACGGAATTTTGCATATCAGCACCTATTTTTTAACAAAGAATAAAAATTTTCAATCGGATCGTGAACAAGAAGATCTCGAGAATACACTGGCTGCTACCGTCCACACCGTTGCGTTTCTACTGGATAAAACACAACTGATCACGCTACGTGGCGAAAAACTGGTGGCCTTCCGGGCCTTTCGCGCCCGGGCAAGACGCAATGATTACAGCATCGATTATAAAGATCCGGTGTGGATTTTATTAGGCTTGCTGGAATCTAAACTGGATGAGCTTTCAGATATTCTGGAAGATACGCATAAGTATCTGGAAGAATATTCAGCCGAGGTGTTAAACGATCACCATCGTGAACAGATCCTTGATCTGGATGACATGATCACACGGCTCGCGCATCAGGAAGACATGTTAGGGAAAGCTCAGCTCTGTCTGACCGACCTGCGCCGAGTTCTGTCTTTCCTTTCCCGACCACGTGCCTTAGGCAGCCATATTTATGACCCCGATATCCGGGAAATGAGTGAGGATGTGCGCTCTTTACTGGAGCACAATACCTTCCTGTTTCAAAAACTAAAATTCTTACTGGATATTACCACCGGTTTTGCCAATACCGAGATGAATGAGACCTTCAAACGCTTCTCTATTCTTCCAAGCATGCTGGCACCTCCAATGCTGGTGGCCAGTATTTATGGCATGAACACCGAAGTATTACCGTTTTCACATGGCAGTACCAGTTTCTGGATTGTGATCACGCTGGTATTAACCTTCCTGATTGGTCCGACCATCTACTTCCGCTGGAAGAAATGGATCTAATAAAAAAAGCACCTGACGGTGCTTTTTTTATTGCAATAAGTGATCTTTAAATTAATTTCAGATCATCCTGCAAATGACAGGCCTGGATGATTTTCAGCATTTTTTCAGTCACATTCTTGAAATGCAGCCCTTTACTGTCTGGTGTCTGACGCAACCATTGCACCAGTACCGCCAACGATAAAGTATTGCCCTGCTCAAGCTGGCCCAGATCAACAACCAGAGGAAAACTCTTATGCTGCTGAATATGCTTTAAGCCAGCTTGATAGATCTGCTCTGCATTCGCAAAATTAATCATTTTTGAAACGACCAATTGCTGATCAATATACTGAATCACCCGTCACCTACTTATTTTTTGCTAACTGCAGCATCTGCATCTGGTTTAAAGGTCGCAATCGCTTTATTAATATTGCCACCGTTACGTTGCACCGTTGCAGCGAACTGGTTACGGAACTGCAAGCCCAAATCGATACCAGACACGTTGATGTTACGTACTTTCCACTGATCTCCCTTGTCGGTTAATTGGAACGACACTGGGATTTTCTCACCATTGTGCAAGAAGTCCAAAGTCACCACAGGGGTTTTGCTGTTGGTCGATTTAAACGGACGCATGGTGTAGCTTTCATTGGTATATTTTGCGAAAGCACCGCCATAGTTCTCGATAATCACTTCACGGAAGTTCTTCTCGAACTGTGCACGTTGTGCAGCATTGGTATATTGGTTATTCGCATAAGTACCTAACACAATACGGGTAAACGCTTGAGAATCTACATACGGGTCAAGGTTTTGACGAATAATGCTTTTCACCAGTGCTGGGTTATTCTGCAACTTGGCATGATCCGCTTTTAGACGCGTAATTAAGCCATCAGCCACACGTTTAACAAAGTCAGGCGGGGTTTCTGTTGGTGCTGCAAATGCCGCACTTGCAAGCATTGTCGATAATACGCTTGCGGTTAGCGTTTGTTTCAATAATGTATTCACTTCAATCTCCTAACCTGAATTACTCAACAAAAGAAGGTTCTGCTTCAGCAGCAGGCTGTGAAGCTGGGCTTTCTGTCGCTGTTGAGCTTGATGTGGCTTTACCAGCACCACCGGTAATAAATTTACTGATCAAATCTTCTAAATCCATGGTGCCCTGGGTATTTGAAACCACGTCACCCCGTTTGAGGTAGTTCACACCACCACCCGGAACAACTTTCAAATATTTCTCACCCAATAGACCATTGGTTGCTACCATTATATAAGCATCTTCATCGAGTGTGGTGATGGAGGTCATGTTACTGGTAAGTTGCTGTTCCATTTCTTTTTGTTTCGCAGCATTCGCTTGCTCATAGTCAGAACTATAGCGTAACTCTTCCAGCGCATTGTTCTGCACTTCTTTGAGCTGCTCCGGATTAAAGCTGGTCAGCTTACCATCCAGATCAAATTTAACGGTGGCCAGACGGGAAACCGGATCAAGCGTAATTGATTCAACACGACCAATGGTTACACCACTCATGGTCACTTTGGCACGTGGCTTCAAGCCATTCACATTGTCAAACTGTGCTGTCATGCTGTAGCTGTCGCGCAGATTAGTACCCACCAAGCCACTGACCTTCATCGCCAGAAAAAATAGAGCGACACCGAAGATAATGACAAAAATACCTACGGCCAGCTCACTAGTACGTGATTTCATTAAATCCCTCCGAACATGACCGCAGTCAACACGAAATCAAAACCTAATACACAAAGTGAAGAATATACGACCGTTCTGGTCATTGAAGTCGCGATACCTTCTGGAGTTGGTTCACAGGCATAGCCCTGATACACCGCCACCCATGTACAAATCAAAGCAAAGACAATGCTTTTAATAATGGTGCCATTAAAAATGTCATGCCAGAACTGGACGCTGCTTTGCATACCACTCCAGAACGAACCTTCATCCGCACCTAAAAAATCAACACCAACCAGCTTGCCGCCAATAATACCAATGCTTGCAAAAATGACCGTGAGCATGGGTAAACTGACAATACCGGCCCATAGACGAGGAGCTACGATCTGACGCAGTGGATCAACACCGATCATTTCCATGCTGGCAAGCTGTTCACTCTGTTTCATGGAACCAATTTCAGCGGTTAAGGCCGAGCCTGCACGCCCTGCAAACAATAAGGCAGCAACGACAGAAGCAAGTTCTCGCAGCAAGGTCAGTGAAATTGCAGTACCGAGCATTGCTTCACTGCCAAAAGTGACCAGAATGCTATACATCTGCAAACCCAGCACGGCACCAATGAACAAACCGGAAACCGCAATAATCAGCAGGGACATCACCCCGACACGATACATCTGGTAAACAAAGCGCCGAAAACCACCTTTTGATGGCATGGAAAATAAAACTTGCAGGAGCATCAATGCGGCAGCACCGATGCCTTTTATTCGCTCAATAACGAGTCTACCTAGCCAGGCAATCGCATTCATGGACGAACCTCGTTATCTAAATATGCTTGATGAGTAAATTGATATTCCACAGGCCCCTCAGCCGAACCTGTTAAAAACTGACGTACAAAAGGTGAAGCATGGTTTTTTAATTGTTCTGGTGAACCTTCACCCTGAATTTTACCTTCTGCAACCACATAAATATAATCCGCAATCGATAAGGTCTCAGCCACATCATGCGATACGATAATCGTAGTTAGATCTAAAGCATCGCGCAAGGAACGAATCAGACGGGTCAATACCCCCATCACAATCGGGTCTTGACCTGCAAATGGCTCATCATACATGATCAGCTCAGGATCCAGTGCAATCGCTCGCGCCAAGGCAACACGACGGTTCATACCACCGGAAAGCTCGGTTGGCATCAACTGTTCAGCACCACGCAATCCAACCGATTCCAGTTTTAATGCCACCAGTTCTGCAATCAGATGTTCTGGCAATTTGGTATGTGCGCGGATTGGAAATGCGACATTCTCATATACCGACATGTCGGTGAATAATGCACCACTCTGGAATAGCATGCCCATACGCGCACGTGCAGCGAACAACTCATGACGTGACATCGCTGCAATATTTTTACCGTCCAGTAGTACCTCGCCATGATCAGGACTTAACTGTCCACCAATCAGACGCAACAAAGTGGTTTTACCGGTACCGGACGGTCCCATAATGGCAGTAATCTGACCACGACGAATCTTAAGACTGATATCGTCATAAATGACGCGCTCTCCCCGATTAAAGCTTAAGTTTTTAACTTCAATTAAGGCTTCACGATCAAGAGGAGATGGATTATTCATAATGGCATTCTTTCCTGCACTTTTTATGCACGCATACTATACACTGAAACACTAAACGCTTGTTTCCATTTTGATAAACCATGTATCAAGAGTATTTAATTTATGTAGTTATTCTTGGGAACAATTTGGCTGGTGGTTGGATGAGAATTAACATTGAATGATTCCGTATTAATCATATCAAACAACGCATAAGCAAAAAACAAACCGTTACACAGCATTAAAATGACGAATAGGCATGGCAGCCCTTCACTACACATGAAAGACCAAGCTTGACTCAAAAGGCTTTTATTTTGCTTCACCTTATTCATTTCTTATATAAAGTTTGAATTAGTACACATTTTTATAATTTTACATGACTAAACCGAAATAAAAAAGCCAGTTTTTCAACTGGCTTCTTCATTCTATCGGTTTTTAACGATTAAAAATCGTTTTTGCGACGACGGTCGCCACCGAAAGTTTCTTCACGTGAACCGCGTACTGGACGCTCATCGCTACCAAACTTACGCTTTGGACGGTCATCACCACCGAAGCTGCGTTTTGGACGGTCTTCACCGAAGCTACGCTTTGGACGATCACCGAAACCGCCTTCACGCTGTGGACGATCGCCAAAATCACGTTTAGGACGGTCACCGAAGCTACCTTCACGACGTGGTTTGTAATCTACACGGTTACCACGGTTGTCATCATTCGAGTCAAAACGTGGTTTATCGTTGAAACCACCTTCACGACGTGGGCGATCAGAATTGAACTCGCGACGTGGACGGTCTTCACCACCAAAGCTACGTTTTGGACGATCATCAAAACCGCCTTCACGACGTGGACGATCTGAATTAAATTCGCGACGTGGACGGTCTTCAAAACCACCTTCACGGCGTGGACGATCTGAATTGAACTCGCGACGTGGACGATCTTCGCCACCAAAAGATGGACGCTCACCACGTGGCTTGTCATCGAAGCTACGACGTGGACGATCATCACCGCCTTCACGACGTTTGAAGTTACCTTCACCTTCAAAACGACGACCACCGCCAAAACCACCGCGACCACGACCGCCGCCATCACGACCACCGCGACCACGACCACCACCGTCACGACCTGAACGTGCAGGAGGTGGAGATGGTTCTAAACCTTCGATTTCAGATACATTTAAACGTGCATCTAAATAATCTTCCAAAGCACGGATTTTGCCACGCTCACGGTAAGTTGCCAAAGTCACGGCTTGACCGGTACGACCCGCACGACCTGTACGACCAATACGGTGTACATAGTCTTCATTTTTCATCGGTAAACCGAAGTTAATGACGTGTGAAATGGTTGGTACGTCTAAACCACGCGCCGCAACATCGGTTGCAACCAGGATTTTTGCACGACCTTCACGAATGCTACGTAAACGACGGTTACGAACGGTTTGTGGCATCGCACCATGGAGTGCAACAACAGAATGACCCGCTTCAGCCAGTTCTTCAGCAAGCATATCGGTATCTTCTTGCGTGCTTGCGAATACAACCGCTTGATCTACAGACTCATCAGATAACCAGTGAGTCAATAATTTTTTCTTGTGTTCAAAGCCATCAGTCCAATGTAATGTTTGAGTTACATCAGTGTTAGTGCTGTGACCAGTTTCAATAGCAATACGTTGCGGATCATTCATCATGCGTTCAGCAAGACGGATAATACGATCAGCAAAAGTTGCAGAGAACATTAATGTTTGATTACGGTTTGCAGCCAATTCACCAATTGCTTCTAAATCTTCAGAGAAGCCAAGATCAAGCATACGGTCTGCTTCATCAACAATTAATGATTCAACTTTATCAAGTTTGATTTGACGACGGTTTACAAGGTCAAGTAAACGACCTGGAGTCGCAACGACAACTTGTGCACCTTTAAGCTGCTGGATTTGCTTACCGAAAGGCATACCACCCATAATTGCAGCAATACGAACACCTTTCATGTGACGTACAAATGCAATCGCGTCTTGGCTAACCTGTTGAGCCAATTCACGCGTAGGAGAAATAACTAAAATCGTAGGCTGAGTGACTGCTTTCATGCGCTCTTTGAATGGCACAAAAGTATCCTCACCCGCTAAAGCGTTTAATGTAGGAAGTAAAAATGCTGCTGTTTTACCAGAACCGGTCTGGCTTGAAACTAATAAATCTTTACCTTCTAATGCAGCTGGAATCGCTTGTTCTTGCACAGGAGTTGGTGTCGTAAAACCTAAACCTTCTAGGGCTTGTTGTAAGGTTTCGTGCAAAGAAAATTCGGCAAAAGTTTTGCTCATAGAGAGTTTCACCCTTGTGGGTGCTCCATTTTAATAAATACAAAAAATAGACATCGGCAACAAGCGGCAAAGCGACTCAAGCTGAAAATATATGAAATTCAGCGGCGATCCGAATAACGACGATGTGGACTAAACGCACGCTTGATTACTGCCTCAACCTGAAGAATCGCTAAGCGATTTGGGCGCAAGATGTGGTCCTCTCTATGGACAGCGTGCGCTAATATGAATAGAACTGAATGTTCAGGTAATGAACTGGAATTTAAGTGCGTGGGCGGATTATAGCAGAAACTTTAAGAAAGTCACGTTTTTTTAGAAAATACTGGGCCTAGCGATCACAAATAAGCGATACACTTCTATTAAATGTACAATTATTCTGTGTGACAACAACAGATTACTTTAAATAAAACATGGAAAATAAACTACAAAATAATTTTATGCTGATCAGATTATTACTGGGTTTATGGTTATTCGGGTGTTTGAATATTATTTATCATGGACAGCAGCAAAATCCCTACCCCTTTATTCATGATACTGGATACGTCTTTGAGTATCCGGTTAAAGGAGTCATTTTAACCTGTGTTCTTTTTTCAATTTATTTTATTGCCCGTGGCCTATCAACCTTTCTAAAACTGGATACAACCTATCCCATCCTCACCTACACAGCCTGCAGTTGCATCGTGATTGGACAATTCCTGATTGCCCTTTTCGGATCAATGCATGCTCCACCGTATTGGGCTGCCTATTTAATCAATACCGTTATTTTACTTTTATCTCAACTATTTATTATTCCCGCCCTATTACACAAAAAAAAGAGTAGCTAGATGCTACTCTTTTTTTAATCTACAAATTATTTTGCAGCATCGCCCCAAGCCGGAACAACGTTTTGCATCAATGGCTTTAACATCCTCAATGAACATGCAAGCACCTGACCATTGTCAAATGATTCATTGCCACCGCGCGCATCAACAACAACACCGCCCGCTTCTTTCACGATTAATTCGCCCGCAGCGATATCCCACGGTTTTAAGCCAAGCTCAAAGAAACCATCGAAACGACCCGCAGCAACATAGGCCAAGTCTAAAGCAGCTGAACCACCACGACGGATTTGCGCGCCAGATTTAGTCACTGCCAATAATGACGCAAAATGTTGCTCTGCATAAGAAACGATTTCACCATTACGCTTGGCACGGTACGGATGACCGACTGCAAGGAAAGTATTTTCAAGGTTTTCTTTAACATTGACACGGATACGGCGCTGGTTCATCACTGCACCACGACCGCGGCTCGCAGAAAATAGCTCATCACGGACTGGATCATAGATCACACCGTGTTGAGTCACACCTTTATGTTGTACTGCGATAGAAATACAGAAATGCGGGAAACCGTTGATAAAGTTTTGTGTGCCGTCTAAAGGATCAATCACCCAGCACCAGTCTGCATCGTGACCTTTACCTTCTTGCATACCAAACTCTTCACCAAGGAAGCTGTGGTTTTTATAGCTTTTGCGAAGTGTATCAATTGTAAGTTGTTCCAAGTAACGATCAACACGTGTTACCGGACCATCAATGCCTTTTTCTTCAACTTGTAAATCGAGTTTATGACGATTTTGATGTGCCTTTAAAAGCTCTTGACCAACTGTTTGAGCCGCACGCGCAGCCATAACCACCATAGGTTCCATTGAACACCCACTACAAATTTGAAGATTTTGACAAAGAATAATGCATAAAAGCGCGTATATTCTAGCAAATATAAGCGCTTTTAGGGGAAAAATGTTGCGAAAAATTATTTTCGCGTTTACATCAACTTATAAGTTAGAACCAGGCTTGCTCAATTGAAGCTAAAATTCCCTGAGCATCCAAACCACAATCTTGCAACATTTGCTGATGCGTGGCTTGATGTAAGAATGTATCTGGCAAACCCAGATTCAGGATCGGTTTGACAATCTTGGCATGTGCCATGAATTCATTCACCGCACTGCCTGCGCCCGCCATTACGGCATGTTCCTCAACCGTTACAAATAGTTGAGTGGTCGCTGCTAGGTCACGAATCATTTGCTCGTCCAGTGGCTTCACAAAACGCATATTCACAACACGCACGCCAATCGCATGTTTCTGTGCAAACTGTTCTGCCGCTTCAACCGATGGTACAACGCGACTACCAAAGGCCAGAATACTGATGTGCTGCTCAGCATCAACATTAAATTCAGCCACGATTTCCGACTTACCAATTGGCAAAGCCGTCATCTGTTGTTGAATTTCAACACCGGTGCCTGCGCCACGCGGATAACGGACTGCTGTCGGCCCTTCATAAAGGTAAGCGGTATGTAGCATCTGACGACATTCATTCTCGTCTTTCGGCGCCATGATCACCATGTTAGGCACAGTACGCATATAGGCGTAATCGTAAGCACCCGCATGGGTTGGACCATCTTCACCGACCAAACCTGCACGATCGATTCCAAAAGTGACATCCAGATTCTGCAAGGCAACATCGTGAATCAACTGGTCGTAACCACGTTGCAAGAAGGTTGAATAAATCGCGACCACCGGTTTTAAGCCTTCACATGCCATACCCGCAGCTAAAGTCACTGCATGTTGTTCCGCAATCGCCACATCAAAGAAACGTTCAGGATATTGCTGTGCAAATTTCACCATACCCGAGCCTTCACACATTGCCGGTGTAATGGCAAGCAGGCGCTCATCTTGAGCGGCTTCATCACATAACCATTGCCCAAATACATCGGAGTATTTAGGGGGTGATTTTTTTACTGGTGCTGCAGCGGCTGGCGCGATTTTAGTAATGGCATGATAGGTAATCGGATCGGCTTCCGCAGGTGCAAAACCTTTCCCTTTTTTAGTATAAATATGAACAAGGCGTGGGCCTTTACGCTTTTTCAGCGCATGGAACACTTGCGCCAGTTGCTCCACATCATGCCCGTCAAATGGTCCGAAATAATCAAAACCAATTGCTTTAAATAAATTATCAGCGGCATCGGTCGCTGATTGATGTAACCGTGAATTATACGTCCACTTAGGATGCGGCTGAACATAGGCTTCACCCTGTTCATTCACATTGATCAACTGCCCTGTTTCCCAGATTGCAGCCAGATGTTTGGCAAAACCACCGGTACTACACGAGATCGACATATCGTTATCATTTAATACCACGATCAAGTCGGCATCATGCGCAACGGCATCATTCATGGCTTCAAATGCCATGCCCGCGGTCATTGCCCCATCACCGACGATTGCAACAACATCACATGGAGCTTTTTGATAACGGCGCGCCAACGCCATGCCCAGACCTGCTGAAATGGCAGTCGAAGAATGGCCTACACCAAAGGTGTCAAATTCAGATTCATCACGTGCAGGGAACGCAGCCAAACCATTTTTACTACGGATGGTCGCGATACGATCACGACGACCCGTCAGCACTTTATGTGGATAAGCCTGATGGCCGACATCCCAGACCAGACGATCATCTGGGGTATTAAAGCTATAGTGCAAGGCTACGGTCAGTTCGACCACACCTAGATTTGCACCAAAGTGTCCGCCACTCTGCCCAGCTGCATACAAAATATATTGACGTAACTCATCCGCCACTTGAACGAGTTGGCTTTGCTCGAGCTGACGTAATTGTTGTGGATGATCAATTCCATCTAACAATGGCGTAACAGGGCGTTGAGTTGGAATTTCGGTATACAACATAATGTGGCAAAGCCTTTTTAAGCCTGGCAAGTCCGAAGCTGGGTTAAATGGGGGCAATCATACAATTAAATATGATCTACCTTCAATCAGCCACACGTGCGAATGATGTAGTGCTGAACATTCTTCTACAATTTTTAAAGAATGACCCGTAGATTATCCTGAATTATGTCACTGTTTATCAACCATTATTGTGTGCTTTGTATGAAAAAGAAAAACTTATATAAAAAATCAGAAATTCCGGTTCGCGCAATCTTCACACATTAAGCTATACTCAGACAGTTTTTATGATCATAGTGAGTTCTCTGTGCCGATTGAATTTATTGCAACATCAAAGCTGCCGACTGCCTTTGGTGACTTCAATATTTCCGTGTTTCAAGATCCGGAAACGGGTGAGGAACATGTGGCGCTTTCTAAAGGGCTAGAAACTGCTCCAGATAAGCCTGTGCTTGTGCGTATCCATTCTGAATGCCTAACGGGTGATGCTTTCGCTTCGCTTAAATGCGATTGCGGCCCGCAGTTACAAGCCACCCAACGCCTGATAAATGAGGCGGGCCAAGGTGTCATTTTATATTTGCGTCAGGAAGGACGTGGTATTGGCTTGACCAATAAAATCCGCGCCTATGCCTTACAGGATCAAGGTCATGATACGGTTGATGCGAACCTGTTATTAAACCTGCCGGCCGATGCGCGTCGTTATGATATGTGCAGTATCATGCTGGATCACCTTCAAGTCAAAGAAGTGAAACTGGTGACCAATAACCCCCTCAAACTCAAAGCGTTGACTGATCTGGGGATTAATGTGGTTGAACGTGTTCCGCTTACGGTGGGCCGTAATCCCTTCAATGAACAATATTTAAAGACCAAAAGTGAACGTATGGATCATCTGTATAAAAAAGATGATTTCTGACTTTAGAGTCATCTTTTGTTGAGAGAAGAGAATTTATCAAAATGAAATTATTCAGTATTTTCTTAGCCACAGCTGTTCTACTACTCTGTGGCTGTACTCAAGCAGAAGAGAATAAAGATCATCCATCAAACGCTGGAATTATCAATCAATTGAATCAGTTCCAGCAACAAGATCATTTTTTAACGGATGGCCAGCTCTATTCAGGCGTTCAAGATCCTCAATTAAAAAAGTTATTGAATAAAAAGGTCGCTGAGACTGCTGAAGCGTATATCCAACTCTATCAGCACTCTGCTCAACCAAGTAAACAGCAACGGCTAAAAATACTTTCGGACGGTATCCATCAAATTGATCCCGATTCACTCGGTACCGATGATAGAGAGCAGGTTGCTGGTACATTTGAACATTTTTTAGATATAACTGGCTTGGAAAGTTCTGAAGGTATTTTAAATACTTGGCTATACAATGAAGAAATTAATGAGCTTATTGAAAAGAACCGTTCCAAAGGTCAAAGTAAAAACCAAGATTAACAGAACATGATTTTTTCACCCTAAATCATGCATATTTCATATAGATTCAAAAATCCCTTACTTTTTTTATGGATTTATGTTTTGATATCAGTAATTCCTAGATCTTATCAAGAGGATCATCATGCAGCATCCAACTTCAGCTGATATTCAACGTGTTCGCGAGTTTTTACTCGATCTACAGGCACGCATTTGTGCAGGACTAGAGCAACAGGAACGTGCAGGCGGTGGAGCCGCTGAGTTTATCATTGATGATTGGCAACGAACCGAAGGCGGTGGCGGTCGCTCTCGTGTTTTGCAAAATGGTGAAGTCATTGAAAAAGGTGGGGTCATGTTCTCCCACATCAATATCAGTAAACTGCCCGCCTCTGCTACTGAACGTCATCCGCAAATTGCAGGCGCAAAGGCACAGGCATTGGGTGTATCGTTGGTAATTCACCCGAAAAATCCGAATATCCCAACGTCTCATGCCAATGTTCGCCTATTTGTCGCTGAGCCTGAAGGTCAGGATCCGGTATGGTGGTTTGGTGGCGGTTTTGACTTAACCCCATTCTATCCAGATGATGAGGATGTGCTGAATTGGCATCAAAAAGCCCATGACCTGTGCCGGCCTTTTGGTGAACATGTTTATGCAGAACATAAACAATGGTGTGATGATTATTTCTATTTAAAACATCGTGATGAACAGCGTGGTGTCGGTGGTTTATTCTTTGACGATTTGAACCAGTGGGATTTTGAAACCTGTTTTAGATATATGCAGGCCGTTGGTAATGGTTATTTAGACGCGATCTTGCCGATTTTTGAAAAGCATCGTGAACAGCCTTATACCGAAGCGCAACGTGAGTTCCAGTTATATCGTCGTGGCCGTTATGTCGAATATAATCTGGTCTATGACCGTGGTA
The DNA here is from genome assembly GCF_000314615.1 of Acinetobacter sp. WC-323. Classification (NCBI taxonomy): domain Bacteria; kingdom Pseudomonadati; phylum Pseudomonadota; class Gammaproteobacteria; order Moraxellales; family Moraxellaceae; genus Acinetobacter; species Acinetobacter sp. WC-323. The sequence goes on from NZ_AMZS01000056.1 coordinate 69,109, forward strand.
CCTTGTTTGGTCTACAGACCGGTGGGCGTATTGAATCAATCCTGGTGAGCTTACCTAATCTGGCGGGCTGGTCATATCGACCTGAATGGGATGCAGATTCGGCAGAGAAGCGTCTCACCGATTATTATCTAAAACCAAGAGACTGGTTGGGACTGCAAAAGTAATCCTTAACAATCCCTAATCCTGCATTAGGGATTTTTTTAATCTTAAAAAATAGACACTCTGCTTCTAAAAAATGTACAATAAAAATGTACAATAAAAAGAGGGTTTAAAATGTCAAATATCTCATTTACCCATGCCCGAGCCAATCTGGCTAAATTAATTCAGCAGAGCCAACAAGGTCAGAAAACCTTTATTGCTCAACATGGTCATACCTCAGCGGTACTTATTTCTTATTCAGAATATCAAAAATTACAAGGCGAGCCGGAAAATTTTATGCAGGCTTGGGAAAACTGGCACCAACAAGCCCTGCAAACGTTAAATACCGAACCTACTGATTTTCATCCTGAACGAGATTCAAGCCAAGGACGTGAATTTTCATGGTAAGCCAGATCAGCTATTTAATTGATACCAATATCATTTCTGAATTAGCCAAATCTCAACCAGACTCAGCTGTGTTAAAACAATTTTATCTTGCTCAACATGAAATCGCGATTTCCAGTATTGTCTGGCATGAATTACGTTTTGGCTGGCTTAAAATGCCTGATGGACAGCGCAAACAACTCATCACAAAATTTTTACATGATGTGGTGAGTTTAATTCCTATTCTGGACTATGATGCACAAGCTGCTAAAATTCATGCAGAAATTAGGATACAAACCCAAAAAAATGGAAATAATATTCCTTTTGTTGATGGGCAGATTGCAGCCATTGCAATGGCTCATGGCTTGACGCTGGTCACTCGAAATACCAAAGACTTTCAAGCCATAGAAGGATTAAGACAAATCAATTGGTTTGCCGATGCCTTATGACTAAAAAATATTAGCACTTGACCCTCTTCCTGATATTGGTGAATCACTCATGACCAAACAATTTGCTGTAATTGGAAACCCGATTGAACAATCACGCTCACCAGAGTTACATCATGCATTCGCAGCAAAAACCGGGGTCGACTTAAACTATAAAAAAATTCTTGCGCCACTGGATGGTTTTGAAGGTACTGCCAAAGACTTCTTTGCCCAGAATGGGGCGGGAATGAATGTCACAGTACCGTTTAAAGAGCAAGCCTTTGCGCTGTGTGATCAATTGACTGAACGTGCCAAGATTGCCAAAGCCGTAAATACACTTTGGATGCAGGATGGCAAACTGTATGGCGATAATACCGATGGTCAGGGTCTGGTTGCTGCGATTCAAGCACTAGGCTGGGAACTTAAAGATAGCCTTATTTTGATTTTAGGGGCTGGCGGTGCAACCCGTGGTGTGATTTATCCTCTAGTACAGGCAGGTGCAAAACAGATTGTGATTGCGAATCGTACCCTTACCCGCGCAGAACAACTGGTTGAAGATTTAAAAGATGCTGTCCCGCAAACTGAGCTAAAAGCGATCGGTCTCGAGCAACTGTCAGGTGAATTTGATTTGGTGATTAATGCAACTTCAGCAAGTTTAACGGGAGATGCCTTGCAGTTGCCTGAAAGCTTAATTTTCCATCATGCTTATGAAATGGCATATGGCAAACCCTCCAGTTTTCTCGATCAGGCCCAACAACGCCAAGTGCCTGCGACTGATGGTTTCGGCATGCTGGTGGGTCAAGCGATTGAAGCCTTCTCCATCTGGAACGGGGTGAAACCGGAACTGAAAGATTTTTTATAATAGTTTAGTGTCGAGGAGATGTATCCCGCAAAAATAACGAATCACTTAAATCATCTCATTCTATTCCAGCATAATAGGGCGATTATTATCGCTCTCTACAATAGATGGGGGAACAGGCTTAGAACCAAATCAATCAATAATCAAAATATTAGATATTTGCAATAGAAACTCACGTAGGTCTGTCAATAATAATCTATTTTTCTCTGCAATTTTCTTGGCATTCCCTGTAACTGCAACGCACTCAGGATCGACATCAGTATAAATATCAAGAAGCCTTCCAACCCCATCTGGCCAACGTTGAGATAATACATACTGACGTACTGCGCTAGGATTAATGATTGTAAAACACGGCCACTTGGGAAATTGGATAGATTCCGGATCACAACGTAAGAATCTACACCCATCAAGCAAAGCAAGTGAAAAATCGCAATTCATAATTGATGATCGTTCTTCTAAATCCCAATCACCAAAATCACAACCCGCATAATCTCCTTTAAATAAAACGTTATCAAAGTGAGCATTCTCGAAGTGAAAATTTGACAATGTTCGACTTTGTTCAAATACTCCCCCCTTCATTTTAAAACCTATAATAAGCAATGCTTTTGCCTTACAGTCAGACATTATTTGGCATCTATTCATTTCTAGGTAAGGGCCTAAAATGTTAACCTTTTCATCAGTAAGTATAATTTTCTGCTGCGTTAAATTCTGGTTTTTAAGCTCCATAACAACACTCAAATCTAATTCTTTAAAATAACTTATTTTTTACTGGTATACCATGAGGTCTCAAACTGGTTTATGAATCAATTAAAAAGAATAATATATTCAACCAGTTTGATATGATCTCATTCTATTCCAGCACAACAACGCGATTATTTAACATTCAGCATCTTCTGATAGACCTGCTTAAAGATTTCATAATCAATAAATTCATTATGTTCAATCTTTAAAGCTTTAATGGATTGTTCAGACAGTCTGTTTTTACGTGCATCGACATATACTTGTCCCAGAATATTTGCCGTTTGCGCAAGTAAGACTTTTTCCTCAGTTGAAGCGCCATTTTCTTGTTCGAACTGGATTTGGTATTGCTTGGCAAATAACTGTTGCGGCTGCTTATATTGAGCCTGTAGCTTTTTCCATGCCTGACGATCTTGTTCACCCTGCATCGCCTCACTGACAATACGGTAAACCGAACGCCCTAAACCATCATCAAACTGGTCTTCACCTTGCAGATGATGTTTGTTTTGCAAAGTTTCAATCTTTTGCAGTGCTTTGCCTTCTGGATTATAAACATCCTCATCGGCATACCAATACGCATATACAGCAGCTATTTCCTGCAACTCTTGGCTTGAGTAACGCTGCACAATTTGTGGTGCGCTTTCTGTCAATTTGGCAATGAATACAGCCTTATAGGTTGGCTCATAAGCACGTGTTGCATCGTAACGTTGCTCGGCAATAAGGTTGAGCTGATCATCTAAAGATAAGCGATACGGCTCGGCTGAACGCTCCTGAATACCCGCCTGTCCCAACTTTTCCGAGAAGCTGTTCACTGCCTGCTCAAGCATTGAACCTTTGCTGGCTTCAGCCCATGTTTTCGCCTGCTTCAACTGCGCCTGGTCAATCGGTGTGCCTTTACCATAATTGGAAATCAGCATATCGGCCTTGATATTAAATCGTGATTTCAACTCAGGCAGACCATAATTCAAATCATAGTCAATCTTTACAGCACGTCCTTTAGCATCCAGTCCAACATCCATCACAAATGGATTGCGTTTATCGGCAGGCGGTAAAGCTTTCTCAATATCCGCCTGATGTTTCAGCCAAAGTGCTTTAAATGCCTGATCATCAATAAATTGGTTTTGATCATAAACTGCGAATTCTTTTTCAACCGCTTGTAATTTCTGGATATAAGTCAAGAAACCCGGCTCTACTGGCTGATCCGAGAACACATCAATGCCATATACACTTTGACAATACTGCACATCGCCATAGGTGGTTTTAGGCGCTGTTTGCAGGGCTGTACATTGTTGCTCAGATAAACCCGCCTGCTCATCTTCAGCTGCTTCCAGATCATCAGATTCTTCCGGATATTCAGATGCTTTAGGATCGTCAGCAGCAGCTGCACGTGCCGCTGCTGCTTCCGCCGTATCTGCATTTTCATCAGCATCGGTTTCCTCAATATCCTCAACACCAAAATGCTGATTCACAAGACGGTATAGCTGTTGGCTTACCAAGCTGGCATCATCTGCCGAATCTTTTGTTTCCAGTAATGATGCTTTAGATTTTGCCTGATCGGCATTCGCCACTTCATCTGCAACCAGTTTTTCTAAATTCTGCGCGTTCAGATTTAAAACGCTTTGCATCAAATATTTTTCATTGACCTTGCTATATAAATTCGCTTGCAGGATCAGTTCTTCAACCGAGGTTTTTAAACGGATTTTTTCCACCACGCCTGCAGCCTGATCAGCCGAGGAAACGGATAAGGCCTGAATATTCTTTTGATCGGCAAGACGATAATAAACCGCACTGGATGCTTTCACATATTCAGCAAATTTCTTGTAATCCACTTGCTTGAAAGCATCCTGATATTTTGAAAAATCCAGATAGGCCAGTTTGTTCTGGTTGTCTTTATTGACCAGATAAGGCATCAAGGCAAAATAGTTGATATAGAATTTATAATGATTCAGATCAAGCACCATCGGCACTTTGGCCTGTACCAGCAAGGTGGGCTTTTCATAACGCGCAGTCAGGTTCAAGGAACCCATTTTCTGGCGATAATGCACTGAACCCTCGTATTCAAACTGCATCTCATTCAGGATATTGGTCATGACCTGGGTAAACTTGTCGGCCTTGGAATGACCAGCACTTTTTTGTTCCTGCGCCAGTGCGGTATACAAAGCCTGCTTCTGTTTATTGTTTAAATTAACCTTTTGCTCTCGTAAGTATTGATCCACTTTTTGCTTAAGCGCCGGATCTAAAGAGGCAGGTTCAGCTTTTGCAGTATTTTTACTCGGCTCCTGATCAACATGAATATTGAATTTGCCACGGTAGTCATAGCTTGGATATTCATAGATGGCATTCAGGCTATTCACTGCCTTCTGCTCAAGGTTGACCGTAGCTGGATTGGTTTTAATGACAAGCTGAGAACAGGCCGAAAGACTGAGACCCATTAAACATAAAGTTAAATATTTTAGACGCATAGCTTTACCAAACACCTTTATATCATTATATTTTCAAGTATAGAATTAAGTATTTTTCACGTTTAATATAAGTTTAAACACCCACAGAAAAGTGATTTTTCCATCTCCCTCAAATCTAGGAGATTCGCTTTTCTGACATTCTTTTCCCCAGTGATTATCAATGTATTTTTATCACCATTGTGAATAATCAAAGTATCGAAACAGATAATCCAAAATGATTCAAATACAGGATTAAGATTATGCCAGCTTATAAAGCCCCGCTCCGTGATATTCGTTTCTTAATGAACGAAATGTTAGATTATCCAGCACATTACCAAACTTTGACAAGTGGTCAAAATGCGGATGCTGATACAGTTGATATGATTCTTGAAGGTGCGGCAGATTATTGCGAAAACGTACTTTCTCCGCTTAACCAGTCAGGTGATGAAGAAGGCTGTACTTTTAATAACGGTGAAGTAACCACACCGAAAGGCTTTAAAGAAGCGTATGACCAGTTTGTGATGGGTGGCTGGCAAGGTCTTTCTTATCCGGAAGAATTTGGCGGTCAAGGCTTGCCAATGTCTTTAAACCTGATCAAATCAGAAATGATGGGAACCGCGAACTGGTCTTTCACCATGTATCCAGGTTTAAGTACAGGTTGTATGAACACCATCATGCAGTTTGGTACAGACGAGCAAAAAAATACTTATATGCCTAAACTGGTTGAAGGTACCTGGTCAGGCACCATGTGCTTAACCGAGCCTCAATGTGGTACAGACTTAGGTCAGGTCAAAACCAAAGCAGAACCAAATGCAGATGGTACCTATAAAATTTCTGGGACCAAAATCTTCATCTCTGCGGGTGAACATGATTTAACTGAAAACATCATCCATATCGTATTGGCTCGCCTTCCAGATGCGCCTGCGGGTACACGTGGTATCTCTCTATTCATCGTGCCTAAATTCATCCCGACTGCGGATGGTGGCGTAGGTGAGCGCAATTCAGTGTCTTGTGGTTCTATCGAGCACAAAATGGGGATCAAGGCCTCTGCAACTGCCGTGTTGAACTTTGACAATGCCACAGGTTACCTGATCGGTGAAATCAACAAAGGTTTACATGCAATGTTTACCTTTATGAATACAGCACGTATCGGTACCGCAGTACAAGGTATTGCACACGCCGAACTGTCTTTCCAGGGTGCTTTACCTTATGCCAAAGATCGTATGTCAATGCGTGCCCTTTCTGGCAAGAAAGAACCTGAACGTGTAGCTGATGCGATTATTCACCATGCTGATGTTCGTCGTATGTTATTGACGCAAAAAGCAATTGCTGAAGGTGGTCGTTCAATGATCTACCATGCTGCAAAACTTGCGGACAAAATGACAGATGCATTGGTTAGTGGCGATCAGGCAGCTTATGAGGCTTATGATGACAAGCTTGGTTTCTATACGCCGATCTTGAAAGGTTTCTTGACCGAAATGGGTCTAGAAGCAGCTAACCACGGTATGCAGATTTACGGCGGTCATGGCTATATCCGTGAATGGGGTATGGAACAAATCGCACGTGATGCACGTATCTCAACCTTGTATGAAGGCACAACAGGTATTCAGGCACTCGATCTGATTGGTCGTAAAGTCCTGTTAAGCTCGAAAGGTAAAGTGGTTCGTGATTACACGGCTGAAATCCTGAAATTCTGTGCTGCACACGCACGTAATAAATACCTCCGCCGTTTTGCATGGGACTTAACCAAGCTTTGTGCACAATGGAACACTTTAACTGTTCGTATCATGCTGGCTGCACGTAAGGACCGTGACATCGTGTCTTCAGCTTCAGCTGATTTCTTGATGTTCTCTGGCTACGTCATGATGGCTTATTTCTGGGCGCAACAAGCAGTGACTGCCTCTGAGAAATTGGAAGCAGGTAACGGCATTGAAACTCCTGAGTTCTATAAAGCAAAAATCAAGGTTGCTGATTTCTACTTCGACCGTTTATTACCACGTGCACAAGGCCATGCCGAGTCAATGGTGACTACGTCTCGCACCTTGACTTCACTGGCACCAGAACACTTCAGCTTCGATTACTAATCCGGGCTGTAAAAAAAGAGCGCTTATTGCGCTCTTTTTTTATGATCAAAACAATTTTTATTCTACTCTTTTAAAGACATAGGCTTGCTGCGGAAATGGATATTCTTTAAAGAACTTGCGGTTATTGCCATTGCCTTCATTCCACATCTTGTCCAGATTTAGTACCAGATCCTGCTGCTCATTGATCTGATAGTAAAGATTTAGATCTGCCGCATCACAACGTACCATGATTTCATTCAGTTCTTTATGCACATGCCAGTGCACCTGTTTACAGGTTTGTTCAATCTTGGCCACACTACGTGTTGGATCGGAACCGAGACGCCCAAAGCTGGTATTGGTCCAGTACACTGAACCGTCACTTAATAAATTCAGGATATATTCAGCTTCTTTTTCATTATTTACACAGCCTGCAAAAGGGTCTGTACATGGAATGCGGGCATGATAGCGACCGACATAGATCAGATCGGCTTCCGAGGGTTGACTATGGTTATCTTGACGCACCATAGGGTGTGGCAAGGTGGCTTGTCCAGCAACCTGATTGAGCGACATCGCTTCTGTATCAGAAGTTGCTTGCTCTTGTTCATCTGCGAGGACATAACTCGCTTCATGATCCGATTGCGTCTGCGGTTGTTGTCTTACCGGTTCCGGATGATGACTATCACACGCCATCAAACTTAGACTCAATAAGACTCCTACACTAAGCTGCTGTAAGGATAACCTGAACTGCATATCTACAAATCTCTAACATCAACATCGCTATCGCGTACTTTTCATGCTATGCCCTAGCTTTTTAACAGGACTTCATTGAGTGCTGCTACATACCTGTGATAGGTAATGTAGACCGTCGCAATAGGATGGAAATAGCAAATTAACAAAGCAGTGTGCTTTAAGTCGGTGCATTTTAGGCGATGCTGTTGTTTTTTCCAGCAAGAATTTACACAACTTAACTAATCTCTCATCTGTTTAAACTTTAAAAAAAATTCATCGCCCATATCTCTTAAATAACAGCAGCTCTTCAACTCATATTTTACTTTTTGCTGCCATTTCATGAATTTAAGGAGATACATTCGATGACCAACTCTGGTTTATATCGCTCAAACCAACAAAGCATGATCGCTGGTGTGATGGGCGGTATTGCGGAACGATTTGGTTGGAATGCAAATTTATTACGCCTGATCTTTGTTGTGATCTCGATTATGAGCGCCGCTTTCCCGGGTATTTTGGTCTACCTCATTTTATGGCTGGTCATTCCAAAACGTCAGCAAGCGCGTGTTGACCATGTTCAAGGCTATAACCAGCCTGTGAAAACTGTCTATGAAGACCAAGGCATAAAACGTTAATTTCTCACTTTCCTTTTTGGTCGCTACGGTTGAAATTACCCCTAATCCAACCGTAGCTTTTTTTAACTTAATTTTTGATTCAGCTGCTGCTGTAAGGCCGCAATCATATCGGCACGACTGATAATGCCGACCAGCCGCTGGTTTTCAACCACTGGAATATAGTTAAAAGACTTTTCTACAAAATAAGGTACCAGATCCTGAATCGGCTGTAACGGATCAACCGTTACCACTCTCCGGCTCATAATCTGTCGCACAAAATGCTGCCATGAATTTCGTGGATCGGTCGCGCCCTTAAACCATTCCACCACTTCGTATAAAGCCAGCGTCCCGACCAGTTTTTCCTCTGCATTGACCACAGGCAAGCTCATCAGGTTAACCGCCTTGAATTTATCTACGGCCTGATGGATATCATCATTTTCATGCAGTTTAATGACATCCCGACTCATAATATCCTGACAGACAAATGAATTGACCAGTCGCTCATTGGCATGCTCTTGCGCTTCTAAAATGATTTTTTCCAGATCATATTGGCTAATGTCTAACAGCTCGGTGTGATGTTCTAAAGCATATTCAATATCTTTTGGCTGGATCGAGACTTTCTGTGTCGGTGTCGGGTCTTTAGAACGTTCATTGACATGCGCAGTCAAAGGATAATGACGCCCAATCAAACGGTTAAACACCACCGCGAAAACCAGTAATAAGATCGAGTTCAGCAGCACCGGATATAATATGAAATGGAAACCCAGCCGATGAACCGCCTCCCCGCCCAACACGGCGGTAATCGCCACTGCCCCACTGGGTGGATGCAGCGAATCTGTGGTCATCATCATAAAAATTGCCAGACCAACGGCCACACTAAAAGCAGTGGTCAGATCAGGCAATAATTGAGTACAGGCAACCCCAATCAAACCCGCCAGGGTATTACCGACCACCACATTCCACGGTTGCGCCAAGGGACTATTGGGGACTGCAAACAGGAGTACTGAAGAAGCGCCCATCGGTGCAATATACCAGGCATTCATGCCCCCTAGCACATACCAGCTGATGAGTGAGGAAATCGCCAGACCGCATAAAGCCCCCACGCCTGACAGCATCCTCTCCCTCAAAGGCAGGACTTTATAATTAGGTTTAAGCAGATTTAGCCAGTCTGATTGGGTAGAGCTCACAATGCACCTTGCTGGAATAGTGTTGTTTTATTCGAGGCAGAAGTATACGCCGACTCAAGCTGAAGGTGTATTTAAATTATAGTTTTAGATTATGAGTAAAGCTGTTGAAAATAAATTTTCTCAGTTCAGATATTCTTTTAACTGCTCAATTCGCTCGCCATATTTTTGCATCGGGCAAAACTCATACATCGGCGAGCCGATATAGGCACCCGCATTACGGCATTCCTGATCCACAAAGTTTTTCCACAATTGTTGTGATTTCATAATGTCGGTATAGCGTTCAGGCTGTTGATATTCTTGACTCTGCTTCTTGATTTGGTCGAGTAATTGTACGATCTGCTTGCTATATAATGTTTTGGTTCTGCTACTACAGATTTCCACCACGGCATTATTAATATTGCCCAGTCCCAATTCCTGAATAGTTTCATCCACACAAAGGCTATAAGCATCGGTAGATTTATCCGGTGTTTCCGCCATGGCCTCCATACTTAAACAGTTCATTGCCAGTAATAGGCATTTAAAACTTAATTTGTTCATTTTCTAGCTCTTGGTTTTGTCATTTTTAAAATCGTGTTCAAGCCGTAAGGACAAGCTTATTTTTTACTCAGATTCAATTAAAACTGCAAGTGGCTCTCAAGCACACTTCTTTTCAGGTCCCTGCCCGAGCATTAAAGATATTTTTCATTCAGATAACGCCAGTATCGTTTTGGCAAATATTGCACATGGAGCTTGATATTCTGCCGTTCTTTAATATTGACGCTATTGAAGTAATCTTTCCATAACTGATCATATAACGCTTCCTGCTCATCCAGTTCTAAATGGAAGCTTTGACTAAAGCCCGTTTCGATATTACGGTCGATCTCATTCACCTCCATCGAGACTTCATGAATCTCATTCAAGTCATAATACAGCCCATATTGGCGCTGCTCATCATAAATCAGCCAGCGTTGATCCTGATAACGACGTTTAAAATGCGGCTGAATCAGAGGCAATACATTAAAATCTGGTCGTACCAAACTCAGAAATAGCCCATCCGAGGTTTTCTTAAAACGTATAAATGCCTCCATCCGGTGTTTTTCACGCCCGACCTTTTTGGTCCATTGCGCAATAGCCAGCACACTCGGATGCGAATAGTCTTTTTCAACAGAAACTTGCTGCTGGAACACATAAATACAGTAATTAAATAAATGCTGATAAGCCTCCAGTGATTCTGATAAAGACGTGAAATAGAATTGTCTCAAGGCCGATTGCGATAGTTTCTGTTGCATGCCTGCCCAGACCCGTTGTGCCTGCTGTTCATGGGTCGGCACCTCAATCAGACTGGCAAACAGGCCATGTTGGACCTGATTGTGCAGACACAGCTGCACCTCAAATTCTTTGAACTGAAAGGCACGAAAAACACAACTCAGCAGTCCCGCCATGGAGCCATCAAAGCAATACGCCACCGGATCAGTGAACACGCTTAAAAACCTAAACTCAGCTGCGGTGAAAGTTGTTGCACATATTTTGAAGAACCCTGCGTCAGGATTTGCTGACGGATATAATGAGGAGAGAGTTCCTTCTGAAAACGTGGGCTGTCTTCACAGCGAATAAAAAACTTTGCCCGCGAATAAGCCACACCGAGCTGTTTCAATAAATCGATATGGATTTTGCCAAAACGTCTTGCCTGCACAATTTTCTTGGCTGATTTCACCCCGATGCCGGGCACACGCAATACCATCTGATAATCGGCACGGTTTAAATCCACCGGGAATTGTTCAGGGTGGCGTAAGGCCCAGCTCAGTTTCGGGTCAATATCCAGATCAAGATGCGGAAAACGCTCATCTACAATTTCATTGACCTGAAAGCCATAAAAACGCATCAACCAGTCACTCTGGTATAGTCGGTTTTCACGTAATAGCGGTGGTGCTGAACCCACAGCCGGTAAATAATGATTCTCGGTATTGATCGGAATATAACCCGAGAAATAAACCCGTTTAAGTTTAAATTCCTTGTAATGTCGATCCGCCATTAACAGCACATCCTGATCAGTTTCCTGATGCGCCCCCACCACCATTTGCGTGGTTTGCCCGGCCGGTACATATTTCGGCACATGCTTGATCACCTGCCGCTCATCCTTCAACTGAATCAGGCGATCTCGAACCAGACCCAAATCCTTTTGTACTTCCTGATGCGATTTTTCAGGGGCAAAGGTTTTCAGTCCGGCTTCTGTCGGCATTTCCAGATTGATACTCATCCGGTCGGCATATAGCCCTGCTTCATGAATTAGTTCCGGGGAGGCACCTGGAATGGTCTTGAGATGAATATAACCATTGAAGTTTTCTTCAAGACGCAGCTTCTTCACCACCTGCAGCATGCGCTCCATGGTGTAATCTGCGGACTTGAAAATACCTGAACTAAGAAATAGCCCTTCAATATAGTTACGACGATAGAAATTAATGGTCAGGTCAACTACTTCCTGCACAGTAAATGCCGCACGTTTTACATCATTAGAACGGCGTGATACGCAATAAGCGCAATCAAAAATACAGACATTACTGAACAGGATTTTCAGCAAAGAAACGCAGCGTCCATCTTCGGTATAGCTATGGCAAATCCCTGAATGGCTGGCATCTCCAAGCCCCTTGCCTTTATTTTTACGGTCACTGCCACTGGAAGAACAGGACACGTCATATTTGGCAGCGTCCGCTAAAATTTGCAGCTTTTCACGAATGCGATCAGACATTTCAAACGACCTGAAGAAAACAGAGAAGACCGTTTAAAAATTAACATGTCCATGGTGTGAAATTAAGAGCATGAGAGATGCTATACGTCATGGGGTGACGCTTAAATAAAAGAGATATAAAAAGATATTTATTATCAAATAATTAAAAACCTAAAAGAATAGGTATAAATAGATAGGGATTAAAATCATATTTGTACCTTATTGCACACCCACTAAAACCTATTTTTATCCTTACAGGTATTTGGATAAGTTTCTTTTCTTTTCAGATCAAAATCAAAAACAGGCTGAATCGGTATTTCCTCAGTACGGTAATAACACATTTCTCGCCATTTCATTGCTTCTTCTTTATTTTCTGGCAAACCATTTAACCCAGAATAATAATTTTGAAACATATTCTCCTGACCATTTGCATACCCCAAATTGGCAGCTTTGATGTACCATTCTGTTGAAACCTTACCATTTTGCTCTACCCCTAACCCTTGCTGATAAAGTACTCCAAGATTATTCATTCCAGCAGGATTACCCTGCTCGGCAGCTTTGCGATACCAATACATGGCTTTTTTATAGTCTGTATCTACACCATAACCTGTATGAAAAAATGTACCTACCCTGAACTGAGCATCCGCATTACCTGCTTGCGCAGCCTCTTCAGATAGTTTGAACATCTTAGGTACAAAACGACTTAAGTCTTCTTTCCGATAATAAAGTGTAGTCAAATTCAGTTTAGCTAAAGCACTTCCTTGTTCAGCCGCTTGTTGAAAGAGCTGCTCGACCTTTAAGGCTTTTTTTGCTTTGGTCGCTTCATCATAATTTCGATCCCTGATACGATCATTCATATTCTTATAATAGACTAAGGCTGCATAATCATTTAATTCATCTGCACTTAAATCTTTAAAGTGATAATCATAAGAAGCAGAAAAATAAGTCCAATTATGTTTTAAATAATTAAAGCCAATAAATCCCAAAAACAATATAAAAATACCAAAATAATACTTTTTTAAATTCATTCCAGAACGATCTAATTCAAATTATGACATACTATCCTAACAAAATTTTATAAAAGTCTGAATAAAAGGATATATTCATCATATTTTTAAATACAGATAGACATACTCAACAGATCATCTTAAAATTTTTAAAACCCTGAAAATACACTATTTATGATGAACACAACAAAAAATATCGATTATCAACCGAAAATCGCCCTTATTATTACGCCCCTTATTCCGGTAAGCCTCCTGTTCTTATTTTGTTTGTTTACCGGAAAATTTAGTCTTGACCTTGTTTATATTACAGGTCTGTTTTCGGGTATTTACTATATTCTGTTATTCCCCGTTTTACTCCGGATCTGCCACATTCTCATTGCTAAAAATCGCTTTATCTTTCCGATCATGTGGTTCGGTGCACACGTATCATTTAGCCTGTTATATTTCTTTCTGGCCATCTATGAAAACATTTCTCATAACCAACCCCTATTCGAATACGTTTTCCCAACGGTTTGGCATACATTCGCCTCAACCTCTACGCTGACAATCAGTTTTATTCTGAGTCTGATTTTTTGGTCTTTTGCCTCGTTTCGACCTAAATTAAAAGCCAAAGAGATGAAAGAATCTGCAATAGATCATGCTGAATAATTTTTACGGGTGAAGAAACAAGCCTTTGCCACTCCTCCCCAAAATCCTTATACTTAACCACAATTTTTGTTTGATTCCAGTGGATGCACCATGAGTCGTGCTATATCGCATATTGATACCTTTCAGGGCTTGATTCTTGCCCTACAAAACTATTGGGCGGAGCAAGGCTGCGTCGTATTACAACCATATGATATGGAAATGGGCGCAGGGACATTCCACACTGCAACCTTCTTACGTGCTTTAGGGCCAGAAACCTGGAACGCGGCTTATGTTCAACCGTCACGTCGTCCGAAAGACGGTCGTTATGGCGAAAACCCGAACCGTTTACAACACTACTATCAGTTCCAGGTGGTGCTGAAGCCAAACCCGGACAATATCCAGCAGCTTTACCTTGATTCATTAAAAGCAATCGGGATTGACACGCTGACACACGACATCCGTTTCGTGGAAGATAACTGGGAATCTCCAACACTTGGCGCTTGGGGCTTGGGTTGGGAAGTCTGGTTAAATGGTATGGAAGTGACTCAGTTCACTTACTTCCAGCAAGTTGGTGGTATCGAATGTTACCCAGTCACAGGTGAGATCACTTACGGCTTAGAGCGTCTGGCGATGTACCTGCAAGGTGTGGATTCTGTTTACGATCTGGTCTGGACCAAAGGTCAATTCGGTACAGTGACCTATGGTGATGTATTCCATCAAAACGAAGTTGAGCAATCGACCTATAACTTCGAATACGCACCTGTCGATAAAATGTTTGAATTATTCGACTTCTATGAATCGGAAGCGTCTCGTTTAATCGAAGCTGAACTGCCACTTCCTGCCTACGAACAGGTGATCAAAGCATCACACTGCTTTAACTTACTCGATGCACGTGGTGCGATTTCCGTGACTGAACGTCAACGTTATATTTTACGTGTTCGTACCTTGGCGCGTTCAATTGCACAAAGTTATGTGGCTGCCCGTGCCAAACTTGGTTTCCCGATGGCAGAACCGCATTTACGTGACGAAGTATTGGCTCAGCTCAAAGCACAAGTTGAAGCCGAAGTCGCCCAAGCTGAAAAAGCGAAGGAGAATAAATAATGACCAAGCATACAGTTTTATTCGAACTTGGCTGTGAAGAACTTCCACCAAAAAGCTTAAAAACCTTACGTGATGCACTCAAAGCAGAAACTGAAAAAGGCTTAAAAGATGCGGGCTTAAACTTCGCTGCTATCGAAGCGTATGCTGCGCCACGTCGTTTAGCATTAAAAATTGTTGATATCGATGCTGCTCAGGCAGATACACAAAAACGTTTTGATGGCCCTGCAGTACAAGCGGCATATGATGCTGAAGGCAAACCAACCAAAGCGCTTGAAGGCTTTATGCGTGGTCAAGGCATTACCGTTGACCAGCTTTCGACTTTTCAGGCAGGTAAAGTTGAAAAAGTGTGCTTCCTGAAAGATGTCAAAGGTCAAAGCCTAGACGTTTTACTGCCGCAAATTTTACAGACTGCACTGGACAACTTGCCAATTGCAAAACGTATGCGTTCAGCGGCAAGCCGTACTGAATTCGTGCGTCCAGTCAAATGGGTCGTGTTACTAAAAGATGCTCAAGTGATTGATGCAACCATTCAAGATCATAAAACAGGTAATGTAACTTATGGTCACCGTTTCCATGCACCTGAAGCTGTGACTTTGGCGCATGCGAATGACTACTTGGCAACGTTAGAAAAAGCGTATGTGGTTGCTGATTTTGAAAAGCGTCAATCCACGATTCAAGCCCAAGTGAAGACCTTGGCAGATGAAGTCAATGCCACTGCAATTGTGCCAGCAGACTTGCTTGATGAAGTGACTAGCTTGGTTGAATGGCCTGTGGCTTTACGTGCGACTTTCGAAGAACGCTATTTGGCGGTCCCGCAAGAAGCCTTGATTACCACCATGCAGGATAACCAGAAATATTTCTGCTTAATCAATGCCGAAGGTAAATTACAGCCTTACTTCATTACCGTTTCAAATATTGAGTCTAAAGATCCGGCTCAAATTATTGAAGGGAATGAAAAAGTGGTTCGCCCTCGTTTGTCCGATGCGGAGTTCTTCTTCTTACAAGACCAGAAGCAACCACTTGCGTCTCGTAAAGAGAAACTGGCCAACATGGTGTTCCAGGCACAGTTGGGTACGCTTTGGAATAAATCTGAACGTATTGCCAAACTGGCGGTGGCATTGTCGCCAATTACCGGTGCAAATGCAGTCGATGCAGAAAAAGCAGCGTTATTGGCTAAATGCGACTTAACCTCTGAGCTCGTGGGTGAATTCCCGGAACTTCAAGGGATTGCAGGCACGTACTATGCGCGTCTTGAAGGTGAGAATCATGAAGTTGCTGAAGCTTTAGGTGAGCAATATTTACCTAAGTTTGCAGGCGATGTATTACCACAAACCAAGACAGGTACAACCATTGCCCTTGCGGACCGTTTAGATACATTGGTCGGTATTTTCGGGATTGGTCAGGCACCAACAGGTTCGAAAGACCCATTTGCATTACGTCGTTCTGCAATCGGTATCTTGCGTTTAATCATTGAAAATGAATTAGACATTACCATTGAAGAATTGGTGAACTTTGCCTTGCAAGGTTATGGCGACATCATCAAAGATCATGATAAGACCCGTACCGATGCAGTTGCTTTCCTTGAAGGTCGTTACCGTGCCAAGTATGAAGACCAAGGTGTTGCGGTTGATGTGATTCAAGCGGTTCAAGCACTTGCACCAAAATCGCCACTTGATTTTGACAAGCGTGTGACTGCAGTCAATCATTTCCGCACCTTGCCAGAAGCGGCTGCATTGGCTGCGGCAAATAAACGTGTTGCCAATATTCTTGCTAAAGAAGCAACGCCTGAAGGTGCTGTGGTTGAAGCGAATCTGGTAGAAGCGGCTGAAAAAGCACTTTATGCAGAACTTCAGGCATTGACACCTGTGGTTCAGCCATTGCTTGCTGCACGTAACTATACAGAAGCATTGTCTAAGCTTGCTGCCCTTCGTGCACCAATCGATGCCTTCTTTGAAGGTGTAATGGTGATGGCAGATGATGCTGAATTGAAAGCCAACCGTTTACGTTTATTGGCTCAGTTGCGTGATTTATTCACAGCGATTGCAGATGTAAGTGTATTACAGGGTTAAGTATTTATAATCCTTGAGCTTTCAAATAAACCCCACTATATATATAGTGGGGTTTATTTTATCAGGTAATCATCAGCCAAATTTTAATTCAAATTGCCATTCTGTGATTCATCTGAATTATATTACTGATACTTAGCGTTGGCATTCAGCCGCCTCTCGGCTTGAACGATTTGCTAGGTGACTGGACATTGTACTTGTTAAAGTGCGAGTTAAGATTTTTGAAGGAAGTATTTTGCCTTTTGTTGACCACCAACAATTAATTTAAAAATAAGAGAATTACCTTCAAAATTAAATGATACAGACAAGTTTTCGTCACTTTCTGTAAACAAAATCTCTTGACGGGAGCTAGCTTTTTCTAAAGCATGAGGCCAACTAAAAGTAAGAATATTCGGAAGCCCCATACTTAAATGCAGCTCTAAATTTTTACCTGCCACACCAATTAAACCATATATTTGGCTAAGACTAGAGATTCCTTTAGTATTTATAACGAAGTTATATCCATGCTTTCTAAGCTCTAGCTCAAACTCGCCCTCAACCGTTTTATAGATACCAGTCATTTTATTTAGAAAATCTATTATTGGATATCTCGTTATCATTTTCAGAAGCCTAACTAAAAAATTAACAGGCAATGGCCCACAACAAAATTATAATTTGTAAGATTGCCAAAATTATTAAAAAATTGCCCCTTAATCGGCTGGGGCGTTATCCCTCTTGAGCACGAAGTTGGGCAGGTATAGCAAACCGACAGATACCCAGTCATGTATCTGATTCGAGCATTTGTGCAAGAGCTTCAAATCGCTTTTGAAAAAGCGTGTGGGAAGATGCTCTAACTCTATGAATATAACTCGTTAGCCCTACCTTAGCCTTGGCCAGTGACAGAAAAGAAGCATCCTGAATACTAAGATCAACGAATGTCTCTTTGGTCGAATCGTTAACACCGCAGTAGAATGCAATGCTAGATACGGCTAAAAAGGCAACGTCTACGTCTTGATCTCCCGCAAGCTCAAGCATCAAATATTTAGCGAGCTCTCCATGCTGAGGACAAAGTATCGAAACCAAACAGGCACGCCACGCTGCGTTTCGACTTGAGCAGAGAGCCTCAAGTTCAGGCCATGCTAGCTCAGGAAGTGCAGCCAACATTTCTTCGGCTTTCTCTGCTCCCCCACCATCAGCCCAATCCATAGAATCAGAATCTGACCTCTGCAATAAGGCATCTAATTTCACAACTAATGTGTGCATGACACAATATCCTGTGAAGCCCAACTAAGCTTATGCGGCAGAAGCGACACATAAGATCCCAACCTCGGCTTCATAACATACCTATTGTGATTAAAAATAGAACGGGGAAATATTGATTTTGCTGAATTAAAACTATCATGGGGAAAACAAGGCGTCAACGATCATAAAATGTCAGATTAATATCCCAATCTTCTTGATTTGATGAAGTAGCAAATACGATCAAAACATATGTGCTATCAAACTAAACAGACATAATTTTTACGCACTGTATCAATTTCATATCATCCCCACTCTTTTCTTCAACTCAACGATAAGATATAAAATCTCGATTGCGATACGATCGCCGAAAGGACAGAAAAGATGATGAATAAAGTACAACTCTTATGTTTAACCACTGCACTTACGGCCTCGTCTTCTCTCTGGGCAGCGGATACCACAAATCACACCGCAACAGTATCAAATGCCGAAGCTGAAAAAGCCATGCCATATGGTGACAACCCAAGCATCGGTCGTGTATTGCTGTATAAAACAGGCAAAGGCATGCAGAACCTGGGCAACTCAATTCAGGGTGCATCTGAAAACACCTCTCAAAAAATGAGTGAAAAATGGCAAAGTACCAAACAATATAGCGCTGAACAATCCGAGATCGTGCAAGAACAAACCCAGAAAGCCAAGCAATATACCGCTAAAAAATGGCAGGACACCAAAGATGCGGTGGTCGGAACCAACGAAGGCAATGTGCCGATTGAGCGTGCCGGACTCAGTCAGCCCTCATCGAATTAATCCAAAAACCTCTAGCTTAAACTAGAGGTTTTTTTTGACTTGATCAGGCAGAAACGGGGTCAGTTTGTGGTTCGACCTGACGATCAATCAGATACTCATTTAAATTAAAATGACTGAGTTGCTGGCGCATCTTAAACGTCGTCCATGGCCATACGGTACTATTGCGTCCATTACGATCAATGAAATAGCTCTGACAGCCGCCTTTATTCCAGACCGTGGTTTTTAAGGCTGCTTGTACACGCTGATTAAACTGGGCCATGCGCACAGGATCAACTTCAATGGTTTGAATATTTTGCTGAATCGCCTGTTTGAGTGCATCGATAATATAGGCCAGCTGCGCTTCAATGATAATAAATGCCGAAGAACTCACTGCAATATTCGGCCCAAACATCAAGAAGCCATTCGGACAATCCGCCACCATGGTTCCCATATAACCTTCCGGACTCCCCTGCCAGACTTCTGACATGCTTAGACCATGACGGTTAAACACTCGTTGGGCAATCGGCGGTTCAGCCACTTCAAAACCCGTCCCGAGAATAATCACATCTGCTTCGACGCAATGACCATCACTGGTAAATAATTGATTGTCTTTAACTTCACTGAGAGCAGCAGCCACCACTTCAACATTCGGTTGTGCCAAAGCAGGATACCATTCATTAGACTGGAGAATCCGCTTGCAACCAATCACATAATTCGGCGTGACTTTACCACGTAATTTAGGATCTTTAATTCCCTGTTTAATATGAAATTCAGCAATACGCTGTACTTGTCGCATCGCTACATTACTTTGTAAGCCGCCATTTAAACTCTCAAAAATACCATATACCGAACCACGCATCAGCGATTGGGTAACAGGGAGATATTTAAAAACTGTCTGGAGCGGAGCAGGTAAAGGCATATCCGACTTCGGTAAAACCCAGTGCGGTGTGCGCTGAAATACAGTCAGTTGCTTTACCAAAGATTGAATCTGGGGAATAAACTGGATCGCTGATGCACCCGTGCCAACAACGGCTACGCGTTTCCCGGTTAAATCCAGATCATGGCGCCAACGCGAAGAATGGAAGATCTCGCCTTTAAAGTCTTTTAATCCTTTGACATCCGGTATCACAGGCTCATGCATTGGGCCACACGCCATAATCGCAAATTGTGAATGTAATTCGCCTTGATTAGTATTAATGATCCAGCACTGTTTAGCGTCTGACCAGGTTGCGTTTAAGGCTTCATGATTGAAGTGAACATGCGGCATGACCTGATATTTCAGTGCAGTATTTTGCAAATATTGTTTGATTTCAGCCTGTCCTGCGAACACCCTACTCCACGCAGGATTCGGTTCAAAAGAATAGGAATACAAGGCAGAAGGCACATCACAGGCACAACCGGGATAGGTATTTTCACGCCATACGCCACCCAGCTCATCCGCTTTCTCAAGCAAGATAAAATCATGGATGCCAGCTTCTTTCAGTTTGATTGCAGCCCCTAATCCTGCAAAACCGCCACCAATGACGATGACCCGATGAAATGCTACAGCTTTCGACTTCGTATTCATGACCTCTTGTTCCCTGTACTTAAAGCCCAAAACACTATGGCATTAAGCTCTAAAACGGTCATTATCAAGACAGGCCGTTTATAGCGTTATTTTTGACAGAATTTGCCAAATCATGCTGCTGTTGGATTCATTCAAAAAAATAAGCTTAAAATTTACAGTGTTATCTCAAAACATGCATTGAATTTCACGACCCTAGACCACACACTGAAGTGATTAATTCACAGGACCGGAATTTTGCCCATGCTGCATCGCCCCTTCAAGATCATGTTAGTCTCAGTGCTGAGCGGAATGAGTTTCACCGCCTGTTCAACCTTACAGAACCAGAGCCCAGCCACTCCCCAAGTATTAGAACAGATTAAAAATATTGCTGCTTCTCCAACAACAGAAGGCAATATTGCAAAACTGATGAAACAAGATAAAAATTGCATTATTGAATTCACCGGCTACTTTGACGGCGGACAAGCCATAGAGCACTGGACGTTCAATCACTCTGGATTAATTTCAGCGAGTTCATCGACCCAACATACCACCCGCGCCTCTGCAAACACCTCCACAGCATTTGATATTGAAGATCCTGCAGTGCAGGCAAATTTCAAGAAACTGCAAAGTAATTTTAGGGCCAGCACACTGGCGCAATGCAATTGAGGCCATAAAAAACTCGTTGCTGCTATCTCTAGCTGCAACGAGTTATGGCTTTTAAACTATTTTCTGGATCAGTCTTGAGCTTCTAAACCCAGCTTAATTCGCATTGAGACCACTGGTGGCCGCAAGTAAATCAATACGCGGGAAGATCAAACCGGTACGTTTATCACGAATCGGCTTACCTGTTGCTTTCAAGCGGTTCACGGTCTGGTCTATCGTCTCGGATGGGCTGACATCATTGGCACGTAATAAGGCAATCGCGCCTGCAACATGCGGGGCCGCCTGTGAAGTACCGCCTTGAGTTTCACCGCCTGCAGTAATCATGGCACCCGGTGCCAGCAAGGTCACCAGTGAACCGCCATTACTAAAGCAGGTCACCTGATCGGCTGCAGTAGTCGGATCTGAACACTTCACCGGATTTCCCCAGGAAACACCCCCAATATTGCTGTCATAAACAGCGCCTACCCGTACAGCGCCCGCAACACAGGCCGGTGAGGAAATACCATCGGCAAAGCCATCATTACCTGACGCGACTACAGGCACAACACCTGCAGCACGTGCATTGGCAAAGGCAGTGCTATAACTGCTGTTGCTACATTCAGAGGTATATTTCACCCCTGGCACCCCTAAACTCAGGTTAACCGCTTTAATGTTATAGGTCTGGGCATTGTTCACGGTCCAGTTTAAGGCCGCCAGAATATCACTGTCATAGGCAGTACTGCCCCACTGACCGTTGACACGAATTTTACGGAAGGTATCGATCCCTATAATTTTGGTTTGAGGTGCAACTTTGGCAATAATACCTGACACATTACTGCCATGCCCATCATCATCCAGACTGTTATCATCCGGGGCACTATCAAAGGCATATACCACCCGACAACTCGATGCCGGGGTATTTACCGCAGTACAGCCAAAATCGGCATGCTTATAATTCACGCCCGTGTCGATCACTACCACGCTGGTTCCCTCTCCGCTAAAGCCATTTGTAACCGCTTGCGGTTGGTTAATTAAAGGGAGGCTTTCCATGGTGGTGGTTACATTTTTACGGTTTGGATACACCCCTTTAACGCTCGGATCATTTAACACTTGTGCCAAGGTTTCGCGGTTTTGAATCCGGTACAAGCCCAAAGGCAGGCCATTAAACTCACGTAAGGTTTGAAAGCCTGCGGCTTTGTTGTATTTACTTTTGAACTGATTTTTACCCACTGCAATCAGGCTACGTTTTTCTCGCCCAAAAGTGGTGCTGCTTGCACTGTTATCATATTCGATCAATAAATCATTTGAATCATTATCGATCAGGGCTTCAATATTAATTTTACCCTGCTGTACTTTATTTAATGCCGCAGAACTCAGGCGTTGTTTGAGTTGGACTGCATTCAGTGTTGCAGCTGAGGTAGTGGTAGTTAGAAAAGCGGATAAGCTTAATAGTAATAAAATTTTATTGTTCACTGTGGATCTCCATCGTTCTTGGATAAAGAACTTTTGAGTTTTTGGTTTTCTTGGATAAAGAAATCCAGCGTATTTAAAGTTTTTTAATTTCATTCGCTGGGTCGGTTTCCGGATCAATCGGTTGTATCGAAGGATCACTTTTGGTGTCATAAAATTGAACATCTTTTTGTGTTGTATTTAATTGATTCAACATATCGGATGTAGTGTGTGTTGCTGTTTTGGCCTCCTCTGGTTTTAAAATGCTTGAACTGCTGCCTGAGTGCTCAGGACGCATCTGGTAAACTGCGGTATCGTCTGAGGCATTGCTCGGCGTTGCGGGTTCAAAATAGAACACCACCACGCCAAGTGCGATCAGGACAAATAAAAATGCGGCAATCTGTTTCATTTATATTCTCCAGTGCTTGAGTTACTGGTCATTACCTGGTTGTCAGTTGTTTTTCTATAAATAATGCGAATACAATTTAAAAATTCACTTTAAATTTCACATATACATTTCAAGTCAAAACGATTAAAAATTTCATGGGACCTAAAGCCCTTAAATTTTTTAACTCGATTTCATTCTTCAAAATGAAGAATGAGGTGGAATCGAAAATGGGTACTAAAACTTTAAATGACTCAAAAAAGTACAACTACGATTTCACCTATTTATACCAAGCAATAAAAATGCCATGATTTTGATTATTTTTAAACCGGTTTAATCCTATTTAAATATTCTAAATTTTCATATTTGGTTCGATAAAATATAACTCGAAATGATTAAAAACCGTTTTGCCCTAAAAATATAAAAATGTTGATTTACAGGATTTTATATTAATCAAAAAACATCACTTTTCACGTGCTTATTATGATAACCAGTCTTCATAATTTCTCACCAAAGTGTGTTTGAGCTGTAATCTGGATGTAATTTTTGATGAAAATCACACATTTTTGCTTTTTTGCTCGCTATGATGCAGTTGCGTTAATGAAGTACCGCTTTACGGTACATCGCTTAAGGAAATCGCAATGAAAAAAATGATCAAAACAGCTATCGTGACAACAACTATCCTTGCTTCTGCCTCTGTTTTTGCACAGAGCGCTGAAGTCAATGCGAATGGCTCAGCTCAAGTCAATGTAAAGTCTGGTGGCTTGCTTAAGGGTGTGACTGGCGCAGTAAAAAATACTGCTCAAGGCGTTGGTCACGTGGCACAAGGCGTAGGTCATACAGCACACAATGTCGGTCACGCTGCTGTCAATACAGGCGTAAGCGCAACTCAAAAAACCGTTGGAACAGCAACTCATATCGGTTCAACTGTCGTGAACAAAACCGGTGAAGCCGTTAAAAACACCAAAGACTATGCAGTAGAGAAAACTGTTGATGGGAAAGAGTTTGCAGCGGAGACCACTGCAAATGTCAAAAAACGTATTGAAGACAAAAAGGCATCTAACCAACCTAAATCATTAAATTTAGGTGCTCAAACCAATGCACAAGCACAGGTAAACGGTAAAACTACCGGTGTAAATGCCCAAACCGGCTTGAATGCAGATAAGAAAGGCCTGCAAACAGGTGCCAATGTCGGTGTTAAGGTGCTAGGCGTCAATGCCAATGTGAATACCAACGCTAAAATTGGTGCAAACTAATCCTTTAAGTCCGTTCTAAAAAAAAGCCCTTTGCAATGCAAAGGGCTTTTTTATGGCAAAGAATTAATTAAATAATTGCAGCTTGGTCTGCTCATCCACATTATTTTCAACAAAATGCGTGAAACCTTGTTCATCACAGCTTAAGCTCAGTTGCTTATAACTGATGCTACAAAACTCGGCATAACGTTTAAACACCAGCGGCGACTGATCCAAGGCCAAAGCCTCACCGACTTTGACCAGCTTGTGAATACCACGATCATTCATGGTCAATAAATAAGTTTCATTATTCAGCTCGAGTTGCACCAATGTGGTGTCCGCAACTTTTAACGGAACAAGATAATTCAGATTGGCTGCAAGCGTCTCAGCGCTATAACTTTCCAGTTTTAAACTTACCAGATTAAAGACCAGACAGCTCTGTTGAGCCGTTATGAGCGTTGGCTTCGAATGACCAGCCTGTTGTACGAAATGCGGCTGAATCCCCAACTTATGCAGGTTCTGCTCGCTGGCATGTTTCAGCTTAAATAACTGTTGTACCAGCTTCTGCTTGATGACCGCATCAAAATAGCGTTCATCCAGCTCAAACTCATTGTTTTCTAAAATCTTCAGTAAGGCTTGATGATGTGTTGCCAATAAGGCATCCAGCACATGACGATAATAGAATTTACTTTGCTTTTTAACTTCACGTACACGCTTGTAGAAATAAGTAATTTCAAAAGGTTTTTCGACAAAATCATTCAGCAATTGCGAGCTTGCCAGCACCGAAAGTGCTTCATGGCCAGTAAATGGTAAATGAATGACATGCATCTTCGGCAATAAAGGCTGAATTTTTAAAAAATGCTCTTTATCTTCGGCAAAATAAGGGTCGTAAACAATAATGTATTCACGCGATGCATCGACTTCATCGGCCTGAATCTGCATGTCTTGATGAATGCTGGCATCAAAAAACTCGGCATAACGGCGATCTTGAACCACATCGGGATCGATCGAATACTGTGGGACAAAAGCCACCACTTTTTGCATATTCAACAAGTTGGAATATTTAATTGCAGCATAGCCCCCCATGGAGCCGCCATAGCCGACAATCTGTTTAAACTGTTGCAAAATTGGCAGAATCTGTTGCTGCATTTGCAGCATGCTGCTTTTAGGAAACCATGATTTTTGTTTTGGCATAATGCCAAGGACGTTGTATTGATATTTTATTAATGATTTTTCAGCATTAATGGACATTCCTTTGGCGCGACTAATCAAATCGCCGAACGAAACCACTAAAGTGTCACTTGAACCTTTTAAAAAAATAACGCGAATATGTTCATCTTCAAATACGATTTGCTTATCCATGCTCACACTGAGAAATTGATCCAGGGTCTGTAGCAAAAAGTCACCAAATGATGGCTTTGCCAAACCATAATTGCGGAGTATCTTATTTTATAGAGATAAGACAGATTAAAAAGCGCAAAAGATGACACAATCCTTACACCCTGCCGCTCAAAAAGGCTTTAGTTTAGGTGCCGAACTGTACCAGCAGGTTCGCCCCAGTTACCCGCAAGATATTGCGGTTTGGCTGCAAGATCGCCTCCAGATAGGTGAAAATTCCACTGTTATTGACCTTGGTGCCGGGACTGGCAAATTCTTACCCTACCTGTTGCAAAGCAAGGCAAAAGTGATTGCGGTCGAGCCTGTCGCTGAAATGTTACAACAGCTTCAGCACAACCATCCACAGGTGAAATGTATACAGGCATCCAGTGATCATTTGCCACTGGCAGATGCATCGATTGATGCGATTCTATGTGCCCAATCGTTCCACTGGTTTGCCAATCTTGAAACCTTGAGGGAAATGCATCGGGTATTAACGCCGTCGGGACATTTAGGGCTGATCTGGAATCAACGCGATACTACGGTGGACTGGGTCAACGCATTGGCGGAGGAAATTGCTCCGCTAGAAGGAGATACTCCACGTTATCACAGTGAGCAATGGAAACAGGTATTTGAACAGCAGCAATTGTTTAACTTTGTTGAATTACAAACCTTCCAGCAGAAACATCACGGTACGGTTGAGCAAGTGGTGAGTAAGCGTTTATTGTCGACCAGTTTTATTGCCGCCATGCCGGTCGCAGAACAGCAACAGTTAAAAGCAAAGTTCGAACAAATCGTATTTGATTTTACCGGTCTAACTGCGCAAGATCAGATTGATTTCCCTTATACCACCTTTGCATATCATTTTCAGAAAATTGCAAACTAAATATTTGTCGAGTTGATCCATGCCGAGTATGAAAACCACCTTTGCCCTGAGCTGTATGCTCAGTTCAGCCCTGCTCTTGAGCGCCTGTAATAAAGATAAAGAACCGACAGCCAAACAGGAGCAGCAAAGCAGTTCGGCCCACGATGAGATTGGTCAATTAAAGCAGTTGCCGATCAAACAGTTCCCTGCAACCGCAGATGATGGCCATGATATTGCCATACTGGATGACTATGACCGCCGCTTTACCGATATGAGCGATAGCATGGAAATGGAATTGGCCAAGATGAAAGAAGCCAATACCTTAACCCCAGAATTTGAACAGCAACGCCAAAAGGACAATGTTAAATCTGCGCTGTCGATGCTGAAAGATCTGGAACTAAAAACCGAGCAAGGCCGTTATATTCAAGGCTTACTCTATGATTATTGGGAACAGCAGGCAAAAATCTTGGACCAGACGGGTACTGCTAAAACGGAGACTCGCCAGCCGGTCGATCAGCTCAATGAATATCTACATGCTCAAAGCCAGTTACATCACTGGAGAAGTACTCAGTCCGCTGAAACAAAAGCACAGGAAGAATAATTGACAAACATAAAAAAAGAGGGATTTCGCGCCCTCTTTTTTATTTAAATACAGCATCAAGTTAAATATTCTGTTTCTCAATCCACTGGATCGAGTTGACACGGAACAGTTCACAGGCCCCATCACCGACACCACCTGGAGTGAGCGATGATTTCCACACCAGATCTTTATCACGAATCTCGACCAGTTCACCTTTTAACTGCACCAGATCACCACGTTTCACTTGTTTAATCTGCTTGGCAATCTCGGGATTGGCAGGAATAATGTGCATATTCGATACCATTTTGATGGCCTGATCGGGTGGGACCGGTAAGGTTTTCATTTTCCAGTTCAGGTAACGGTCATATTGTTGAACATCAATGGTTCGTGCAATCTCGGGATTCGCAAACAGTCCCAAACTGACCGCATAATCTATCGGAGAAAATTTGGCTTGCTCATCATCATGATAGAGTTTTGAACCGAGAATCCGGAAGTTGCCATCAAACGGCTTGAGTACCGAAATCGACTGATATTTCACAACGGGCGCTAAACCATTGGCAATATTGTATTCTTCCCCACTGGTCGATGCATGTGTCTGCCCAATTGCAACAACCATGCATAAACTCATCAACAGACGTTTTTTCATGGCTCAATCATCCTCAACATAACGAAAAACTTAGAAAAGCACGTCTCTTCATAGTATGCTTAGATGGTGAAAAAAAGTGCTTTTTTTAGTAACAATCAAACTCACTTTGGTCATATTTTTGTGGTGCAGTGCCCCCCCGCTTATTTTGAATCAATGAATGGATTTGTATGATTTACCAATTTTACCAACGCCGTATATTCCCTCACTTACTGAATCAGGTCATGCAAACCGCCAGCCTGATGGATCGACGTCGTGAATTATTGCTCCCGATCGAAGGCGAGGTCCTCGAGATTGGTTTTGGTACAGGTCTGAATATTCCCTTCTATGGCAATGTCGATACGCTTTATGCCCTGGAGCCAAATCCGGACATTTATCTGCTTGCGGTTGAACGGGTTCAACAAGCGCCATTCTTTATCAAGCATATCCAATCCAGTGCAGAGAAACTGCCTTTTGCAACAGCATCTCTGGATCATGTGGTCTCAACCTGGACCTTGTGCAGTATTGCCCAGCTTGATCAGGCACTGGCAGAAATCTATCGCGTGCTCAAGCCGACAGGGACCTTTCATCTGGTCGAACATGTCAAACATCCAGACTCTGCGAAGATACAGTCCTTGCAAACTTTACTCACCCCGATCCAGAAACGTATTGCAGATGGTTGCCACCTCAATCGCGATATGGAGCGGCACCTGTTACAAGCCAAATTTAAACTGATCGAAAAACAATATTTTGATGCGGAAGGCATTCCGGCCATTGCCCAAAAGATGCTGTTCGCCCGGGCACAGAAATTACAGATCCCGCATTAATCTTCAAAATCGATTCTTAAGGTCTCAAAACGGATCCGGCCTTCGCGAACCGCTTGGGCAATGGCCTGCTGCCCTTTGCTTAAGCGTGCCCCACCGCTTTTGATGTCGAGCAAGATCACTTCGATATCTTCGGCCGTTCCATCGCCATCACGGAAATCGGTATAGCCATCAAACACTACATAATCGACCGGATCACCGAGGAATTTGGCATCACTGGGCAGATACTGGAATTCAGGCAAGATCGGTGCAAACTGTTCCGCCATTTTTCCCTTCAGCACCGCCCGGCTGGTATTGACACTGCGCTTCTGTGCATCCTGCAAGGCCTGTTTATGTTCCAGTTCCAGCTCGGCAATATACTTTTCATATTCGGCCTGTACCCGACCATTGCGGGTGCTGGACAAAATAATGGTGGTGATGACGACGCCAATACAGCCACCGATCAACATTGCGAGCCAAACCGACATAAAACCTTCCTTTTTCTGAATATCGCTATTTAACTGCAACATTAAACTTTTGTCATGTGTAACACACTCGCGCTAAAAAGATGCTAAGGTATGGTTGAATACGAGAGCCAAGTTAAATAAATCTAATTTCATGAAAACCATATTAATCGCAAATCAAAAAGGTGGCTGTGGCAAGACCATGACGGCGATCACGCTCGCTGCCGCACTCTCACAAAAAGGTTATAAAGTCGCGCTGGCCGATGCAGATAACCAGAAATCTTCTTTACAATGGTTAAAGCAGCGCCCGGCGTCGGTGACTGGCATTCAGAGTCTGGATTGGCGACATGAAAAATCGATTGGTGAAGCACCAAAAAATCTGGACTATTTAATTATTGATGCGCCTGGTGCGCTGTCAGGTGAACATGCGGAGCAACTCGTCAGCGAAGCGCATGCCATCGTGACGCCGCTGCAACCTTCGTTCTTTGACATTGATAGTACCCGCCGTTTCCTCAAGCATTTGCAGGACATTAAACGCATTCGTAAAGGCAAAGTACAAATCCTGCTGATTGCCAATCGGGTCAAACCGAACAGTTCCAGTTCTAAAGATATTCAGGACTTCTTTAACAAGATTGAACAGGAACCTGTGGCCTGGATTTCAGAGCGGAGTGCCTACGGCACATTAGCCATGCAGGGTCTCAGTATTTTTGATAAAACCCAGAAAAACTTTGTCAGTATCCAGAGCCAGTGGCAACCGATATTAAACCAGTTAGTCGACGATCCCAGTGAATGGTTTTAAAAAATGCGCTGGTTCCATCTCATAAAGATGAAACCAGTGAAAAGCTAAGTACTCGATATCGCTCGATTTAGCCGACTTTGATATTTATTCAGGCGTGATGAACGGTGCAGGATTTTCACTCGGCCCGTCTTTTTCAGCACTTTCATCTTTCAGATTATGCTTCATTTCGTCACGATCCAGATTTTCAACTGCTTTACGAATATTTTCATTACCATGACTTCCCTCAGGGTTTTGCGAAGTCGCGTTCTGGTCTAAGCTCTGTTGCAATTGCTCGGTATCTGTGAGCCCTTCAATCTCTTGATAGCTGGCTTTATCGTTATTGAATAGGTTCGCAACGTTGTCATTGGGCTGGGAAACATCGTTAGGATTCGTTTTTGCTTGATTCTGCGATTCTGCTTTTTCAGGTGATTGATTGTGATTATTTGAATAAGCCATCGAACTACTCCTTAAAATTTATTTATGGATGCGTGATGGATTTAATCTAACAATACGCTTTGTAACTCGTTGCCGACTCCTGTATTAAACTCGATAGTAAATGTTGCCAGCGTGAGTTCATGTATTTTGTGCTGAATATTATTTCCTGTTTTTTACATATTTCATCATCGAACGCGCTGACCTTTTAAATTTTATGCTGTTGCTGGCGCAAAATATTTAAAGCTGAAATTACCGAATGAAATTTTACTGTGCAGATTTTTCAGTTAATATGATTTTATTCGCATTTTACTTTTAGAGACGGACGCTTGTGCAACAATACGCTCCCATATTACAACGCGTTTTGCTATTTGGACTGTTCTTTGTCCTGCTCTTTTTGGGATTCAGTATTCTCAAATACTTTATTGTCCCTGTGCTTTGGGCGGCCATTATTGCGTATATGACCTGGCCTGTTTATTTATGGGTACAGCGTCGTTTCTTTGGTGAAAACCGTCCTACCCTAAATGCCACGCTGATGATTACGCTGGTGATTTTAGTGATCGGAATTCCTTTCATTTTTGCAATCTTCATGTTGCAACTGGAAGGACGCAATTTATATTTTAATTTACAACGTCAACTATTCTCGGGTCATATCCAGATTCCGGACTTTATCAGGAACCTGCCCATCATTGGTAAGGATATCAGCCGTACCGTAAATGAACTCAGCAATGATCCGAACAGCATTACCAAGAATATTGCGGAATGGATTCAAAGCCACTTGAGTTATGGACGTTTTGTCCTGAGTGAAATTAGCCGTAATCTGGTCAAACTGACCTTTGCCATCATGACCCTGTTCTTCTTTTATCGTGACGGGCAAATGATTCTGGCTCAGGTGAGTCGTGCTCTGGAAATGGTAATTGGCCCACGTGTGCATCATTATCTGGATACTATTTCGGAAACCACCCGCGCGGTAGTCTATGGCGTTGGCTTAACCGCAGTGGCACAAGCCCTGCTGGCAGGTCTGAGCTATTTTGTCGCGGGTGTACCGAATCCAATGCTACTCACCATGGTGACTTTTATCCTCGCGCTGATTCCTTTTGGCACACCGGTTTCCTATCTGGGTGTTGGCCTATGGCTCTTTGCGCAAGGCCAAACCATGGAAGCGATTGGGGTGGTGCTGTGGGGCGTGCTGATTGTCAGCAGTTCGGATAATGTGATTCGACCGTTGGTAATTTCAGGTGCAACCCGGATTCCGTTTATTCTGATCATGTTTGGGGTACTGGGTGGTATTGCCAGCTTTGGTTTGGTCGGTCTATTCATTGGTCCTGTGATTCTGGCGATTCTATTGGCGATCTGGCGTGAATGGCTGCATGAAAATGTGGATGAACCGGTTGCAACACTGGATGCTCCATCTAAAACCAAATAGGTTTATTTTGTTTAATTTTTTGTCACCAATTGATTAACTTGCTTGCGGGATATCCCAGACTTTGTTTGAATCGTCAAATAAAGATAATTTATAAGGATATCTTCGCAATGACTTTAACGATTCAAAAACTCTCTTTACTGGGCTGTCTGGGCCTGAGTATTGCTGCCTGTTCTTCTGCTGATTTAGATCACAATGCTTCAAAAATCCAGACCCAATCAACCACGCAAGAACAAAAACAACTGGTACAGGTCTATCAGGTCGATGCCAAAGGTGTAGGATCTTCTATTGGTACAGTGGCTTTTCAGGAAACGCCAAAAGGCTTGCTCATCACCCCTGCGCTCGGCAAGCTTTCGCCGGGTGAACATGGTTTCCATATTCATGAAAATGGCTCATGTGAAGCTGCAATGAAAGATGGCAAAATGGGTGCAGCGCTTGCAGCAGGCAGTCATTTGAATCCGAATCAGGCCCCTCATCACGGTACCCCGGAAAATGGTCATTTGGGTGATTTACCGGTTCTGGTTGTAGATGCAAAAGGCTTTGCCACCCAACCTGTGATTGCACCACGTTTAAAACTGGCTGACATTCAGGGTCGGGCCATCATGGTGCATGTCGGTGGCGATAATTATTCTGACTCACCAAAACCTTTAGGCGGTGGCGGAGACCGTATTGCCTGTGGCGTGATTAAATAGTTTAGATACTGTGGGTATCTAAAAAGATATCCACAGTTTTGCTGCTGTTTTGAGCAGCATAAAAAAAGCTGAGACATTGATCTCAGCTTTTTGATTAGTTGAGGCCTTCTGCTTTTCGCTCCAGCATCACCTGTTTTAACACCTTGCGCGGTTGTGCAAACCAGAACCCAATCAGCACCACACTCGCCAGTGCAAAAGCCCAGATATGCACATGGGTATACAGTACCCGCACCAGTTCAATGATGACAAAATAACTCACCATCATCAGCATTGAGACCGACGCAGCGACCGTCCCTTTTGATACTTCAGAAGACATCAAGGCAAAACGGTACATCACTGAGAAACTGATCCCCTCGCCTAAACTGACCAAGGTCATACCAATCAATAAGCATGGCACCAGATAAATGGGCCAGATCACCCCCAGCACCAAGAATAGCGTTCCCAGTAACATGATCGGCAAGCCCATTAAAATGGTTTTACCTAAAGGGAAACGGTCAATAATCTTGATCAGAATCACATTACCGATAATCAGGCCAAAGAACACCGGGAACTGGGCCAGGCCATATTGCACACTGCTGAGCTTTAACTCATCTACCAGAATGATCGGTGACAAGGCGATCCACAGCATTAACGGCATACCAACCAGAGGTAAAGCAATGCTTAAACCAAGAAAACGGCGATTGCTAAACACTTTTTTAAAGTCATCAAAGATATAGCTAAATGGCTGTTTCGGCTGTTTGCGACTTTCCTGTGTGGCAGGCATAAATTTCTTTAAACCAAACCAGCTCATGAAAGACACCGCCGCGATGGCGACAAAGCCCCAATGCCATGACACATAATCAATCAGGAAAGCACCCAGTACCGGCCCGAGTAAAGGAGCAAGCAAAGAGATATTGGCCATGAGTGCCATGACCTTGATGGCATCACGCTCTGCAAAGCTTTCCTGAATCGCAGCATAACCCACTGCTGAAATCACCGATAAACCCATGCCTTGCAGGAAACGTAGCGTTAAAAACTGCTCGATATTATGCGTCAGCAAAATCAGTAAACAGCAGATCGTAAAAAAAGCTACACCTGCCAGTAATACTTTTTTTCGTCCCAGCCGGTCTGAAAGCGGGCCAAGTAACCATGCCACACTGGCCCCACCCAACAGGTAGAACGACATGGATGAAGGCGCCCAGGTTGCACTTACGGCAAACTGTTCGGTAATGGCCAGCATGGCTGGCTGAATCAGGTCATTACCGATATAAACCGAAAATTCAAATAGCACTAAAGCTAAAGGAAACATGAGCGTTATACGGTTTAACGTCATGTTCTGATTATTCGTCATCATGTTTTATTCACAAAAATAACCAACTAGCGCCCGTCCCATTTTCAAAAAAAGAAAACAGGATCACGACCACGAGATTTTATGGTTTAGAATTAAATTTTGATTTCATGCCCTAAAAAAGCATGTGATAAATGTGAAAACACCGTATTCACTAGGTGTATATAAGAAAAACAATCTATTTACGTGAGACTGGTAAATGTTTTACCTTTTGGCACAATCGCCAGGCGCAACTTTAGCACTTTTTTAAAATGACAGCAATTTGAATCCATCTTCCACAGCGATTGTGACAATGTGAATAACCTGAAAGTTATCCACATTTTTGAATAGATTTTAGGCTGGACAATAGAGTCCCGATCATTATGGGCATAACTCAAACTGGAAAGTTTCGGTATTTTCGCCTCTGGCACATTGGTAACTTTGCTTCTTATTCACAATTTTCCAGACGTCCTGATCGCGCTTTAACTGATATTCGGTACGCACCGCCACCACAGAATCATCTAGTTGCGCCTGTTCCACCGTAATCTGTGCATCGCTTGGATTCTCTGCCCTATTAAACTGCTGATCTATCTTGAGATTATTATCATCGTGAAATAAATTCGGCTGTTCCAGTAATACCGCATGCATGGCCGTACTTTTTTGAACTGCCGCCTGCTGTTGCGATTCGGTAATCGGTTGATTACATGCGCTGAGGAATAAAGCACATCCCAATATCATTGCAGTTTTATACATTTTGCCCTCTGCACTTCATGTTGCTCATTTATGCTACTATACAAAACTGCATGGTCAGGCAACAAAATGTTATAACGTGCTAGAGATTTGTTGGATTCAACAATCTGCTTATAAATAAACAAATAAATCGAAGATACTGTTTTTACGACCTTCATATCACAACAATTTAGGCATGCAGAGATGTCAGATTTTACTAAAAAATTAACGATTATTTTAATCCTAGGGAGTACGGCCTTCGGTTGCTCGAAAAAAGAAGAAGGCCCTGCCAGTGATGCAGCTGTCGCGACGGAAAGTGTTGCACTCGATAGCAAAGCGGTACAACAAAATGCCGCGAAAAATCCAGAACAACTGGTGAGTCAGCAACAAAATGCCTTGGAGCAGAACCGTCAACTGGTTAAAAGTGCCCAACTTCAGTTTGAAGTCAAAGACGTATTAAAAACCACATCGGCACTGGAACAGCAGTTATCGCAATACCAAGGTTATATCGAAGAGAAACAGATTAATTATCAAGTCAGTGACCGATCTGAACGGGATCGTATCGATGGCAGTGTCGATATTTATGAAAAAATCACCCCCACGGTACAACTCACGGTCCGTATCCCCAATCAACAGGTTACGCCTTTCCTGAATCAGTTATTACCCTTGATGTTGAACTTTAATAGCCAAAGCTATGAAGCCAAACGTTATGAATTAAAACTGCTTGAAGAAAAACTGAATACCGCCAACCAAAGTAACAGTGCATCAAATGCGGTCAACAACCAGTTGCAGCAACTGACCAATCTGGAAGTCAAAGACCGTTTGGCCTATAGCACCATCCGACTGGAGTTTTTCCAGCAAGCGCAAGTCCGCAAGACCCGTGATCTCAATATCAATCGCATTGCAACCTTAGACAGCGATCCTTTACTCAGCCGAATCTGGGAAGCGATTAAAGTCGGGCTCTATGGCTTAAGAGAGACGATCATCTGGCTCGTGATGTTATGGCCCTTGTATCTCGCGATTGCAATTTTATGGGGTATTCGCCGTTGCTATAAGGCAAAAAAGTCAAAAGCTGAATAGTTTAATTATTGACTTTTGATCAATAGTATTTTGCTCATTTATGCATTTTTACTCATGAATAGATTTTCTAAAATACGCTCAGTTTTTAGTATCTATTTTTGAGTAATCCCATGAGCAATATTTTAATTATTAACGGCGCGAAAAAGTTCGAACACTCCAATGGTGAATTGAATGACACCCTGACCGAGATGTCTCAAGCACATTTAGCCAGCTTAGGTCATCAGGTACAGGTGACGCGTACCGACAGTGACTATGACATTCAGGCCGAAATTGCCAAATATTTATGGGCAGATGTGGTGATTTACCAAATGCCAGGCTGGTGGATGGGTGCACCGTGGACCATGAAAAAATATATTGATGATATTTTTACTATTGGTCATGGCTCACTCTATGCCAGTGACGGTCGCAGCCGTTCAGATGCCTCTAAAAAATATGGTTCAGGTGGCTTAATCCAAGGTAAAAAATACATGTTGTCTTTAACTTGGAATGCACCGATGGAAGCCTTCACCGATCCAGACCAATTCTTCCACGGTGTAGGTGTGGATGGTGTTTATCTACCGTTCCACAAAGCCAATCAATTCCTGGGTATGGAAGCACTGCCAACATTTATTGTCAATGATGTGATCAAGGCACCGAATGTACCAAGCTATATCGAAGCGTACAAAGCACATTTAGATCAATTATTTGCAGCACATTAAGCGAGAACAGATCATGCTAATTATTATTGCTGAAATCCGTACCCATGCAGGCGCAGAGCATCGTCAAGCGGTATTAGATGCATTTAAAAAAGTGACGCCAACCGTACTGGCAGAAGATGGCTGTCATGGTTATGAAGCCTTGATTGATCACTTGCCTGCGATTGAGATGCAGGCCACTGATGAGAATACCATTGTCATGTTAGAGAAATGGCAAAGTACTGCTCATCTGGAAGCTCACATGCAAACTACCCATATGCAGCAACATTTTGAAGCAACCAAAGACCATGTGGCTGATGTGAATATTCGTATTCTGGAAAGCGGTATCTAGATTACAAGCGATCAGTAAGGTAGGCTTACTGATCGAGCCCTTAGCAGCATAGACATAGAGAACACTCTTAGACAATAGTTTCCATAGTAACGCTTACTCAAAACTTCAAATATCTTGAAAAAACTATCGTCCCAGATGAAGGAGACCGAAGGAATTAAAAAAGATAAGCAGTATGAGCTTTAGAATATAAAAGGCTAATTTAAAACAATATTTTTACTTTTTATATTATAGATAAAAGTAGTAGTAAATTTATTGGAGTCGATACCTACTCCTATATCACTATTATCCTTAATAAAAAAACTAGATATATCTGAATAGGCAACCCTTTTTTTATTCTCAATTAGACTTTGCAGTGTCATATCTGCACAGTAGTCAGGGAGAGGTTTTTTGACAGAAAGACAAGGTAAAATAAAACTATTTATCTTCTTCAATACATCATACTGAGAAATTTTTTTATCTTTAAGATATTCTGAAAGATTCAGCTCCTTTTTATTGGAGAGGCTCAATGTGTAATACTTGTTAAAGTATCTTTCTGTTGAATTACTGATATTATAGTTAATTGAAAAACTTAATATTTCCTCATTCTGAAATAAATTTTCAAAACTAATTTCTGTAGGGTATCCCTCATCTTCTCTATCAAAATTAGTTGTAATAAATTTAAAAATAGAATTGTTAATCTCTTTAAATTGACTTCCTTTTATTGATGGATACGAACCAGTTAATTGAGGATTATGGTTTGGAATAATATCATTACTCATTAAGTAGTTATTTGTTTTTGCATATCCTATAGTTATGTATGAAAAACACATAAATATCAAACTGAATACTTTAAATTTCATGTTGCTTTCCAAAAAATAGTATGACCTGCTGTTACTTTAGCAGTTAGTGATTTTCTAACGTTGCTACCCGTATTGTATTCAAAATTACCAGTCTTCCAGTTTATATTATCCTTAAAAACTTTTGCAGGAATTTCATAAAAAGTACTACTATATTTAACTCGGCCTTTAGGATATTCCTTCAATGAGCCAGCTAAGAATTCATCATATATTACTTTAGGGATTGTGATTTTATTATATTCTCTAAATTTAGCATGCGGCTTATTTGTATTATCTTTATATTTATATGGACTTTCTAATCCCCATGCTAAGAAATCTGTTCCATCCCAATGCGTTGCACCATCTGTAGGATCCTCCTCTCCTAAACAAACTTTTAAAACACCCTTACGAGCAAGTCCATATTTAGGGTCTTCTGCTTTTCCATTGTTTGGTTTATCTGGTAAAGGAGTCTTTGTTCCTGTTGGCATAGTGGAATAGCCCGACATCAATAATGAATGTAAATCCTTTTTTATTTGTTTTGCATAATTGTTCGCAGTGAAAGCAATATATATACATTCTATGGTTGCTGTTCCTGATTCATGTGAAACAACCCTTGAGCATTCTTGGAATTTTTTATGAGTAATATTTGCATATTGAGGAGAGATAAAATCACTATCTGATTTCTTTCCATTACAGCCATATACATTTTCAGGATTACCTATCCCATTGGAAATTCTTCCTTCATATAATCCAGTATCTATATTGTAGTAATAACCATTCAAAAGCTCATTTTTGCTATCCGTTAAATTGTTATTGAAATTTTTTTGAGAGCTAATAGGTTGAAAAAGAGAGAAAGATGAACCTAGACTAGAACTGTGACTATCTCCAATAACATGAGATTGTTTCGGCAGAATTTTAGCACCACAAGTAAGCTGATCACCAACATAAGCAACAGCTTTTCCATCAAGAATAATATGATCATGACTTTTAATAATCTTTGACCAACTTTTACATTTAGGGCAGAAATGACTATCACCAGCCACTAAAAATAAATTTCCCATTTGGGATGTTCTTGATTGAGTTGCAGGGATAATACCACCATGATTTGTCATCGAGTTATGAATTGCAAATCCTACAGCCATGATTGTCTCCTAAGAAATTAGTCATGACTAAGAAAACCTTGAGGGATTTCTCGATCAGCATACAAACGATACTCGAAAACAGATTGTAGGCTTTCAATGATTTCATCACCATTTTCTAAACGACTACCAACAAGTGCAATATCATATCCTTCAATCGAACCTGCTTCCCCGGCACCCGATATAATTTTAGAGGTTGTCCCATCCTCATAAATGGCTTCATCACCAACAACAGCAATTAGATGTCCTTGTGCTTTAATGTTTTGGTTAATCGTCGCTCTGACTAACCCACCATTTTTTGTTTTAGAACCATGTGTCGCAGCAAAAAATTTCTTATGCTTTTGCTTATTCATAAACTCTTGTTCAGCAGCAATACGTTCTTGGATTTCCTCTACGGACAAATTGAATGCCTCATTTTGAGATAAATATTTTTTAGGATTCACTTATATATCCTCATTCTTATTTAATTGAACAATTAATATTAAATACATTGTTTTTCTTTATTTATTCAACAAAAACCCTATACAACACTTGTAATTGGCATTTAATGTCAACAAATAATAATAATTAAGTTTATATATTTACATTTTATATTATGAGAAAAGTACAGCATTAATTTTTAATATAAAGAAAATAAAAAGCGCATCTTCCGATACGCTTTTAGCAGAACTTCTTTTATCTAATCAAGCATTAAAGATCAAATAATTTCCCCGGGTTCATAATCCCGTTCGGGTCAAACGCCAACTTCAATGCTTTCATATATTCAATTTCTTCAGGCGAACGTGAATATTCCAAATATGGCTTTTTGGTCATACCCACACCATGCTCGGCAGAGATCGAACCATCATATTTTTTCACGGTATCAAATACATATTTATTCACTACCTGACACTTGGCAAAGAACTCATCTTTGGTCAGGTTTTCAGGTTTTAGAATATTTAAGTGCAAGTTACCGTCACCAATATGACCAAACCAGCAGATTTCAAAGTCAGGATAGTTATCTTGAACAATTGCATCAATCTCACGAATAAATGCAGGTACGTGGGTAATTAATACTGAAATATCATTTTTGTATGGAATAAACGGCGCGATCGATTCTGAAATATCTTCACGTAAACGCCATAAGCTTTCAACCTGATCAAGGCTCTGGCTCATCACGCCATCCAGCACCCAACCCTGCTCCATACAATGCTCAAAGATTTCCATGGCCTTGTCGACAATTGGCTCATACGGCGCTTCAAACTCAAGCAATACGTAGAATGGGCATTGTGTTTCAAATGGACGTTGTACATGTCCACGATCGAGCACCTTTTGCATCGCAAGTTCACCAAAGAACTCAAATGCGGTTAAGTCAATATCTTTCTGGAATGCATGGAGTACCGGCATCACGGCATCAAAATCAGGTACACCGAGTACCAGTACTTGTAAGTTCTGTGGCTGACGCTCAAGCTTGATTTCAGCTTCAGTGACTAGGCCCAATGTGCCTTCGCCACCAATAAATAAATGCTGAAGCGAATAACCCGTTGCATTCTTAATCATGCCTTTGTTTAAACGCAGGATATCGCCTTTACCTGTTACCACGGTCAAGCCAAGGACCCAGTTACGGGTCATGCCGTATTTAATGACTTTAATACCACCCGCATTGGTACCGATATTACCGCCAATCTGGCTTGAACCCGCTGAGGCAAAGTCTACTGGATAGTACATGCCTTGTTCTTCGGCATAATTCTGTAATTGCTCGGTCACTACGCCTGCTTGTACGCGTACCATACGATCCGCTGGGTAGAACTCAAGAATCTGGTTCATCTTGTCAAAGCTAATCACGATCTCGCCATTGCTTGCGACCGCGCCCGCAGAAAGGCCGGTACGACCGCCCGATGGGGTAATTGCAACATTAAACTGGTTGGCAAGTTTGACAATGGCCTGCACTTGTTCAGTGCTTGAAGGGAAAACGATGACTGATGGGTTCGGATCAAAATGTTTGGTATGATCACGTCCCCAATTTTCCAAACTGTCGGCATCGGTTTTAATACGGTTTTCACCCACAATTGCCGTTAATTGGGTCAATAACTCAGGTGTTAAAGCGACTGAAGCATTCATCGTTTACAGGCCTAGCAAGAAGTAAAGATAGAGCGTCTGGATAACAATACAATATTTTTCAATATTTTAAATTGTAATATCCAACATATGGAAACTCGGCAGAACAGCGCAAACCTGATGGTTTCAGGTTTGACTATCAGATACCTGCATTTTACATAGAAGCTGGCATAGGATAAAGCGCAGGATAAAGATACTGTAATAACAAAATGTGTTTAACCCAGAAAATTCAGCTGCAACTGAAAAATTATCAGCAATTCTGCTGTGCTAATTTTAAACCAAATATTTATATCTCAAAGCTGTATGCTATAGTACTGCAACTAAATTTTGGCCTTTGTAGCGGAGCCGTAATGAGCCAACATCTATCACTACCTAAAGACAAAATCCGTTTCCTTCTGTTAGAAGGTGTGCATCAAAATGCCATCGATACCTTAAACGCAGCGGGTTATACCAACATCGATTACCACAAAACTGCGCTTGAAGGCGAAGCTTTGAAAGAAGCGGTTAAAGACGCTCACTTCATTGGTATCCGTTCCCGTACTCAATTGACTGAAGAAATCTTTGCAGCTGCGAACAAACTGATCGCGGTTGGCTGTTTCTGTATTGGTACCAACCAAGTTGATTTAAAAGCGGCAATGTCTCGTGGTATCCCTGTTTTCAACGCACCGTATTCAAATACACGTTCGGTTGCAGAACTGGTTCTTGCTGAAACCATTTTGTTACTTCGTCGTGTACCTGAAAAATCGAAAGATACACATGCGGGTGGCTGGAATAAATCTGCGGTGGGTTCGTTTGAAACTCGTGGTAAGACTTTAGGTATCGTCGGTTACGGCTCGATCGGTTCACAACTTTCTGTTTTGGCAGAAAGCCTGGGTATGAAAGTGATCTACTTTGATGCTGTGACTAAATTGCCATTAGGTAATGCACGTCAAGTTGGCTCTTTAGATGAACTTTTAGAAACTGCGGATGTGGTGACTTTACACGTTCCAGATGTGCCATCTACGCGTAACTTCTTCAAGAAAGAACAGTTCGCGAAAATGAAAAAAGGCTCAATCTTCTTGAACGCTGCACGTGGAACCTGTGTGGTGATTGAAGACTTGGCGGATGCGATCAAAGCGGGCCACATTGCAGGCGCAGCGGTTGACGTATTCCCGAAAGAACCAAAAGCCAATGGCGAAGAATTCCAGTCTCCACTTCGTGGCTTAGACAACGTGATCTTAACCCCGCACGTGGGTGGTTCGACCATGGAAGCACAAGCCAACATCGGTCTGGAAGTTGCTGAAAAATTCGTTGCATACTCAGATAAAGGTATGACGCTTTCTGCGGTGAACTTCCCAGAAATCGCATTGCCACTTTCTGATGGTCAGCACCGTTTACTGCACATCCACAAAAACATGCCGGGTGTGTTATCGAAGATCAATACCCTATTCGCTGAACAAGGCATCAACATCTCTGGTCAGTCGTTAATGACCAAAGGTGATATCGGTTACCTGGTGATGGATGTTGACGCATCTGCATCTCAAGAAGCGCTAGATACCTTGAACCATGTTGAAGGCACCATCCGCGTTCGCGTATTGTTCTAATTTATAGTTAGAACTATGCTGAAAAAGCCACAGCTGATGCTGTGGCTTTTTTATGGGCATTTGAATTATTATGTGAATATTATACCGAATGTAAAAAAATAAGATGTCTAACCCTGTACTGAAAACACCTCTGCATGCTTTATTGCTGTTGATGATTGCCATGTTATGTGTACAAGGCAGTGGTTCTTTAGCCAAAATCCTGTTTCAAAGCTTTCCTGTATTGACTGTCTCTGCCATGCGCCTGTTTTTTGGTGCGATGATTCTGGCTGTGATTTTTAAAATCTGGACCATTAATTTTAAAGTGGTGCGCTGGAAAGCCATTCTGACCTATGGTGTCGCACTGGCAGGCATGAATGCCCTGTTCTATTTATCACTTGAACGCTTACCTCTGGGTTTGGCAGTTGCCTTTGAGTTTATTGGTCCCTTAAGTGTTGCTTTATATCATGCCCGGCAGAAATACGATTTCATCTGGGTTGGTTGTGCCATTCTCGGTCTGGTTTTGCTGTTCCCTTTGCAACAGGCCCAGCAAGGTCTCGACCTGATCGGGGTATTGTTTGCTGTCAGTGCAGGTGCCTGTTGGGCACTATATATTATTGCCGGACAAAAGCCTTCCGGTATCTCAGGCAATCATACCGTCTGCTTAGGCATGTCGATTGGCATGCTGTGTCTACTGCCTTTCGCGCTCTTCTCAGGCGCAGTCGACCGGGTGTTTGAACTGCCGAATTTATATTATTTTATTGGCCTTGCAATTTTAGCCAGCGCCCTACCTTTTACCTTGGAAATGATTGCTCTACGGAGTTTAACCCCGCTGAGCTTTGGCACCTTAATGAGTCTGGAACCTGCGGTGGCTGCCCTCTCAGGTTTTATTTTCCTCGGTGAAGTATTACTCTGGAATCAATGGCTTGCTTTGGGTACGATTATCATTGCTTCGATTGGCTGTACCTTTACCACGCAACATGCCCGCCAGCAAAAACAGGCCAAATAAAAATGCTGCCCGCTTATCCCCTTTTCTATTATTTTTTAGGCCAGTCATGAAAAATATCCAGTTGGTTGCTGTGCTGTATATGGTTCTTTCCATGGTGGCGTATCAGATCAGTGCTTCATTCGCCAAGCAATTGATTGCCACACTTGACCCGCTCACTGTGACGATTTTAAGACTCTGTTTTGCCACCATTCTGGTTGCAGTGATGTTTCGTTCCTGGAAGATCATTTCCAAATTAAAGGAACTTAAATGGCGAGATTTACTGTGTTATAGCGCTGCCTTGTGCTGTATGAATATTCTGTTTTACACCTCTTTGGGCAAACTGCCTCAAGGGATTGCGGTCGGTCTGGAATTTATTGGTCCACTCGGTTTAGCCCTACTCTCGATTAAACAGCGCAGTGACTATATTTGGGTGGCATTTGCGATTTTAGGTATTGCTTTAATGGTGCCGTGGCACGATGCCAATGCCCAAAATTTTTCCTATATCGGTGCAGCGTGTGCTCTGAGTGCCGGTTTGTTCTGGGCGCTGTATATTTATTTTGGGCATCGTGTGGTCCAGCAAAACATCGGCATGCATGCCCTGACCATTGCCATCAGTTTATCTGCACTGACCCTGCTGCCTTTTGGGCTCTGGAATAATGCACCTGCGCTGATGGATACCCAATATTGGGGCAAAGCACTGGTGATTGCGCTGCTGGCCACAGCAATTCCTTATGCACTGGATTTAATGGCACTGAAACGGCTGACCAAGCTCAGTTATGGGACCCTTTCCAGCCTTGCGCCTGCATTAGCAGCCTTAGCAGGTCTAGTCCTGCTGCATGAACGAATCAGCCTGATTCAGTGGGTGGCTTTAGCCTGTATTATGGTGGCTTCGATTGGGGTTACCTTACGTGGCAGTCAGACAAGCTAGAAGCTCATTATAGAATTTTAGCTTTCTTCTACCCTGTTTTAAGATCGGCTTAAAACGGGCAACTTACTCCATTGTAAATAAGTTGCCTGCACTGACTCTGGACTAATTATCCAAAAATGGCATTAACCGTCAGGAAAAATACAGAGGGGCCCAGTAAACAACCCAAGCCGGTATAAAAAGTTGCGACCAGTGCGCCGTAAGGCACCAGACGAACATCGGTACCGGCCAATCCTGCTGCTGTACCGCTGGTGGTGCCGGCCAAGCCACCAAAAACCATGGCTGAACAGGGACTTTTTAAATACATAAACTTTGCCAGCAAGGGTGTACCCACCATAAAGAACACTGATTTGATCAACCCAATTGCAATCGATAATGCAATCACATCTGAACTTGCACCAATTGCGGTACCCGTAATCGGACCGACAATATAGGTCATCGCGCCCGCGCCAATCGTGGTCATCGAAATCGGGTCTCGATAGCCCATGACCCAGGCCACCATTACACCAATCACAAAAGGCACAATACAGCCCA
The DNA here is from genome assembly GCF_000314615.1 of Acinetobacter sp. WC-323. Classification (NCBI taxonomy): domain Bacteria; kingdom Pseudomonadati; phylum Pseudomonadota; class Gammaproteobacteria; order Moraxellales; family Moraxellaceae; genus Acinetobacter; species Acinetobacter sp. WC-323. The sequence goes on from NZ_AMZS01000056.1 coordinate 113,681, forward strand.
GCATCAGTGCAATAAGACCAATTCTACCAGCCTTTTTGACTTCTTTTACATCGACTTCAAATGCAGTCGAGGCAATGGCCAGATCACGGATCATGGCACCGCCCAATAATGCAAAACCTGAGAAGATGGCAATATCGGAAATACCTTTGGTGCCTTGCGTATAAACGCCGGCAAAATATGCCACCACCAGTCCTAAAGTAATGGCAATTGCAGAGCTTTGCAGCTTTCCTTTGGTCAAATATTTGGAAAGCAGATGCGATACAAACATCATCAAACCTGTGACTGCAAGCGCTGTCACTAACGCATTTTTTGTTAATACAGCAATGATAGCATCCATGATGAACATCCTTTTTTTATTGCTTTGTCAGTTAATTATGATTTTTCAGGCAATTTTTTCCTTTGCCTCAATTGTCCATTCATAGGTTTCATAATCGCCACTAAGTTTATTCAGATAACGGATCACCAGCACTGTGCCGATCAGTGATACGACCGAGACAATCAATCCCAGCATCCCGCCTGAAAGTGCAGCCACGACATTTTGCCCGGCTGACATTGCCACCACAATCGGAATATACATACCTGACCAGTACAAGATCCCAAACTGTGTCACTTGGGGTAAATAACCTTTTTTTGCCAATAACTCTTTAGAGAGAATCAACAAAATCATTGAGATTGCAACGCCACCGACATTGGCTTTGACACCGATCAACATGCCGAGGGTATTACCCAGATAATCACCGAGTAGGTGACAAATCGCCAAAATTGCTGTTCCATATATAATCATTGTAAATCCCTCATGTCCTTGGATTACTTGGTTTTTTTAAATCATATTCCCATAGAAATCTGATTTTCCTGTTGTTTTTGCATGGCCAGCCGGATGCTATCTATACGCGTTCCCTGAAATGAAAATACGGTTCCATCTTTAAATATCCGGCGTGCAAGTGTGGTAAGTACCGTGCCGGGTAAAGCTTCGACGTGTAACCTGACACCTCGTTCCCATGCAGCCTGAAGCGTACTTTCCCAATCCACAGTACGGCTCATATTAAAAGCCAGATCATCCGCAATCTGTTCTGGCTTGCGCAAGATACGTGCTGTGGTACCACTTAAATAACCAATTTTAGGTTGCTTTAGAGTGACTCCCTCCATCGATGTCGCAAGTTGCAGTGCTTGCTGACTTAATAACTCACAGTGCGATGGCACCGCTACATCCAGTTTCCTTGCCACGACACCCTGCTGTTTCGCCAATCCAGCAACTTGATTCATGGCTTCAAAACGTCCTGAAATCACGATCTGGTTATGCGCATTGATGTTCGCGACATATACCTGTGGCGTTGTTGCCGCAACCTGTTTTATCCATGCCTCAACTGTTGAACGATCTGTACCAAGTAACGCTGTCATGCCATAGCCTGCCGGATAAGCGTTTTGCATGAGTTCACCGCGATAAGCGACCAGACGGACGGCATCTTCGTACGCTAAAACGCCTGCAACCACTGCAGCCGACCAAGCACCAATCGATAGCCCCGCAACATAGTCCGGTTTTAAGTTTTCAGCGCTGAGTAGCGCTGAACTGATTACGCCAGAAATGAGGAGGCACAACTGTACCGCTCGTGTCGATTGCAATGCCGCTGCACTGTCCAGCAGCAACACATTTTGTTTGAGTGCATCCGAGGCACGCTCCAGGTGTTCTTTCACCAGCGTGCTTTGCGGCAGATCATGCAGCATATTGCTTCTTTGCACACCTTGTCCTGGATAGACCCAAATTGAAGCCATGATACCTATTCCCTAATGCCATGGATTTCCGACTAAAACAGCGCCATCGGGCCGTTTTAATAGTACTTTCCCGCTATTGCTTGCCCATTCTTTTAAGGCCAATCCGCCTTGGGGGAGCTGTAACTGAATATCCACATTCAACCCCGCTTGTTGAAAATTTTCGAGTAGCTCAATCGCCTGCTGTTTGGCAAAAGGCTGTTCCGTGCGAATCAGCAAATCGATGTCACTTTGCGCAGTGACGGTTGCAATCCCCGTTGCCAGCTCAAAGCCAAAACTTCCTGTATATCCCCAACATCCTGAAAAGTTTTTCATAATGCTGGAAATGCTCTGTAAGCGTTCTGCCAGATGCTTAAACTGATGTATTGCTACCTGAGTTAGCGCTTCTGGCTTGAGTTGTCTGGTGATCGTCGATCGTGGCATCACAGCAGCGTATCGTTGATGACGAAACTGACCTCTGATCCCCACCGCAACCTGATCTGCAGCGGTTATGGCCCGGCGAACCACCACTGGATCGCCACGCTGTAATACCGCCTTCACCCACAGTGGCGCATCTTCAGCCAAAGCATCGGCTGACATGCCCCACAATAAATCATGGGCTTCAAGTTTAAGTTTCATGACCATTGCTCACGCAATAATTCACGCACCCGCTTAGACATTTGACGATTTTGGCCGTGAAGTCGATGTTCCAGTCCTCTCGAATGCTCGGCATTAATGGCTTGAAATGCTCGCGCAATTACCTGCTTCGCTAACAAAAGATCATCGTTTGTCGGTTGTTCAGGGTTCTCAACAGATAAAAGTTCAGATAACAAACCCAGTGTTGCATAACTTTCAATGTCATAAGCCATTGGCGGAATGCTTGATGCCAATTGTTCAAGCTCATCCACTGATCTTAAGGTGACACGAGCGGCGGATTCTTTCCCCATGGCATGCACCATAACACCTGAGTCTTTTAAGGCAATCATACGATTGGCTTGATAACCGTGCGCCAAAAAAGCCCCTGACATCGACTTGCCCACCAGTAAACTCACAATAGGATGCCCTGCCAGTCTGGCTCTGGCATAGCTATCTACTGCACCTGCTAATGCTTGATGGATACCCAGCAATTCTTCACGGCGCCCATAAGCCTGACTCGGTACATCTACCACACATAAAATGCCACGTTTGCTTTCAGCGTGCGCATCGGCTTGAATCACCTCATCAATCGCTTTAGCCAAGCTCCAGCCTTCCAGCAGCCCAACTTCACCCTGTCGTGCTCGCGGGAACGGATTATTGCTGTCCTGAACCACTGCAATGACACGTACCGCCTGTTGATCAAGCTGTCCGTCTGCCACCCAGACTGAAGCCGGGAAACCTTGAGCCACCTGAAAGCCCTGCGTGACTGCCTTAAACCAGTGTGCGCCTCGAGTAGAGGCTGTTAATGTCTCAACTGCGCTATTCATGCCGACTCTCCCTGATACAAAGCCTGAACCTGTGCTGGCGTGATCTGCTCCGCAGTATCGACTTGTTGTAGCTGTGCTAAATAAAACGGGTAATTTGAACTTCGATGTTGAAGAGGCAAACCTTGCTGCAAATAATCAATCACTTGTTGTCGGATTTTATTGCGGTCATCATCCACATATGCATCGGCCAGAGCACTGGCAAAGCGCTGGCTGCCACCGGTGATACTCCAGATAAACGGACGATCTTTGGCGTTATATTCCTGTATGCCCGCTTCTTGCTCAATCACTTGCGGGCCATTGAGTCCCAAACGCCCCTCTTGGGTCATCACGATATAACTGCATAATCCGGCAGCAATTGACATCCCACCAAAGCAGCCAACGCTCCCCGCGACTACCGCAATGACGGGCTGATACTGACGTAAATTCACGATAGCAGCCTGAATCTCGGCTATTGCAGCCAAACCCAGATTGGCTTCTTGCAAGCGAACACCACCCGTTTCTAACAGCAATACTGCAGCAGTGGGAATGCCGTTGAGGTTGTCTTCTACCGCCAGCTCCAAGGCACCCGCAATTTTGGCACCACCGACTTCACCCAGGCTCCCGCCCTGGAATAAGCCTTCAACCGAAATCAAGACTACAGGACGTTGTTGAAGAGTCCCCTTGGCAATCACCACCCCATCATCCGCTTGCGGCACAATATTCTGCTGAATCAGCCAAGGAGATATCACCCGTGCAAATGGATCAAGCAGTTCTCGGAAAGAGTCATCATCCAGCAAAGCTTTGGCACGTGCTCTTGCACTCAGCTCAATAAAATCCTGTTTATTGAGCAAGTCCTGAATGTCAGTCATGTTCAATCTCCTCGAATGCCTGTTCCAGACGTAAGCGGACCACCCCTGGGGTAGCACCAAAATCATGGATCTCAATGTTGACGGCAGGGTGGATCTGCGCCGTAAAAATTCGTTCAAATAAATTCTTCCAGCGCGTTGCACTGCCATCCACCGACGTGACTACCTGAATAGCGGTTTTTCCGGTTTCTCCGGGTTGCATCAAAATTTCCAGGTCACCCGACCCTACACAACCGACCAAGGCTTGTTTTAGAGGGGGCTCTGCGGCCATAAACTCAAAATGAAGTGTTTCCATACTCAAACTCCCGCTTTATTCCTGAACGATGATTGCTCAACACGATCGATAAATAATGTCGCGGCCAATAAATCTGCAGCACCGCCAGCGGAGGCTCTCATGCGCAGCAAGTCAATCTCTAAAAAATGTAATGCACGTCGACCTTCCAGACTTGAACTGCCGCCCAGATCCAGTACCTGCTGTGCCCCTTGTTGCATCCGCTTTAAACCTTTGGTGCCTGAACGATAAAGCACGCAGGTATCGCTCAGATCCGTCATCATGGCCAGCAAGGCATCCAAACGCGCAAAGTCTTCTTTCATCGGTTTCTGGCGACTTTGCTTCAGTTGCTTTAGACCCAAATTCACAATGCTCGGAAAGCCTTGTTGTGCCTGTAGCTTTGCACCTGAAATACCTAGTTTTTGCTGTACCTGCTGCCCATGGCTTAAACCCTGCTCAGGAATAAAGCGGTCCTCAAGCCGGGCTATCTGTCCTGCCAGCTGACATAATTCAACCGCAGATAAATATTGCTGCTTCGCGCGTGCCAAGGCTGCCGCAGTGACCATTAGGCCTAAGGCCCAGATGGCCCCGCGATGTGTATTGACCCCCTCTGTCGCCAACATCATGGTCTCTTCACCTTGCCGACCAATTTCACCAATCTCTTCACGCAAAGCTAAACAAACTTTTCCATGATGCATGGCTGCTTGAGCCATTGCCTGGAACATGGGCTGTAAACTTTTTGCCGAACGCTCCATTAATGCCAAGGTCAGGTCAGCATGCGCCCCACTGCCACGGCGATCAACCAGTGCCGGTTTTGGTGTCAGATTGACTTCATCAATCAGAGCCTCTACTGCCATCTCTGCCAGAAGCTGACTATCGCTGAGGGTTTGATATTGAACTTGTGCCATCATTACCAACTCCTGAATTTTGCAGGGGGTTGATATAAGCCATCTGACCACGTCACCAGGTCGGCAATATTTTTTGCCGCTAACAGTTCACGTGTAGCATCGGTACGACGAATGCCTAAATCCTCAGGGAATACCACCAACCCTTCACGTCTTAAACGCGCCGTGGTTTTCGGATCTTGGCTTAAACCAATACTGGTCACACCTGCCACTGCAGCAATCATAGCTTGACGCTCTTCCTGGCTACTGGCTTTATACAGATAAGCTATGCCCTCTTCGGTCAGTAGATGAGTGACATCATCGCCATAAATCATGATCGGTGCTAAAGCTAGGCCCGCTGTTTTAGCCACATCAATCGCATCCAGACGATCTACAAAAGTCGGCTTACCGCCCTCTTGGAAGGTTTCCACCATTTGAACAACTAACTTTTTACCACGTGCCAAATAGGTTTCTGTTTCATTGGCACCTTGCAAACGCATATCCAGCCATGCTGGCGTATCGTGACGCCGACCGCGTGGATCATGCCCCATGTTTGGTGCACCACCGAAACCTGCCAAACGCCCCTTGGTCACAGTCGAAGAGTGGCCCATGCCATCAACCTGCAATGTCGCCCCAATAAATAGATCAACCGCATATTGACCTGCCAGCTGACACATCATGCGGTTGGAACGTAACGCACCATCACGGCCGGTAAAGAAAACATCAGGGCGAGCAGCAACATAATTTTCCATACCCAGCTCGGTACCGAAGCAATGCACGCTTTCAACCCAGCCTGTTTCGATGGCTGGAATCAGGGTCGGATGTGGATTCAGTGTCCAGTTCCGACAGATTTTTCCTTTTAATCCTAAAGACTCACCATAGGTGGGTAAAATCAGTTCAATCGCTGCGGTATTAAAACCAATGCCATGATTTAACGATTGCACATTATGCTTTTCATAAATACCGCGAATCGCCATCATCGCCATGAGCACATGCACAGGCTTGATATGTTTTGGATCACGGGTAAACAGCGGTTCGATATAAAAAGGCTGGTCTGCCACCACCACATAATCCACCCAGGAGGCAGGAATATCGACACGTGGCAACTCTGAAACATCGTCGACCAGCTCATTGACCTGAACAATGACTATGCCGTCGCTAAATGCAGCAGGTTCAATCAGCGCAGGAGAATCTTCAGTACTTGGGCCGGTATAGATATTGCCTTGACGGTCTGCCATAAAGCCTGCAGAGAGCACCACGTTGGGAATCAGATCGACCACAAGACGTGAATACAGTTCAATATAAGTGTGAATTGCACCCACTTCTAACAGGCCATCTTCAATCAGCTGACTGATTCTTAAACTCTGCGGCCCCGCAAAAGAAAAATCCAGCTTACGCGCAATGCCTTTTTCAAACAGGTCAAGATGTTCTGAACGGCCTACACTCGGCATGATCATATGCAGATCATGCAATACATCCGGATTGGTTTGCGCTAAAGAACGCGAGAGAAAATCGGCCTGTTTCTGGTTATTACCTTCGAGTACCACTTTATCACCGGGTGTGATCAGTGTTTCCAAGACTTTAATAATGTCTGAGGTGGGAATGACGACACCATCGGTGTACGACTTGACCATGTCCAGCTTGAGTTGTTTGGCCTGACGTCGCTTGTTCCATAACCCTTGTTTATTCTGAACTGAACCTTCCATGTATGCTTACCTATAGATCACAGTTTTATTCTGAATCTATAAAAGCGCTTTATGAAATTTTGATCAATCAACCTACCGTGCTAGTTATTAACCTCAGGTTAATGATTGCTGAGCAAGGAGGATAATTCTAGGGCGGATAGTCTCGATGATGAATCAGCTTCCACTCAAAATCTGATAGCCCAAGCGGCAAATCAAGATACTGACCAGAATCAGGAATAAAATACGGATAAAGCCACTGCCATATTTTAAAGCCAAGCGGACACCCAATAATGAACCGGCAATATTGGCAACCGCCATCATCAAGCCTAATTCAAACAGCACATGACCGGTTGGAATGAAGAAGCTTAATGCCGCCAGATTGGTCATTAGATTGCCAATCTTTGCCAATGCCGAGGCATGTAAAAAATCGACCTGTAGAAAACGGATAAAAAAGAAAATAAAGAAACTGCCTGTACCCGGGCCAAAAATACCATCATAGAAACCAATGGCTAAACTCCCGATTGCAGCAAGCAGCAGTAACTTTGGCGTAATCTGCTGATCGACATGGACTTGCCCAAACTGCTTTTTGGCGAAGGTATAAATCGCAATCACAATCAGCATGACCAAGACAATCGGTCTTAAGATATGAGTGGGGATCAGAGAGACACAGGCTGCACCAATAAAGGAACTGATAAAGGCAAACAGCGCAATCACACCCAACAGCGACCATTGCAATTTCACCCGTCGTACAAATGAAAATGCAGCCGAGCCTGTCCCAAAAATGGATGCCAGTTTATTGGTGCCAAATAAGGTGGCAGGTGCGGTTTGAGGTAAGGCACCCATCAATGCGGGAATCTGAATCAACCCACCTCCACCGACAGCGGCATCAATGGTTCCGGCACAAAAAGCAAAGAACACCAGTGTCAGAATCAGTTCCCAATCCATGGACAATATCCTTATAGATTTAACAAACGTTTAGGGACTAAACGTTTTTTATCAGTGATTTCAGCCAGCCCCAGGCAACGTTCTCCATTAAACACCAGCACTTCGGGCGCAGCTTCATGATCAATATTGCTTTCCTGACCATTGCCGAAATATTTTTCACGGCCTTCTGGCAATTGCACGTGCGGGAAATGCTCGACGGGTGCATACACAGGTAACAATAAAGCATCGCGCTGTTCTTGGGTCAGACTTTCAAGATACTCAATGGTATAGCTTGGATTAATCTCAAAATGTCCGGTTTGGGTACGATGTAACTTGGTGAGGTGTCCACCGCAACCCAAAGCTTCACCAATATCTTCACCCAATACGCGAATATAGGTACCTTTCGAACAGGTCACATCCAGCGTCAGGCTATCTTCGGTAAAATCCACTAGAGTTAAATCATAAATGGTTACTGGACGCGCTTCACGTTCAATCTCAATCCCTTTGCGCGCCAGTTCATACAATGGACGGCCTTCACGCTTCAATGCTGAATACATCGGCGGAACTTGCTGAATATCGCCTCTGAACTGTGCCAGCACCTGCTCAATCCCTTCTGCCGTTAAAGCCGGTACTTCTCTCTGCTGGAGAATTTCACCTTCAACATCACCGGTCGCCGTGGTTTGTCCTAACTTGACCGTGGTTTGATAACGTTTGGTTGAATCGAGTAAATAATGCGAAAATTTGGTCGCCTCTCCCAAACAGATCGGTAATAACCCGGTCGCCAATGGATCAAGTGCCCCTGTATGGCCCGCCTTTTGCGCATTAAACAGACGACGCACCTTTTGTAGTGCCGAGTTAGAACTTAAACCTAAAGGTTTGTTTAATAGGAATACACCGCTTAAATGACGGTAAGCACTTTTTTTCATAAAAAGAAAAGTCAAAGCATAAAGACCTATTTTAGCAAAACTAGGTCGAGGATTTAGAAAAGGATTGGCTTTTAAGCACAAACAGGCATAAAAAAATGCGCCAAAGGCGCATTTTTTTGCTTTACAACAAAGTTAAAATTAACCTTGTTTACGAGCTGGTAACTTTTCACGAATACGTGCAGCTTTACCAGACAACTCGCGTAGGTAGTAAAGTTTAGCACGACGAACGTCACCACGACGTTTCACTTCGATCTTAGCAACGATTGGAGAGTGAGTTTGGAAAACACGCTCAACACCAACACCGCTAGAGATTTTACGAACTGTGAAAGCAGAGTTTAAACCACGGTTTTTCTTCGCGATTACAACACCTTCAAATGCTTGAAGACGCTCACGGTCACCCTCTTTTACTTTAACTTGAACGATAACTGTATCGCCCGGTGCAAAAGCAGGGATGTCTGATTTTAACTGTGCATTTTCAACAGCTTGAACTAAAGGATGTTTACCACTCATGTGGAATCTCCAATATGTGCGGGAGAGAAGAGGTCTCTGACGCCGCTGGGAATAGAGGCTAAAGCGCATATTTCCCGTTTAACTTTCCCCTTAAGACAAACGTCCTAAAGAGCCTATTTTTAACTTAAACAATGTTTAAGTAGAACTCGAAGCAAAGCTTCTCGTTGGGTGCGAAGATTAACTGATAGCAGTTTAACCTTTCGAATTTTTTAACCATTTCATTTGCTGTTTGCTCAACGCTACTTTTTCAACCAGTTCTGGTCGACGATCTAAAGTTCGTTGATAACGCTGCAAAAAACGCCATTTCTCAATATTGGCATGATGTCCTGATTTAAGTACCTCAGGCACATCCAGCCCTTCAAAATGGTCTGGCTTGGTATATTGTGGACAATCCAGCAGACCATCCACAAAAGAATCCTGGATCGCTGATTGCTCGTCAGTCATGACATTCGGCAAACGGCGAATAATACTATCCAGCAACACCATGGCAGGAAGTTCACCACCCGATAAAACGTAATCCCCGATTGACCATTCCTGATCAACATAATGCTGGATTAAACGCTCATCGACACCCTCATAACGCCCACACAATACAATCAAACCATCATAATCAACGAATTGTTGTACTGCCTGCTCATTTAAGGTTTTGCCTTGCGGTGACATATACACCACCGGGGCATGAACACAGCCTGCTTGTGAAGCAAGTTGTTTGGCATGATTAATTGCTTTTGCCAAAGGCTCAGCCATCATCACCATACCAGGGCCACCACCGAAAGGACGTTCGTCCACCCGTTTGTAATTACCCTCAGCAAAATCTCGTGGGTTAATGCAAGTCACTTGCACGATGTCACGCTTTGCTGCACGTCCGCTAATCCCGTACGCTGTAATCGCTTCAAACATTTCAGGAAACAATGTGATGACTGCAAAAAACACCGCAGACTCCTCTATTTTCCTGCTGCGCTACTTTCCCCAAAAGGATTAGTAGTCTACGCCCCAATTGACGTAAATACGACCAGCTTCAAGATCAACGCGTTGTACCACATCTTTATGCCACGGAATCATTCGCTCTTCAGCATCAACACTATCAGCAGTCGCTTTGACCACCATGACATCATTGGCACCGGTTTCAAACAGTTCGTAGATTTGACCGAGATTGACTTCTTGTTCTTCATCATCAAGACCTAACACCGTTAGACCTTTAAGATCAGACCAGTAGTACTCGTCTACATCTGCTTTTGGAAGCTGAGATTTGGCAATCCAGATATTTGCGCCAACCAGATGTTCTGCACCCGTGCGATCATTTACGCCTTTTAATGCAACAACCAGGCCTTTGCCATGTGGTTTCCAACGTTTCACATCTATTGTTTGCCAACCTGCCTTGGTCTCAATGTACCAAGGAAGGTAGTCAAACATATTACTCATAGGTTCAGTATTTGAATAAACCCAGAGCCACCCATTCAATCCATAAGCTGAACGTAACTGTCCAATCTGAATACGATCTTCTGGCACATTCTGTGTCGATGTCATGGGCTACCTACTACAATTACGCAGCAGTTGCAGCTTTTTTAGCTTGAGCAGCTAAAGAAGCAACGCGCTCTGAAGGTTGAGCACCTTGAGCAACCCAGTGAGCAAAACGGTCAGCGTCTAAACGAACTTTTTCAGCTTTACCTTGAGCAGTTGGGTTAAAGAAACCAATACGTTCGATGAAACGACCGTCACGTGCGTTACGGCTATCAGTTACAACGATTTGATAGAATGGACGTTTTTTTGCACCACCGCGCGCTAAACGAATAACAACCATGAGAACAACCTTATAATTTTTACGGATTATCCCTGCACCGACCATCGGCAACACTTCAAACCCCTTTCATAGAGGGCGATATTCTACGTTAAATCGACGCTGAAATAAAGATTATTTTTCGGCTTATCCACAGCTTTGAATTTAATTGATAAAATCTGCCGGCTTACCAGTCTTCCTGCCCGAGTCCACAAGCTTGAGCGGTGATATTTGCAGGTGTTTTGGTCTTACATTTAATCCCCGTACTGGTCAAAAGCAAGGAATAATTTCGGGGGTTTTCACTCACCGTTGTTAAAGCCCATGTTTGCGCATTCAGCGTTAAGGTCATGGTAAATTTCTGCTTGCCACTGCTTGCATCCAAAGGTAACAACAGGCTGTTATTACTTGCACTTGCTACCGAATAATAGGGTCCCTGATTGCTCGAGGTGCCTTTCAGCACAAAACCATCGTAACTAAAGTTACGTGCCCGGTGTTTTTCCAGCAGTTCTGCAACCTTAAGCATCTCCTGTTGTGCCGTAGACAGTTCCGCACGACGGATATAGACCTCATAACTCGGTATCGCTATCGCTGCGATAATCGCAATGATTGCCACCGTAATCATCAGTTCAATTAAGGTAAATGCCTTTTGTTTATTCATTGCGTTCGTACCATTTTAATGGGACGATTTGACGGCGCATAGTATTGATTGGCATTCCATTGGCCTTGTTAATCACACTAGCTAAACCAGGGTTTAAAATTTGACGTTTTACTCCATTTTCCGATGTCCCAATACCCGCACCAACCATTACATCAACAATGCCACGTCCTCCACCAAAACGCATTGTTGCTGGATCAGTTTCTTGCTCACAAACACCAAAAGGTAAACAATATCGTTGTACCGTAGTAATCCCTTGTGCTTGAACCTTACAGCTATCAGTCGTTGCATTTGGATTATAGATACTGGCATATAAGCTCTTATTCATCACGACCATTTCGCCTAAGACTTTACTCCCATTTTTATCGAAAGATGCTGTCTTATCAATATCTTGAGCCTCTACAGTCTCAGCCGAGACATACCAACCATTTGGAATATCTTTTGCTACATCATTCAAAGTCTTACCATTCAAATCATTTGGCATAAGCTGAAGATCAGCCAATTCTAGTTTCGCCCCACTCTTATTATTCGTGTCAAAACCCTTTCCGATAACCTCTCTATCAAAAATGTTGTAAATCCTACTAGATGAATCTTTATCACTGAGAGGTAAACTACGATTACCTGAAGCGATACTCACAACCGCTAAGGGCTGTTCATAACCATACACACTAAAGTTTGGTGCTTCATAAAAACGTTCATCCTCTGCTTTAAAAAGCATACTGTAGCTGCCACAGCCAGTATCTTTATTATCGCTGGTCGCCTTCCTCTCTTTACCTAGGTTTGCACTTAAATCAATCCGCCACACTTGCCCTTCCAAATCACCAAAATAGAGATGATCGGTTATACCATCACCATTACGATCAACCGTATTAATCCGACTAACGACACTTCCCATACCTTGTATTTTTAGTCCATGCTCCGTATCGCCTTTACCACATGAAGTACTTGGGTTATCTCCGCTTGCATGCCAAATTAAATCACCATTATCTGCATCAAACATATAGATGCCTGTACCTTCAATTTTATTATTTCCACTTCCTTTCGACTTAGATAGGTCAATGTTTTCATATTCCATATCATAGCCACCACCGACTAGCATCACACGTCTTGGCGCACCCTCATATATCACAGTAGTAATAGTCGGCTTTGACCAGCTTTGACCCATATTTTTAATTGCATCGAAAGGTTTACCATCTGGATTGTCTTTTGAGTAAACTTTGCCGGAAATTGGATCAATATGGAATTTTAATTTGGGAGAATCAAGATTGCTAAGATCCAATGCATAATAACTACGCCCGCCCATCCGTAAACCGCCATAAGCAATTTGTTTACCGTGGATAACATTGCTACCATTTTTAATTTCGCCCACTGTTGCTACAACTTCTTTCGTTGTACTGCCACTGCTTACTTCTTTCATACCATACACATATTCGCTATATAACGTCCAAGCTCCATCAATCCCATATGCCATATTGTCAGGATTCCGAATATGTCCTGTTGTTGGTGTCATAAAGGCTTGTTGTTGCTTAGAGCTTTCCAGCATTTCATTGGGTACAAAAGCAAAGCTTTCCTCTCCTGTTTTAACATCCACCACATGCAACACTCCTTGTGTCGTACCAAATAACATATAATCTTGACGTTCTTTTATACTATTATCTGCATTAAAGGTCGCTCCTTGCGTTAATTTGATCGGAGTTGAATGCAAATTCATTCCCACTTGCCAGTGTGTACGATTAGCTTCTGTCAGACTTGCTGTGGTTGCATCTTTATTCACTTTATAGCCCAGCAAATTCATTAAGAAGTGGCCATTCGGATCTTTTTTCGCTGTCGTATCTGTACCACAAACCTTATCTAAATATTGATTATTAATAGTTTTAAGTACACCTACTTCTTTGAAATCAGCAGTATTTCCTGTGCCAACACAATCACGATTAATCAATAATTTACGTTGAGTAATAATCGGTTTTGCTGGATCGGCGTTATTGGTTTTTGTTGGCAAATTTTGAAGTTGTTTTAATAACCCACCTTTATTCCAATCTTTTACATCATAGTCTTTAGCAGCATTATCCCAAGCATCTTTGAGCTTGTTTACAGAATTATTTGTTTCAAGTCCATATTTCTTAAAGTTTCCAAACCAACTCACTTTATCCGTAGGTTCAAACATACTTTTATAGACTTCATTGGTCATACGGTATGGGGTAAGGGGGTCAGCAGGTAACGTTTGTAAACCAATGGGATCAGCCTCAGTTTCTACGAGATTCTGATTAAAGTCTAAAATACTTTGAGCAATACTTTTTGAATTTGATAATTGATACCATCCTCCACCGCCATGCACCCCCCAACGAGCTAAGTTCGCAACATTTTTATTATGAGTATCTTGATCTAAAGGTACAGGCAAAATATTATCGAGGATCTTATTCAGTTTATCGACCAAGTTTCCTAAACCAAGTAACGATAAAACAGGATCTAATGCTTTTATAAGATTAGCTACTGGTTGTAATACACCTCCTAAAATAGAGTTTGGCTCATTACTCGTCTCCACGCCTGTTTTACTACTTGAAATATGTGAAAACTCACGTCCAATCCCGCCTACACCTGTTTTTATATTATGCGTATTATTCTTTAATACACCCGCATAATTAGCAATACAGTTCCATGTATTTGCATCCTTACCTGCATCCCATCCCGATGGTACAGTCGCACAACTAAAAGCAGTATTGATTGACTGACTCATTAGTCTTTGAACTGGATTTGTCGCTGAAGGTGATCTGTTACTGGAAGAACCTAATAATCCATCAAGTAAATTCGGATCTAAATCAGGAATACTACCTGTTAACACATAAATCCCTTTAGCACTACATGAAGCATTCGTTGATGTAGGAGCTTTATAAATATTGTTCTCTTTACTTGCATCAATGGAAACAGAAAAACCACTATAAGGAGAATCACTTTGCTGTGTAGTGTTTTTATAGAAAATAACCTCTGACGCTCCTAAAAGTTTTTCTTTTTCTGCCTTTGGTAAATTTTTAGTCAGATCATTCTGCCCCAAAATATTATCTAATGATTTACCGAGAACACCTTTTAAAAGACCATCAATCAAACCTGTGATTCCATCTACAATACTTCCAATAAGTCCACCACCTGATTCGCTCCCTAAAAGGCGATCTAAAAGTGTTTCATCAGAAACCCAATCATAATCGTTATTTAGTCTAGGTTTAGTACTTTTTTCCCAACCAGTATCACTACATTTAAACTCATCTAGCCATTGTTTACACTTATAATATTCCCCCTGATAAAATCGCCAAACCTCCTTAGATTTTTTACCGTCACCTGTTCCTGCTGTAGTATTGCCCAGTAAATATGCTCCAGTTTCTGCATAAGCCGTAGCAGTGGGCGTACTTAAACCTGCAAGCTGTTTTAAATTTGGAATTAGAGTTAAAACTATATCTAATACACCTGTAATTGCACCAACAACATCTAGAGCAAGTAATTTTTTAACAATATCGCTTACTTTCGTTAGACTATTATTCACTGGATCAACACTACCAACTTTATCAATTTCAGCTTTGATTCTAGCTCGTTGTGTAGCATCTAGTGGTTGAGCCTCAACCGCAATCATCCCCGCAAGTTCATTTTTTTGCTTATAATTACCTTTAATTGCATTGGCAGGAAAAACTGAAAGTCCAACTGATACTCCATCAGGTAATTTTCCAATTCCTTTTGCGTCATTGCCATCAATAACATCTTTTACTGCTTGTTTTATATTATGTAGCCTATTGTAACAACGATAACCTTTAATAATTTCAACTGTCCCACCTTTTTTCATATCAATAGGCTCACAACTTTCTTTTATATATTGAGCAGAGCCTCTTAATCCAAGTAAATCACCTGTAGTATTATTTACGGTCTCTAAAATATTCACAACCAATTCAGATGGAATCTCACAATAGGCTGTATCTGTTGCTGTCGCTGAGGTATCTATTTTGACTAAACCCAATAGATTTGCATCAACGTTAACACCTGCTTTCTGTAATAGACCTTTTGTGCCGCCAAGTAAACCACCTTGCAAACACAGCGGATAATCTCGTTGTAAATCTGCAATAGGGCCTGTTCCCATACTTTGGGAAATATCAACCATTAACATAATAACATTGCTATTGCTTGGGTTTTGATAGATTTCAATATCACTTGCCCAAGCAACTGAAGATATAATAAAAAAGCTCGATATAATGGTACAATCAGATATTAATCCTCTAATTTTCTTCTGTGGCTTACATTCACATTCTGTTAGATTTCTATTCTTATTATTCATGACAATTCTCCCTTATGAACCTGAAGGCTCAAAGTCCGATAAGAAGCGATATTCTGCAACTTGAATGTTATATAATGGATTTTCTTTATTTTTTTTGAGGCATTCAGCCACTTCATTTTTCCCGGCATTATCGATGCTTTTCACTAAGCAGCCTTCATCAGCTTCAGTACTCTTTTTAAACAATATTTTATCAGTATCTGATAATAAGCCTTGCATGACGGATACAACATATACTTGTAAACGAATGCTTTCTTCAGTTTTTGCACCAAGAACTTCTGTACCCCGTGCTAAATCAGCAAAAGGAGTAGTTGGTGTAGTGGCTCGCTTAATATAAACTTGTGTTACGACTTGCTTACGCCCACCTGATTCCGAAGTTTTAGTACAGGCTCCACCTCCTAAACTTTCCCAATTTGAGCTATTTAAGAGATAAGCTCCTTTATTTAATGTAAAAGGCTTAGTATCTGAAAAGCAAAATACCAATTGAGCATGTTTATAATTTTCGTTTTTAAAAAATCCCACAATCCCATTCGCTGCTGCTATATCGGATGTATTCTTTGGGTTTTGTAAAGCCAACAAAGCGGCATCAGAATTTTGTAACAACAATGTTTGTATCTGATTATTGGTCACTAATTTCAATGAGCTGATACTCTGACGAACTGCCAATGTTCCTACAATCATAATCAGTAATAAGACCATCAATACAACGATGAGGGTTGACCCTCGTTCAGATCGAATCATGTCTCATTCCCCCCAGTACAATCATCAACATCAGCCTTACACCCTTCTACGATCCACCCCATTGCATTTCTCAATGAAATTGTTTGATTGACCGCTTGGCGTAAATGACCATTTTGATATTTTTTATCTAATTCGACCTCACTCCCCAAAACCTGAAATACTCTGCTATTTCTTTCCTTCACAATTGATTGATTACCTGCCGTATCTGTAGATTGAACCAATACTCCAATCTGAATTGCATGAATATGTGGGCGGACGTTCTGCATGACTCCATCAATATTTTTTCTTACCGATTGGGTCAAATAGGTATTCAAACTCCCATATTGAATCTTACTGTCCTCATCATTTAGACCACCTTCCATCCAACCATAGCGCACCACAAAATAATCTACATTGGGTAAGATCACTTGGCTGCTTTTCCAGTTAAGTAGTAACTGGTCATCTTTTGATTTTGAGTCAAGGCTTGTAGGAGTATATTGAGCTGCCTGACAGCGTAAAGAACGGCGCACATTAGTTTCAGCAGGGTCAACATAATAGCGTTGCACCACAAAAACATCTTTTTTGAGTTCATTACCTGAACAATCAAAACCCTCTTGTTGTGCTTGATAACGAATTAACAATTGATCATTTTCCACCCCGCCTGTTAGGTTGGATTTTTTAAAACTTTTTAAAGGTTTATTGTCATCCTCTTTATTTTTATTTGGTTCATCAAAACATGCTGTGCAATTTAAATTGATTTTCTCTCCCACATTTTTTGATGTAAGAATAATCCCTGCATATTCGATTTGATCATTTACGGCAGGGACCGGAGCACTCAAATTTGCCTTACGTATATCATCAATAATAAAATTTAAACCTAAACTTGCACTATCCTGAATATGTGCCATAGCTTTTTGCAACTTATAGCTAGTCACACCCGTAATAAAAAGCTGTATTGCAGCAGCAACAACAATTAACCCAAGAGTTAATGAAACCATTAACTCAATGAGAGTAAAACCTGAGGCAGAATGAATTCGGATAACGCTTGATCCAGCATTAGAACGAGAGACAGCAGTTTGATTAGCAAAGCTTGTTTTATCTCTGGAGTAACTATTTTTCATTTTTAGTAAGCCTCCAAAAATAGACAGTGTGAGCCAGAAACATACGCTTCATCTTTTTTAATACAGTTTTCTATTCCCTTCTCCCCCGCCAAAGATGTCCCATCCCATGCTACATAAATACATTGCCGAGTTGTGCCTGTTAAAGGACATAAGTTAACCGCAATATTCATTCCATTATTTTTGGCTTGTAGGGCCGCATTTTGTAAGTCTTGCGTGACAAGACTAGAGGGTGTTACAGGCGTTAGATCATCTGGAAGAAATGTATCCATAACTATGACCGCTCCGTTAGGATAAATACCCTGAGGATTGGCACGCATCCTTTCTGTAAGATCCCGTGCAATGGTCAGCGCTAACACCTGCTTGCTGGCCTCGGCACTGGCCTCAATTGCCTTGAGCTGTAAAGCAGCAAAACCCAATACGCTAATCGCTAATAAAACCAGCGCGACCAAGACTTCAACCAGTCCAACCCCTTGTTGTTTTATATTCATGGGCAGGCTCCTTCCGTGATAATGGTATCCCCGATGACACCCACCCGAACACAATAAGAAAGACCTTGTCGCTCCAACATAAAGTCTTTTTGTGCAGCAATACTGCCATTGGTTCTAAAACGGAGACTTGTCACAAAAGAACTGCTTGTATTCGCTGTTACACTGGGCTCCATATAAACTAAAAAAGTATTATTTATGGAAGTCGATAACTTTATTGCACATTTCTCTCGATCTTTATCATCTTTTTCGGAGGACCATTCGACAAGACAAAGTCCAGCAACCTGACGAGTCATGACTGCTTGGCTTCTTGCTTCTGAGACCTTCATAGCCAGTTCACGTACGGAGGACTCTAACTTTTGGCGGTTATAGATGGAGGCAAATGAAGGCGCCGCCATTAAAGCGATGATTGCTAAAACAGCGATGGTGATGATCAGTTCAACCATCGTAAATCCCGAGCAAGGTTTGGCCTGTGCACAAGATAAAGAGCGATGCTCCGCGTCGTCATGGGCTTGTTGCATACAGTCCTCCATATGCACAAATCTTTTTGTTGTAACAGCGCTCTCAAATATTTTAAGTAAGTAAAATCAATTCATTATATCAATGAGAGAAGCACTATTTTTCGTGATTGTTTTCATGTTTAATTATCAATTTCAACCTAAAATACACAAAAATCTACCATTAGGGGATAAAAGGTATGGAACAGCAGATAAGTGATAATTTGATCACATTTACTTGTTATTATTGTTAATAATGTTAAATAAATTAAAAAAAGTGTTCCTAAAAAAAGTAAACCTTAACGGTTTGCTTTTTTTATCAGGCTATTACAGTTATGAGATTAACGACTATCCCAGTTGGTGGTTGTAGAGGGAGTACAAGCTGTCGTCGTTTTAGTCCAACATTTCTGACCTTGGCTATTAAGTACAACAGCTCCATTATCTTTTTGAATAGTCGTACTAATCGGTGTAGCTGTTAAGATCCAATTTTGTGCCGTACCAATATTCAAGCTCAGCGTATAAATTGCATGCGTAGCGGGGAAATCTTGAATTAATGGCGTAGTATCATTATCTAATTTTGCATTAGTATAATTATGGTTTACCACATGATAACTCTGTAACTGCTGCGCAATTCTCATCATTTCAGTTTGTACTTCTGCACGATTTGTTCGAACTTTATATTGAATATAAGATGGATAAGCGATAGCGGCAAGGATGCCAATTATTGCTATCACAATCATTAATTCAATCAGTGTAAAACCAGACTCATTTTTCATATGATTTACCAATTATTTACACCACCATTTGCCGCAGTATTACAATCAGCATAATTAATCAAACTCCATGTTTTATTTTTACATTGAAAACCTGTATTGGTCAGCAAGAAACTGTACTTTCTACTATATGCATCATTCGCATTGGCCCGCATCACCCATTTTTGTCCCGTCACAGTATCATTATTCAAAGATTTAGAGGTATCTGTGCCATCTACAATTAAAATGGTATAGCTTGAGTTTGGAACCGCATAAGCAGTTGAGGCGACATTAAAACCCTGATAACTGAAATTTCTTGATCTATACTTTTCCAGCTCCTGAGAAAGCCTCAGCATTTCCTGCATGGCTTTAGATTCTTCTCCTCTACGTAAATAATATTGATAACCAGGAAGAGCAATTGCTGCAAATATTGCAACAATTACTATTACTATCATCAATTCAATTAGAGTAAATCCCCAGCTAGACTTAACGTTCATATTTATCATTTATTTTTCCTCATGAACGTTTTGAGTACCAAGTAATCGGTTCAAAGCGAATCGGGGTTGTATATGCTGCTTTGACGCCACTATCTCGTCCTACGCCTGTAATCGGCCCAATCTGATTATTAGTCATACCACCAACTACCACCGGTACAATCCCTGCCCCTACATTACTTCCTATGGTATTAGCTGTAGAGAAACCACGACCATCTGTTTCTGTTATACGGCAGTTACTACCATTAGATCCCATACTACCAAAAGGCAAGCAATAGTTTTTAACGTACGAGCGTCCTTTTACCCCGGCACTACAGCTAGAAGAAGAACCATTATCAGCAGCATCAAAATAACTGGTAAATAAAGTATTTTTAATAGCAGCAAAACTACTTAAAACTTTATAGCGTGCGATTCCATTAGTAAGGGCTGAGTCAACATTTGTACCAGAACGTCCCAACCCCGCATCAGCTAAAGTGTGATACCAGCCATGATTGGTTATAGCAACCATATTCTCTACAGTGGGTGCACTTGTTCCTATAGCAGTTAAATCGACCATATTTACAGTAGTAATATCCTTACTTCTTAATCCATCTGTTGTCGCATTTGCTCCTGTGGTATCGCTATCATTTGCATTAGCATATAAGTCATGGCGTCCTACATCACGATCAAAGATGCCATAAATACGATCGGGTATACCATTACTTGTAGATAAACTATTTTTTACAGGATTACTCACATCTCCTGAGCCAATACTAATGACAGCAAAACGATTAGCATTTCCTCTAACACCACCTAGACTATAAGATGTTGTAGTTGCGCCTGTGGTAGAAGTTGCACTTAGACTATGAACCGTAAAAGTTGGCATGGTATAAAAACGAGGTGCGGCTCTTGTTGAACGCTCTGCATCCGTAATAAAATTAGCAATCCGTTGGATACGTTTAACCACCATATTTTTTGTTGTAGAACTTGTTGCCGTAGTTACCGTTCCAGAAGAAGCATTATCAATATCAACACGGAAAACTTGCCCACCGAGGTCACCAAAATACAGGTTATCTACAAAACCATCGCTATCACGGTCGATGGCTTTGATTTCGCTAACCACGCTATATTTTAAATTGGGGTTGTTGGTTTTTCGGGTGTCATTCGTCGCATTGGCTGTATTACCAGTTGCTGTGCTACTACCCCACCACAATAGAGCACCAGCTGTTAAGCCTGTATCAGTATTGGTATTGGCAGCAAAAATGTATATACCGTTGCCTCTCGATTGAGATATATTATTACAACTTGACCATCCAGAATCTATAGAGTAGCTAGACCAGTCACTAGCTATGTAGGTAGTGCCTAGCTTAAAATCTGGTTTATTAAAGCACTCATCATAACCTCCGCCTACTATCATTACTAATTGTGGCTTACCTTTCCATTTTATCCAAGCAATAGTTGGTTTAGACCAACTTTGTCCCATACAGTCCAAAGGGGTGGCATCGCTACAGGTTCCTGTTAAAGTTAGTGCACCTGTGGTTGCATCTACGCTCTGTTGTGGACCAACTTTAAATAAAAAGTTTGGACTACTTGTTTCCATATCTTTTAAGTCAAGAGCATAGTAATTATAACCACCTCGACGCATTCCACCATAAACATTGAGAGTTGATGCTTTAAGTGAATTACTTGCATTGTTTGCCACATAATTAGTATAAACGGACCAAGCACCATCAATACCTTGGTATAAGTTATTTCCCACACTTGTACTTGCACTAGTTTGTAGTGATTTAGCAACAAAACCTTTTTTCTGACGATCAATCATTTCTTTTGGCAAGAAAGCAAACTTCTCTACGCCTGTATCAGCATCCACAACCTGCAATAAGCCTTGATTTGTACCAAAAAGCACGTAGTCTTTACGGTCAATATAATCACCAATATTAATTGCTGGTGTAGTTTCTGTCGCTGCTACTTTTTTTGTTGCAATTTTACTTTTGGTGGTAAAAAATAATGGTGTAGAGTTCAGGGTTGCACCCATTTGGCGGAGTTGTGCAGCACCTGTTAGGTTAGCAGGTGGTGTTAGTGTATTTATCCCAAAACCCAACAAGTTTAATAAATATGCTCTATCTGGATCATTACTGTTTCTTAATGCTTCTGCCGTCCCTGTTGTATCAGTCGTATTCTTTGAATCAATTAAAGTTAAAGCTGTACCTGATGTAGTAATTGGCGATATAGTGCTACCTGAAACAGTTCGATCACTATAAATTTTGCGTCCAGCAGCAGTTTGAACGGGAAGTTTTGATAATGCCCCACCTTTAGTTGCATCTTTTCCATCTAAACCACCGATACTCCAATAATCCTTAGTCGAACGTAATAATCCTTGTGAATCAATCACATTGATATGTGCTGAATTAGCAGGAGACTTTCACTTGGGATATGCTAGGCAGCTAACCGATAAAAGTTCTCTGCTATTTGATTTGGCGTTTTAAAATCCAAACTCTTTTGAATTCTTCGCTGATTATAAAATAACACAATGTA
>NZ_AMZS01000057.1:0-266 GCF_000314615.1 Acinetobacter sp. WC-323
CGAACAACAAAGCCAGAAATCCTGCAGTTCCGCGGACGCTGATAAGTAGACAGATTCCTGACACGGAATACTATAACTTACATCACTTAAATAGGATGCGTAAGTTGTGTAAGTTACGCCACTTAAATAAGTTAAGGCGCTAAAGCGATAAAAGCTACATGATGGTCAGTACTGAGCACTGGCGATCTAAGTCAATGCTGCAGTTCTCATCATCATTGGAATAAGTGGACAAATTCCTGACATGGAAATTGCAGCGAGATTGGCTA